>NZ_JBQHUO010000001.1:0-384381 GCF_052065125.1 Collinsella sp. HCP28S3_G2
TTTGCTCGATATGAGCTCCGCACGAACAGGAGGCGCCAGTGGCGCCTCCGTCGTGAGCCAGGACTGTCCGAAATAGCGATTAAAGGTCCGGGGCCTCGCTACGGGGCAGCCAAGTTGATGTAGCTGAGATGCAGCATGCGGTCTGCCCACTCCTCGAAGTTCTTGGCGGAAATAATTCGAGCTGCAGCTGCGATTTACTTGCGATGGCGGTTGAGCCGCAACCCAGTTTTTATTGGACCTCGAACCCCATACTCGATGTTCGCTTTGTTCACCGAGTGTCGCTCGCGAGGGATCTGGAGCATATCGTCCCGCCCGCAGTTTCGCAGGCCGAAGGCCGAGAATGTTTGAGGACGGGATGATATGCTCCAGACCCCCAGGAAGGTTACCTATGAACTACGCGAACATTAAGTATTTCGACATTGCTGATGGAGAAGGCGTTCGTACTTCTCTGTTTGTGAGTGGGTGCCGTCGTGGGTGCAAGAATTGTTTTAACTCCGTCGCGTGGGACTTTGCCGCGGGTGAACCGTTCGATCGTGCCGTCGAGGACAAAATCATCGAGAGTCTTGATCATCCCTTTATTGATGGCCTGACGATTCTGGGCGGGGAGCCTATGGAACCCGAGAACCAGGCGGGGCTCGTTGATTTTATCGAACGCGTGCGTGCGACCTATCCTGTGGAGTCTGGGAAGACCATTTGGTGCTTTACCGGTGATGTGCTCGAGGAACTAATGCCGGGCGGCCGTCACCATACCGACGTGACGGACCGTATCCTTGCTTGCCTCGACATGCTGGTAGACGGTCCGTTCGTTCAAGATCTGTACGATATCTCGTTGCGCTTTAGGGGTTCGAGCAATCAGCGCGTGATCGACATGAACGCCACGCGCGCTCGTGCTGCGCGCGAGGGCGTTGCGCTTTGCGACGCTGTGGAGCTTTGGCGGGACGATCCGGTCTATTCGACCCATACTATGTAGCTGGAAGAGGTTGCGTGCCAGCGTGGTACCATAGCGCGAACGCGAAATCGAAAAAAGTGAGGCCCAGATGGTCGATCAGGAAAAAGTCGAGACTGCTATTAAGCTGCTGCTTGAAGGTATAGGCGAGGACCCAACTCGTGAGGGCCTGCTGGAGACCCCGGCACGCGTCGCCCGTATGTATGGCGAGATAGCCGGCGGTATGGGCCGGAGTGCCGAGGAGCACCTGTCCAAAACCTTTGCCGTCGCTTCGAACGATTTGGTTATCGAGCGCGATATTACGTTTTACTCGCTGTGCGAGCACCATCTGCTGCCGTTTTATGGCAAGGCTGCGATCGGCTATATCCCTAACGGTCGCGTGGCGGGTCTGTCTAAGCTTGCTCGCACGGTTGAGGTCTATGCCCGTCGTCTGCAGCTGCAGGAGCAGCTGTGCGCGCAGGTTGCCGATGCCCTCATGGAATATCTTGCTCCCCAAGGGGCGATCGTGCTGATGGAAGCCGAGCATATGTGCATGACCATGCGCGGCGTGCAAAAGCCCGGTACCAAGACCGTAACGCTTGCTCGTCGCGGTGTCTTTGAGACCGATCCCGCGCTCGAGGAGCGATTCTTTAGGATGCTGGGCCGCTAACCATGAGAGTCGTCAACGACTTTACATCGAAGACCGATGAGGGGACGCCGCGTCGCGGCTTTATGGCTTCGGGCCTGACTCCCTTTGGCGCCATGCCTCGCATTGATTACATTTGTGCCAACGGGCTGTTCCGGCGGCACCTGGGCAACATTGCACAGCTGGAATCGGGGCGCATCTTCTGCCGCCACGGTATTGACCATCTGCTGGATGTCGCGCGCATTATGTGGATTAAGAATCTTGAGGAACAGCTCGAATTTGACCGCGAGGTCATCTACGCCACGGCACTTCTTCACGATATCGGCAAAGATGAACAGTATGAATCGGGTATATCCCATGATGTTGCAAGCGAGCGCGTCGCTGATGCGATTCTTGGCGGCATGCCCGATGACGTGGCATTTGATCCGGCCGATGCCGCAGCCATTAAGACGGCCATTTTAGGCCATAGAAAGCTGCGCGTGAACAGCCAACCGCTTGAGCGTCTGCTCTATGCAGCCGACAAAGCGTCGCGCGCCTGCTTTGCATGCCCCGCGCGCAATGCCTGCAACTGGAGCGATGATAAAAAGAACCTGTCGATTCGCGTGTAGTTGGTTTGCGCGGTCGGGGTTCTAAACGAAGGAGACGATCGCGATGACCAACAAGAAACTGCCCGAGAATGCAACCAAGACTGAAGGCGCCGAGCTCGCCCGCCGTGGAAGGGGCGAAATATCCACCGCAACGGCGGTGCCCCACGTGAGCTATGACGATCTGTGCCATGCCGATCGCATCACCGTTGAAGGTCTTGAGGTCTTTGCCAACCACGGCGTGTATCCCGAGGAGAACGCCCTGGGTCAGAAGTTCATCGTGTCCTTGGTGCTCTATGCCGACCTGCGTGCAGCAGGGGAGCACGATAACCTGGATGCCTCGATTGACTACGGCTCGGTGTGCCACGATGTCGATGGCTATCTGCGCGAGCATACGTTTAAGCTCATCGAGGCCGCAGCCGAGGGCGTGGCCCAGATGCTGCTACGTCGTTATCCCCTGCTGCTCGGCGTTCGTGTTAAGCTCGATAAGCCTTGGGCGCCCGTCGGTCTTCCCCTGGCAAGCTGCGGTGTCGAGATCGAGCGCGTGCGCTAACCGGTTCTAATACGTCTCTATGGGTGGCTGCTTGAGCCGCTGCGACAGAGCTCTATTGTTGGGGCAGTACGTGTCGAGCAGGGCGTGAAACCGCTGATTGTGGCTTGGCTCGAGCAAGTGGACGAGCTCGTGGGCGACAACCATGTCAAGGCACTCGACGGGGTAGGCGGCAAGCTCGCGTGCGATGCGAATGGCACCGGTTTTGGGCGTACACGAGCCCCAGCGCGTTTTCATGCTGCGCACGGAAACGCGGGAAGCGGCGACACCCATTGCGATTTCGTATGTGCGCACCATATCGCGCAGCGCCGTGGTGACCTCGGATGTATAGAGCTGGTCGATGCGGGCTTGGAGCTCATCGGGCGTTAGGCCGTCGAGGATTGCGTGCCGCTTGGCCTGTGGGTGTTCGTCTGGCTCGTCGGTACCCATAAAACTTGCGAAGGTGGCCTGTTTGGGTCGCGGTGCGGGTGATGCAAAGTTGTGATCGAGCGCATCTTGTACCGTGATGGGCTTGCCCCAAAGCGCAATGATGGACGAGGGGCTGAGCGGCTCTCGCTCCGTCGCCTGACGTTGCTCGCGCTGGGCAAGTCGGCTGATAATCCAGGCGCTGTTGCGCTTCACAAATGCTTCGATACGCTCGCGGGTGGCACCGAGCGGTGCGCTTGCGTGGACCTCACCGCTCGATGTGACGCGTAGGTTGAAGTTCTTGACACGCTTTTTGGTAACGACGACGGGGATGGGCATCCCATCCGGTCGGGATACGGAAATCGTAAACTGCTGCGTCAAAAGCGGTCCTTCAGATTGGGGACGGGCCGGCATGTCGACCGTTCGGCATGCCGGCCCGCTCAAGGGATGTGAAATTAATAACGCTCAAAGAAGGCAAGCGCGTTGTCGCTGCAGAGCTTTTGCATCACGGTCTTGCCAAAATGCTTGGAGAGCATGTTCTGGAACTCGGGCATCTTGCTGGCATCGGAGAGGAAAGCGGGCACCGTGGCGCCGTCCCAGTCGCCGCCGAGCGCGATGACGTCCTCGCCGCCCAGGTCGAGCCAGTGCTCGATATGTGCCGCCAGCTGATCGAAGGTGACGTCTGCGGCGGTCTTGTCGGTTGCGTCGTTGGAAAGGAACTCGCTGCAGTAGTTGAGGCCGACGATGCCACCCATGTCGCGAATGGTGCGGAACTGGTCGTCGGTAAGATTGCGTTTGGCGCCGCAAACCGCACGGGAGTTGGAGTGGCTGGCGACGAAGGGACGCGTGGCGCGGACGGCGACCTCGTCAAAGCACTCATCGTTGAGATGTGAGACGTCAAGCACCATGCCGGCGTGCTCCATCTGCGTAAGTGCCTCGATGCCGGCGGCGGTGAGGCCGGCGTGGGTATCGTGTCCGCTCGCGAGTGGCCCCTGCGCGTTCCAGCTGAGTGACGACATGAGTACGCCCAAGCTCTTGAGCACCTCGATCAGCGCGGGGTCCTCGGCAAAGAACGTGGCGTTTTCGATGGTGTGGATGCAGGCGACCTTGCCGTCCTTGAGCGCGGGGCGAATGTCCGCGGCGCTGCGCACGTTGACCATGCGGTCGTGGTTGAGCATTGCCTGGCCGCTCATATGCGCCATGATCTGCGCCTGGAAGCGCGCGGCGTGGGCGGAGGGAATCTCGTCGGGGACAAACGTGGCGAAGCACTGTGCCCACGGTGTGTTGCCGATCTTTGCGAGCGAGATGGCGCAGGCGTTGCCCTCGATGAGGTCGAAATCTTGCGGATGCGTCTCGTCGCCGGGGAAATAACCGTCGGTGCCGGCGGTAAAGCGCAGGTCGAGATCGAGCGTGGCCCAGCCGATGCGGTCGGCGGTGTCACAGTGTAGGTCAAATACGGGATATGCCATGGTTCCTCCGGTTGCAGCGTTTCTTTGCAAACTGTCTTCGAATTGTATGACTAGGGTATAGTTAGCGCCATACGTTCATGGCGGCCCGCGTTGTGTGCCGCCCTTATCACGGAGGTTTCCATGTCCAACCAGGGCAAGAAGGTCAAGACCCATTATCGCGGCACGCTCGACGACGGCACGCAGTTCGATAGCTCCTACGATCGCGGCGAGCCGCTGGAGTTCACCTGCGGTGCCGGTCAGATGATCAAGGGCTTCGATGCCGCCGTTGTCGACATGCAGGTGGGTGAGAAGAAGACCGTGCACATTCCTGCTGCCGATGCCTACGGCGAGCACAATCCCGAGATGGTTATCACCTTCCCGGCCGAGCAGGTTCCCAACATCGAGCAGATCGAGAAGGGCATGAAGCTCTTCCTGTCCACGCCGAGCGGCATGCCTGTCCCTGCCGTTGTCATCGATGTGACGCCCGAGGCCGTGACGCTCGATGCTAACCACGAGCTGGCCGGCAAGGATCTCAACTTTGATATCGAGCTCGTCGAGGTCGAGGATTAGGGTATGTCTGAACGCTTGGTTTCGACGACATGCTTGGGAAATCTCAACGATCCGTCCTATGAACTCCTGCTTCGTCGGGAGCTGGGTGGCATCTTTGAAGTTGACGAGCTGCTGCTCGATTGGGACCAGGCTGATGTTTGCGCGTTTGCGGGCGTGACGGAGCTGGGGCGCACGGTCGATGTCCGGCTAGATGCTGCCGACGGTAGTCGTCTTGCCGACGGCGACGTGCTCGCCATCGACCGTTCGGGCATGGTGCCCATGGCGGTTGTCGTGCGCCTGCGCAGCGCCGAGGTCTATTTGGTCGAAGTCGACCGCATGGATCCGATTGCGCTCGCGCATGCGTGCTGGGAGATCGGCAATATGCACGCGCCGCTTTTCCGAGGCGATTCGGACGAGCATACCGTGCGCATGTATACGCCGGTGCAGCCTGTTTTGGGCCGCATGCTCCGGGGCGTCGAGGGTGTTCGGCTCTCGGTGGTTACCCGTGAACTCGATACGGACCGGCGCTTTGCGTCGAGTGCGGCGGAGGTCGTCGTGAGTATGGCTCCCGACTTTACGATCGTAAAAAAGGCGCGCGGTTAACGTGCGTATAAGCAAGACGGACTTTGAGAGACAGCTATTCAAAGTCCGTCTTGCTGTTGATGAGGTGCTGTGGGGGAAAGCATATGGGTCTTGAGGGAATCAAGCTGATTGCATGCGATTTGGACGGCACGTTGCTGCATCCGGGGGAGTGCGAGCCGCGTTCCGAGGCCTTTGAGCTTATCGATGAGCTGCATCGTCGTGGCATCGTGTTTATGCCGGCGAGCGGCCGTCAATATGCGAGCTTGCGCTATCTGTTTGCCCCGGTGGCCGATGAGCTCGCCTATGTATGCGAAAACGGAGCCCTCGTGATGAGCGAGGGGCGTGCCGTTGTCAAGCGTTCCATGGAGCGTAACCTTGCTATGGATATCGCGAATGCCGTGGTTGCGTATCCCCATGCCGACGTGACCCTTTCCTGCGAGGGGCACCTCTACACCATAAGCGGCAACGATGCATTCGTCGACCATTTGCGCTACGAGGTCCATTGCGATGTGGCGGTGGTCGAACGTCCCGAGGACATCGACGAGGACGTCATTAAGATCGCGTTTCAAACGCCCGAGACAGAGCAGCCGGCGGCGCTGGAGTATTTCGTCCGTCGCTTTGGCGACCGGGTCGATGTGATGACGTCGGGAACCGAATGGACCGACTTTATCGGCTTTGATTCGGGCAAGGGGTCCGCGCTTGCCGATTATGGTCGTGCGCTGGGGATCTCACCTAACGAAATGATGGCGTTTGGCGATAATGAAAACGACCGCGACATGCTCAACGTGGTGGGCCATCCCTATCTGATGGAGAGCTGCAATCCCAGTATGCGCGGTATCAACGACCGCGTCCGTTACGTGCGCACGGTCGAAGAAGAGCTGTGTCGCCTACTTGCTGAGTAGACATTTGGGACATGCCTGGAAATCTTTCTTTTGCCGCAATCGGTGAAAAGTTGATTTTAAGGCATGCCCCAAAATCTACCTACAGTTGGGGCAGAGGCCCTCGAAGATGGTGTAGTGCGAGCTGACGCTCCATCCGATTTGTTCGGATGCCCTGGCGTCGAGCTGGGTATTGAAGGGGAGCGGCACATCGATGACGCGGCCACACGAGGTGCAGATGATATGCGCATGCGGTTCGATGGCACGATCGAAGCGGCTGCCGCCCGGCGTTTTAATCGAGAGAATCTCCCCGGCATCGGCCAAGAGATTGAGGTTGCGGTAGACCGTACCGCGGCTGATTTTGTCATCCTGCGCGCGCACAGCGTTGTAGATCTCTTCGGCGGTGGGATGGTTGTAGCTTTGGCGCACGGCATCAAGAACTAGCTTTCGCTGCCTGGTATTCCTTCTTTGCACCGCCATGCGCCTCGCCTCTTTTCTATTAACGGTCGTAGGTAAATGATACCGTATTTAGCACACAATACTAATAATGAGGAGTGAAACCGTCTTCATTGGCAAGTGGGGCTCGAACCTGGGCGTCTACGAGGCGAAAACGCGTTCCCATGCGCTCGTAGGAGGCATGAAGCGCCTCGAGATGAGATAGGATGTTTGCCGGAGCTCCCTGTATCTCCATCTCGACTGAGCCGTCTTCCATGTTACGCACCCAGCCGGTGAGTGCGCGTGCCTGCGTGAGGTTGGTGTTGGTAAAGCGAAAACCAACGCCTTGGACTTGCCCCTCCCAGCGCAGGAAATAGCGCAGGGGAGTGTCTTGAGTGGCCTCGTCGCTTGCGAGCACGGTAAGCCTGCGGCGCAGCTCGAGCTCGACGTTTGATGGTTTTTGAGGCTCTCGACTGCCGCCGGTGACGCTGGAGAAGAACGTATCGAAGAAGCCCATCGCTAGGCCTGCTTGACAGAATCGGCGGGGAAGGTAATGCCGGCCTGTTGGCGCACGGCATCCATGATGCGCAGCGAGACAAGCGTGACATCGCGATAGTGGCCAAGCTCGTGACGTCCCGCCGGGGTCTCCCAAATCTCTTCCTTGACGTTATCGATGCCGCCGATGGCGGTGATAAAGTCTGCGAGTTCGTATTCCATGGTGTTGCTCGATTTGGGCAGGTCGAGCACGCGGCCGTTGTCGCTCTGTTCGCGCGGCGCCTCGGTCGCCGAGCCGCGTACGACATCGCCGCGATAGTCGATGCGGACGTTGCGGGGCGTGGACAGATGGTCAATCTGGATAGTGCCACGCTCGCCTTCGATCTGCGAGGGCAGTAGGTCATTCGTAATTTTGGAGTGCGCGAGCTCGACGGAGATACGGCCACCGCCGTAGCTGGCGAGGATGGAACCGCAGCCATCGATGGGGCCATGGGTGAGCTCTTGCGTGGTGGGGTCGAGCAGAGTAGCCATGCTCGTAAGGCCGGAGGGCATGCCGAAGATCTCGACCATGGGCTCGACGGTGTAGACGCCAATATCCATGAGGGAGCCCGATGCCATATTGCAGTCGAAGATATTGGTGGCGCGCCCCGCGAGAACTTCGTTGTAGCGCGAAGAATACTTGCCAAAGCGCAATGAGGCGCGGCGGATGGGGGCGATCTCGCCCAGGGCGTCCTCGATGGCGTGGAAGGCGGGATCGTGGAGGGGACGCATGGCCTCGAGGGCCACGACACCTGCTGTCTCGGCGGCGCGGAAGACTTCCAGTGCCTGTGCTTCGGTGGCGCAGAAGGGCTTCTCGACGATGACGTGCTTGCCGCTGGCGATGCAGGCAAGGGCCTGCTCGTAGTGAAGTGCGTTTGGGCTGCCGATATAGACGGCGTCGACGTCGGCGGCTGCTGCAAGCTCATCAAGTGAAGTAAAGTTTCGCTCGCCGCCGTGCTCGGCAGTAAAGGCGGCTCCGCGCTCGGCGTTGCGCGAGAGCGTGCCTACGAATACAGCCTGGTCGTTGGCATTGACGACCTGGATAAAGTCGTCGGTGATCATGGATGTGCCGATGGTCGCGATGCGCAGCATACGTCCCCCTTGCGTTGTTTTGGTCTACAGGATGAGTGTAGCGCGTGGGGATATAAAGCTGCGCGAAAACGCTATTACAGGTCGCTCTCGTTAAAGCCGGTGTCGATATCGAGGTTGGCTCCATCGGCCGCGGTGGTGGCGAGCTCGTCGCAGCGCTCGTTGAGCTCGTGGCCGGCATGCCCCTTAACCCAGATGAACTCCACCTTATGCTTGCTCTTTGCGGCAAGCAGGCGCTCCCACAGATCGCGGTTCTTAACGGGCTGCTTGTTGGCGGTTTTCCACCCGCGCTTTTTCCAGCCGTCGATCCAGTGCTTGTTAAAGGCGTTGACGACGTACTGCGAGTCGGAGTGGACCTCGACCTCGCAGGGACGGTTGAGCGCCTCGAGCGCCACGATGACCGCCATGAGCTCCATGCGGTTGTTGGTGGTCTTGGCGTAGCCACGCGAAAGCTCGGAGGTGAAGGTCTTGCCGGCGGGGTTGGTGTATTTGAGCACGGCGCCGTAGCCACCGCGTCCCGGATTGGATCGAGCCGAGCCGTCGGTATAGATGATGACCTTCACAGACTTCCTTTCGTCGAGTTCCTCTCTTGCGGCTGTCTATTGTAGCGCCCGGTCCATCCTGTTTTATGCGAGGCGCGCCGCTCCACAAGGATGGTGGAGACGTTGTCGCCAAGAAAGATGGGCGACCTGAATTGTCAAGAGCTAGAGGGCTTTTAAATCTGCCATTTCTATCCCGTCCCCAAATGGTTGGTTTTCGTGGATGATGCGTTCGAGTTCGTCGAGGTATTGCCGCAGCAGGGGAGAGGGCTTGCGCTCATCGTGCATGATGTAGCCCACGCGCATCGTTGGGGCGTCTGCCAACGGGATCGATGCCATGCCCCATTGCATTTCATTGGAGAGGACACCGGTCGACAAAGTGTAACCGTTCGACGTGATGAGCAGATTGGTGAGCGTGCCACGGTCGGAAACGCGGATGTTGCGGTCGCAGGGGATATAGCTAAACGGCTCCTCGGCGTAATAGAAGGAGTTCGAGGTCCCCTGCTCAAAGCTGTAGCGCGTATAGGGCGTAAGGTCGGCAAGCGATAGCTGGGGGCGGCGTGCGAGCGGATGGCGCTCGCTAACGAAGACGTGGACCGTTGCATCGAAGAGGGGATGGAAGCTTGCGCGGGCGTCGGCGAAGGCCTTCTGCAGGACGCGGGCGTTAAAGTCATCCAGATACAGAATGCCGATATCGCTGCGAAATGCGCGGACGTCGTCGATGATCTGTGACGTGGTGGTCTCGCGCATGATGAACTCGAACTTACTGTCGCGGCAGCGCTCGACGACGTTGACAAAGGCCTCGACCGAAAAAGCGTAGTGCTGGGCCGAGACGGCAAGGCGTGCCTGGGGTGTGCCGCCGTCCTCGTAGCGGGCCTCGAGCATATCGGCCTGCTCTACGACCTGGCGCGCATAGCCTAAAAGCTCGGTGCCGTCGTTGGTGAGTGTGACGCCGCGGCTGGAGCGCGTAAAGATTTCCAGACGGAGCTCCTGCTCTAGGCTTTTGATGGCGTTGGAGATATTGGATTGCGCGGTATAGAGGCGCTGAGCTGCGGCGTTAATTGAGCCGGATTCTGCCACGGCGATAAGAAAACGAAGCTGCTGGAGGGTCATCGGCACCTGTCCTTTCGATAGCTATCTAAAAAACCGATAACAAGTTAGCGCTTTTAAGTGATTGACCGCGCGAAACAATACACGTACTATTCAAAACACACAAAGGAGGTAGGTAATTAAGCCGACCACGAGAACGGGTTGTCAAAAGGAGGACCGCATATGAACTGCTTACTAAGACGAATGCCGGGCTCCTGCTTGCGCCCGTCGGCGTGATCAGGAGACAGCGGCTTACTTCTCTTACTCTTATTACTTTTGTTTGATCAAGGAGATCATCATGAGCCAGTTTATCAACAACCCCGAGCACACCTTTGGTTTCGACACCCTGCAGCTGCACGTTGGCCAGGAGAGCGCCGACCCCGCATCTGATTCCCGCGCCGTGCCTATCTACCAGACCACGAGCTATGTGTTCCGCAACTCCCAGCACGCTGCTGACCGCTTTGGCCTCGCCGACGCCGGTAACATCTACGGTCGTCTGACCAACTCCACCCAGGGCGTCTTTGAGGACCGCATTGCCGCGCTCGAGGGCGGCGTTGCCGGTCTTGCCGTCGCCTCTGGCGCCGCCGCCATCACCTATACCCTGCAGGCCCTCGCTCAGGCCGGCAACCATGTGGTGGCCCAAAAGACCATCTACGGTGGTTCCTACAACCTGCTGGAGCACACGCTCTCCCAGTTTGGTGTCGAGACCACCTTCGTCGATGCCCACAACCTGGACGAGGTCGAGGGTGCCATCAGGGACAACACCACGGTCATTTACCTCGAGACGCTCGGTAACCCCAACTCCGATATCCCCAACATCGACGCTATCTCCGAGGTCGCTAAGAAGCATGGTCTTCCGGTTGTTGTCGATAACACCTTCGGCACCCCGTATCTGTTCCGTCCGCTGGAGCACGGCGCCAACATCGTCGTTCACTCTGCAACTAAGTTTATTGGCGGCCACGGCACCTCGTTGGGTGGCGTGATTATCGATGGCGGCAACTTTGACTGGAAGGCGAGCGGCAAGTATGCGCAGATCGCCGAGCCCAATCCCTCCTACCATGGCGTCTCGTTTACCGAGGCCGCCGGCCCCGCTGCCTTCGCGACCTATGTCCGTGCTATCTTGCTGCGTGACGAGGGCGCCTGCATTAGCCCGTTTAACGCCTGGGTCCTGCTCCAGGGCACCGAGACCCTGTCGCTGCGCGTTGACCGCCATGTCGAGAACACCAAGAAGGTTGTTGAGTTCCTGATCGGTGACGGCCATGTTGCCAAGGTGAACCACCCGAGCCTGCCCGAGCACCCCGACCATGAGCTGTACCAGAAGTATTTCCCCCGTGGCGGCGCCTCGATCTTCACCTTCGAGATCAAGGGCGGCCAGGAGGCTGCTTGGAAGTTCATCGACCACCTGCAGGTCTTTTCGCTTCTTGCCAACGTAGCCGACGTCAAGTCGCTCGTCGTGCACCCGGCTACCACCACGCACTCCCAGCTCTCTGCCGAGGAGCTTGCCGAGCAGAACATTACGCCCTCTACAATCCGTCTTTCCATTGGTACCGAGAACGCCGAGGACATCATTTGGGATCTGAAGCAGGCCTTTGCCGCGCTGGACGAGTAAGGCGACTTGTGCAAGGGCCCCTTGCGACTCGATAGGTATAACTGCATAAAATGCCTGCTCAAGGCGCCTGCGCGAACAATGGTTGCGCAGGCGCCTTTTTTGCATAGGAAGGGCGCTATTACAGGGTTTTTGGCATGCTTTATGCATGCGAGTTGTGGAAAACTCCTGTTGAGAGGATGTGAGTTTTACGCAAATGACGTGCACCTTTTGAGAAAAACCGCAGGTCGCGATTTACTCGGGGTACTATGCAGCGCGATCGAATCACACGCAGCTTAAACGCAGCAAAAACTCACTACGGAGGTTTCCAGCTACATGAGGATCGATTCACGAAAACCGAAGGCCGCCGCCCTTTCTGCCACGCTTGCCGTGGCGCTTTTAGTGGGTGCCGGCGTAACCGATGCCCACGCGGCAACACTGTCCGACGCGGTCGGATCAACGCCGTCCGAGGCGACCCTGATGCAGCCCGTCGACTATCGTAGCGACGGCTTTGGCTCCATGCAGGAGTGGAACGCCTCGATGGGGGCCAAGCGCGATTCCCTAGAGGTCCGCGCGCAGATCATCATGAACATGTACGGTGACTATGCCACCGATGACGAGCGCGCTGTACTGCAGGGTTGTATCGACGGTGCGGGCAGTCTTTTGACGATGGAGGAGGTCGACGCGAAGTCGGCCGAGCTCGACGAGCTTCGCTCCACGCTCGAGGATGCTAAGCGCGAGGCGCTCGAGGCTGCGGCCGTCGAGGCAGAAGCTGCCGAGGCCGTTCGGGCTTCGTATTACAACGCCGGCTCCGGCTCGTCTTACGCGTCTGCTGCGTATTACGCGAACGGCTCGGGCCTGACGCGCTCGAGCGGCGTCAATAACTACAACGGTCGTCGCGAGACCTATTACAGCAGCAACGTGTTGTATCACCACCGCACGGGTGAGTGGACGCTGGATTCCGAGGGCTTTTGGCGTGATTCCGACGGCTACTACGTGGTGGCTGCGAGCGATAAGTCCCAGGGCTCGACCTTTACGGGCTCTAAGGGCGAGTGCAAGGTCTACGATTCGGGTTGCGCAGCCGGAACTACCGATTACTACACCGGTTGGTAATCTGTCGGCATCGATTGCACATGATGGACGGGCGTCTTTACTGAGCTTTCGGGCAATGTAAAGTCGCCCGTTTTTATATGCATTTGGGTTAACAGAGCCCTTACCGTGGCACTACGTTGGGCATATGGGCGCGGGGCACACTAAGTCATGAGAAACAAGGTCTTTCTCGTGGAGGAAGTGATCCCATGAACGCTCGAGATGTCGCTATTGCCGTCGTTGCCCTTTTGATCGGATGTCTTGGTCCGACGGCGGCGTTAGTTGCCGGCTTGCAGTCCACTACGGGTGCTGCTCCTGTGGTTGTGAGCGCCTTGATTGCAGCGGCGCTGCTGGGAAGCGCCGGCGTGGTGCTTTGCCGCGATGACGAGGACGAGGTCCCGGAGTCGCAAAACGAGCCTCAGTTTTAGCCTCGGCCTAAATGCGACAGGCCTTCGCGAGCGATGGGATCCTCGCGAAGGCCTGTCTGCTTACATTGCGCGCGTCGCCGTGCGGGTGAGGCTACCAGCTGCTTTCTATTTCGCGAATCCTCTGGTAGAGCCAATCGTTTTGCGGCACTTGGATATCGTGTTTGGCGGCCAGGCGGCAGATGGTGCCCGCGAACTCCTCGACTTCGGTTTTACGTTGTGCGATGCGGTCCTGCGCCATCGAGGGCATGCCGGCGGGATCGATTCCCTCGATGAGGTGCACCATCTGCGTCAGGTCTGCCTCGGTCAGCTCAACGCCCTCGGCGTTGGCGACCGCAAGTGTCTCGCGCATGGCGGAAACAAAGCAGCGACGCTGCTCGGAGTCCTGTTCCGTGGCGCTCCCGTACGTGCCGCCGTAGGCCATGCAGGTCTGGTTGATGCCATCGTTGAGCATGAGTTTGGCCCACATGCGGTGCGCAATGTCGCTCTCGACGGTATGGGCGATGCCGCAGCGCGTGTAGAGCTCATCGATGGCGGTGACGGTTGCGGGCTCGGTGCCTGCTGCCGCGCCAAAGCGAATCTCGCCCGCATTGGTAAAGGTGAGCGCGCCGTTAAGGAATACGGCGTCCATGCCCTGGCAGATGCCCAGGACGGTGTGCTTCCAGCCAAAGCGCTCGGCTATTTTTTGCTCGCTCGTAATGCCGTTGCACAGCGAGGCGATGAGCGTGTTGGGTCCCACGACGCGCTCCATAGTCTTGAGTGCTTGGTTGAGCCCCGTCGTCTTGACCGTGAGAATGACCAGATCGGCGGGCGTTGCCTCGCTGGCGCGGACGGACTTGAGCGTGCAGGGCTTTCCGTTGACGGTGAGCGCATCGCCCACGTGGCGCTCGAAACGCGCGTCATCCATGACGTATTCGACGGCATCGTTGCCGAGGGTCTTGGCAATCATGCTGCCGTAGAGCAGGCCGACGCCGCCCTTGCCGATAAAGGCGACCTTGTTGATCTGCATGTGAATCATCTCCCCATATAAAAGGCGCCCGCATATGGGGCGCCTGATGGATTGTATGCCGCTGGGGCGTGTGGCGTACACCGGAGGCTGAATTTAGAAGAACAAATGCATGGGAACTTATGCCGCGGGGCAGATGGCAAAAACGCGCGCGGGATATCCAACGCCATCGCGCACCTTGGGGAAGGTGCAGAAGATGACGGCGCCTGTGGCAGGAAGCTCGTCCAGATGGTCCATGACCTCGATCTGGTAACGGTCGACCGAGAGGATGTACTGCTCGCCGGGGTAGGGGTAGGCGTCCTCGCGTGTGGTCACGGATGCGGGGTCGGTGTCTGCCGGCTCGTGGCCGATAGCGCCGATGTTGCGCTCTTCTACAAGCCATTTGATGGCGTCGAGGTCCCAGCCAGGGTAGTGGGGCTGGCCGTCCTCGTCCTTGTTTTCGAGGTCGGCGAGCTTGGACCAGTCGGAGCGGAAGGCGACGAATGCGTCCTCGGGAATGCGACCGTGCTCGTCCTCCCAAGCTTTGAGATCATCGATAGTCAGGATAAAGTCGGGGTTTGCGGCGCACTCCTCGTGCTTATCGATCACGCAGAGCGGATGCATAAACTCGACGGGCTCGATCTCGCCGAGGGAGCGGCCGTCAACATGAAAGTGGCGCGGCGCATCGACGTGGGTGCCGTACTGCGAGGCGACCGAATACTGGAAGCAACGCATGGGCGCGAGCATATCCTCGGGCGTGCCGGGCAGGTAGTCGAAGAGCTTGGTGGACTCAAATGGCTTAAAGCCAAACCAGTGCGGGGTGTCGCACGAGAGCGTGTGGGTGAGGTCGATCCAGCGGTAATCGGTGCTTTTGAGCTGGGTGGCGAGGTTCCAAAGGTCGAGCGTGGGCATGGCTGGCTCCTTTCATCGGACTTTTTGCTGATGTTAAAGCGCTGCCATGACGACTCGATTTCTGTTGGGTTACGATACGTTCTCGATTGCGATTCCACGATGTTTCGGCCGCGTGACCATTGTGTTTCGCCTTGCCGGGGCGCTGATGGCGAAGGGAGGGGCCGTGCAATACCGCGTTGACCCCAAAAGTGGTAACCGAATATCCGCTCTGGGTCTGGGCTGCATGAGATTTCCTGGTGCGCCGGGACGTCCGGATGCGAAGACAGCCGATACTATCATTTCCCGTGCGGTGGAGCAGGGGATTAATTATCTGGATACCGCGTATCTCTATCCCGGTAACGAGGCGTGCGTGGGCGCCTCGCTTGAGCGCTTGGGGCTGCGTGACCGGGTGTTGCTGGCGACGAAGTTGCCGCACACTTCGTGCAAGTGCGCGGATGATTTCGACCGCATCTTCGACGAGCAACTGCACCGTTTGCGGACTGACCATATCGACTACTACCTTATACACAACATCACCTCGCCCGCCCAGTGGGAACGTGTGGTGGCGTTGGGCATCGAGGACTGGATCGCGCGTCAAAAGGCGGCGGGGCGCATTCGCCAGATTGGTTTTTCGTATCACGGCAGCGCGGCGGATTTCCTGACGATGCTTGACGCATATGACTGGGATTTTTGCCAGATACAGTACAACTATGCCGGCGAGCGTTACCAAGCGGGAACGGCGGGGCTCATGGCCGCCGCCGAGCGAGGCCTCGCGGTGTTTGTGATGGAGCCGCTTTTGGGCGGACGCCTGGCGGGCAAGCTGCCGCCGCGGGCCCGCGCTGTGCTCGATAGCGCCCGTGACCCGCATTTGTGCACTCCTGCCGCTTGGGGGCTTTCGTGGGTGTGGAATCATCCTCAGGTGACGATGCTGCTTTCGGGTATGACCGATACCGCGCAGGTGGATGAGAACGCGGCGTTGGCCGATCGGGCCCTGCCGGATTCGATGACAGCTACTCAGCTCGATGCCATCGCGCACGTGCTGACGGAGTTTGAAAAATCGAATCGCGTGCCCTGCACGGGATGCGGTTACTGCATGCCGTGTCCTAAAGGCATCAATATTCCTGGATGTTTTGCCGCCTACAACGCAAGCTATGCGCACAGCTGGTTTACGGGTCTATCGCAGTACTTTACGGCGAGTGCGGTGCGCACAAGCGAGCCCAAGTTGGTGAGCAATTGCGTCAAGTGCGGCAAATGCGCACGCCACTGCCCGCAGCACATCGATATTCCCGAGCGTCTCGACGATGTGCGCCGACGTTTCCAGCCTGGCCCCGTGACGGCGGCGCTTAAGGCCTTCGGCAAAACGCGCTCCTCATGACCCTTTTATAACTTGCGGTGGAATAGTTCCTGTTTGCGGCAGAATAAGGCATCAACAGGAACTATTTTACCGTAACTGATGAGGGGGAGCTGGGGATGCTGACGATTGGGTGTCACCTATCCACGACGAAGGGCTATCGGGCGATGGGGGAGACGGCGCTATCCATTGGCGCCAATACCTTTGCATTCTTTACGCGCAACCCGCGCGGCGGCAAGGCGAAAGACCTTGACATGGATGACGTGGCGGCCCTGCGCGAGCTTATGGAACAAAACGATTTTGGTCCCCTCGTGGCCCATGCTCCGTATACCTATAACCCCTGCTCGGCCAAAGAGCGGGCGCGTGAGTTTGCCCTGGAGGCCATGGCTGAGGACCTGCAGCGTATGGAAGCGCTGCCCGGTAACTACTACAATTTCCATCCCGGTGCGCATGTGGGACAGGGCTCCGACGCCGGCATTCAGATGATCGTCGACACCCTGTGCCAGGTGATGTTTGAGGGCCAGCAGACGACGGTGCTGCTCGAGACCATGGCCGGCAAGGGCACCGAGGTGGGCCGCAGCTTTGAGGAACTGGCGATCATCATCGAGGGCGTTGCTGACAGGCGCCCCGAGCTGTCGGCCAAGCTGGGCGTTTGCCTGGACACCTGCCATGTAAATGACGCCGGCTATGATATCGTCCAAGATCTTGACGGTGTGCTCGACGAGTTCGATCGTGTGGTGGGTATCGAGCGCTTGCGCGCTGTGCATATCAATGATTCCAAGAATCCCCGCGGTGCCCATAAGGACCGGCATGAATGCATCGGCAAGGGTTACCTCGGCAGCGAGGAACTTGGCGGTGGAATGCAGGTTATGCAGAATATTGTATCGAATAGCTGCCTGCGATCACTGCCATTCATTTTGGAAACGCCGAACGAACTTGCAGGTTATGCGGCTGAAATTAAACTATTAAGGTCATTGCAGCAGTAATGACTGTCATAAAGTGGAGTGTTCCATTCACGTTATGGGTTTGTTTCAATCAGTTTTCTAATTGCAGATTCTCTCACGCGGGTGCATAATAGCCCTCAGTTTTTGCAGGCCCCTGAATCACATGGGGCCATTGGAAGGAGACTGATTATGAAGCTGAAGAAGCTTGGCGCATTTGCCGCCACGGGCGCCATGGCGCTCGCCCTCGCACTGACGGGCTGCGGCTCGTCCAACGCCACCTCTGGTTCTGATGCCGGTTCCAGCAGCTCTGACGACGCTAAGGTCGAGAAGGTCGACGGCTCCAAGGAGTACGCGCTCGTCAAGGACGGTACGCTGACCGTCGGCACCTCTGCCGAGTACGCTCCGTTTGAGTACAAGGATGACAACGGCGATTATCAGGGCTTTGACCTTGAGCTCATCAAGGCTATCGGCGACAAGCTGGGCCTGGATGTCGAGTACGTCAACAACGACTTCGACACGCTCGTCCCCGGCGTCGCTTCGGGCACCAAGTATGACGTCTCCATTGCGGCTATCACCGACACGCCCGAGCGTGAGAAGGAAGTCGCTTTCTCCGATTCCTACTACATGGACGATCAGGCTATCGTGACCAAGGTCGATAACACCGACATCACGGCCGACAATTACAGCGAGAAGCTCAACAACGCCGACGCTACCATTATCGTCCAGTCTGGCTCGACCGCCGAGGCCTTTGCTCAGGAGAACTTCCCCAAGGCCAAGATCATCCCCTACAAGGACGCTACCGAGTGCTTCAGCGCCCTGCAGTCCGACAAGGGCGATGCCGTAGTCACCAACCGCTCCGTTGCCAGCCAGCTGACCGCCGAGCAGTTCAACACCTGCCACACGGTTAAGCAGATCAGCACCGGCGAGGAGTACGCCATTGCCATCAACCAGGGCAATACCAAGCTCAAGGACGACATCAACCAGGCCATCAAGGACCTGACCGACGACGGTACCGTTGACGCCCTCATGGCTAAGTACAACATCAAGTAAACAGATACTTGATTGCGTGTGGGCCCTTTCCGTTTAGCGGAGAGGGCCTTTGCGCTTCTCTCGACGGAGAGTGTTTCCGTCTCTATTTGCCGGCAACTTCTACGATAGGAGCCACCTTGTCTCGACTGAACAAAGGGGCCGCTGGGCAGCGTTCTTCACTACCCGCCTTGCTCCAAAAGCTAGCCTGCGTCATGGCCGTGGCGCTCGCGCTGGTGTGCGTGGGGGCATCTGCGCCCTCGACTGCCCAAGCGCTTGAGACCGCAAAGATTACCGCCCGACCCAACACCGGTTCGGGCAGCGATGTGGTCGGCGGCACCGAGACACGTATTACCTGGGAAGTTCAGGCCGACGCCGACGAGGAGCTGAGCGGTCTTTCGCTGACGTTTGTCGACGGCACGACGTTTGGTACCGATGACACGCGATTGACGATGCTCTCGGGCGAGGACCTCATGGATCGCACACCCATGAAGCCCACGTGCACGGCTGATGGCCAGACGCTCAAGATCGACTTTGGCGAGACGGCGCCTGCCGGCGGCTTTTTCCGTGTCGAGGTGTACGGCGTGACCTTCCCCGTCGAAGGCGGCGACGAGGCCTTTAGCGGCACCTATACGCTCGCCGACGGTTCGACCAAGAAGATTTCCAAGATTCCTTCCGTCGAGATTACGGGCGTGACGGCCTTCGATAACTTCCAGGCCGATCTTAAGGAACAGCCGTGGGTCGAGGCTTGGAATTCCAATATGTTCCTGCGCCTGTTCTTGAACCCGGTCATTTTGGTCCAGAGCCTGCCGGTCGTATTTAAGGGCTTCCTTATGTCGCTCTCGATCGTGCTTGTGGCGTTTCCGCTGGCAATCCCCTTTGGCTTTGCCTTGTCGCTCATGCGCATCTCCAAGTCGCGCATCCTGCGCTGTCTTGCCGGCATCTACGTGAATATCATCCGCGGTACGCCGGCGTTCCTGCAGATCTATATCGCGTTCTTTGGCCTGCCACTTGCCGGCGTCAAGGTGGACGACTACGTCTTGGGCGTTATCGTCATGGCCATGAACTCGTCTGCGTACCTGTGCGAGATCTTCCGTGCCGGTATTCAGTCGATCCCCAAGGGCCAAAACGAGGCTGCCCGCTCGCTGGGCATGAATGCCTTCCAGACGTTGCTCTACGTTATGATTCCGCAGACGTTCCGCAATGTCCTGCCCACGCTGACCAGCGAGTTTATCCTGCTTTACAAGGATACATCGCTGCTCGCCGCCGTGGGCGTGGTCGAGATCGTCATGAACGCCCGCACCATCGTGGCGACGACGGGCTCCATCACGCCGTATGTGGTTGCCGCCCTGTTCTATCTGGTCATTACCCTGCCGCTTGCGCGCTTGGTGAGCGGTCTTGAGGCGAGACTTCTGGGGACGGCCGAAACCAAAAAGAAGCGTCCCACCAAGAGCGCCGGACAGGTTGTCGCGACACCCGCCGATCATATTGCAGGTCTGTAAGGAGGTTCTATTATGAGCGAAACCAATAACTCGAACGAGGTCGTCGTCAGCATCAAGAATCTCCAGAAGGCCTTTGGCGATAACGTGGTCCTGCGCGACATCGATCTGGATGTGCACAAGGGTGAGGTCGTCGTGGTCCTGGGCCCCTCGGGCTCGGGCAAGTCGACGATGCTTCGCTGCATTAACCGTCTTGAGGAGCCTACGAGCGGCTCGATTGTCGTCGAGGGCGTGGATGTGTGCGCCAAGGGCGTCGACCTCAATAGGGTGCGTACGCACTTGGGCATGGTGTTTCAGCAGTTCAATCTGTTCCCGCACCTGTCGGTCAAAAAGAACGTCATGCTTGCGCAACAAAAGGTGCTCAAGCGCAGCAAGGAAGAGGCCGAGAAGATTGCCGTCGAGGAGCTGACTAAGGTCGGTCTGGCCGAGCGCATCGATTTTATGCCGAGCCAGCTTTCGGGCGGCCAGCAGCAGCGCGTGGCCATCGCCCGCGCCCTGTCGATGAACCCGCACGTGATGCTCTTTGATGAGGCCACGTCGGCGCTTGACCCCGAGCTCGTCCGCGACGTTCTGGGTGTCATGCGCGATCTTGCGCGTGACGGCATGACGATGATCGTGGTGACGCACGAGATGGGCTTTGCCCGCGACGTCGCCGACCGCGTCGTCTTTATGGACGGCGGCGTTATCGTGGAGGAGGGCACGCCGAGCGAGGTCTTCGACCATCCCAAGAGTGAGCGCACCAAGGCGTTCTTGGGCAACATCTCGTAGCTGCTTTATGTGACTGTCATAGCAGAAAACGGGGCTGGATCTGGATCCAGCCCCGTTTTTGTTGGGATGCGAATGTGTTTTGGTGCAGAGCCGCGTATGGGCGGAGCTTATCGCCGTTAGGCGAGCTCGGCTCCAAGGGCGCGACAGGCGGCCTCTGCCTCATCGTCGGGGGCGTCGTAACAGATGACGGAATCGACGACGTGGACGCCGGCCTCGTCGGCGTCCGCCTTCCAGTTGTCCATCCATTCGCCCTCGGCCCAAGAATAGGAGCCAAAGAGGACGACCTTCTTGTCGCCGAGGGTCTCCTTGACTTCGTCCCACATCGGCTGAAACTCATCGTACTCGAGCTCCTCGGAGCCCATGGCGGGGCAGCCGAAAGCGAGGGCGTCATAGCCGCCGGCTTATTTTTTGGATTCCGGCGTATTGTCGCATCGACGCATGGCAAATGCTGTTGCGGCGATGGGGCGGGCAGAAAGAAGATCAAGAGGGTCGCGGTCGCGGACACCGATGTGTCTCACTATCCCTATAGCGATGAACTGCTTATTGGCGGTATGAGCTGCGGCGGCTGCGCGCAAAATGTGACGAACGCCCTCAACGCTCTCGATGGCATTTGGGCCACGGTGACGTATACAGACCACACGG
The DNA here is from genome assembly GCF_052065125.1 of Collinsella sp. HCP28S3_G2. Classification (NCBI taxonomy): domain Bacteria; kingdom Bacillati; phylum Actinomycetota; class Coriobacteriia; order Coriobacteriales; family Coriobacteriaceae; genus Collinsella; species Collinsella sp. HCP28S3_G2. The sequence goes on from NZ_JBQHUO010000001.1 coordinate 21,459, forward strand.
CGTGCATCCGTTCTAAAAACCCGATCGATCGTGAGGTGCTTGAGGCTGCCGTGAGGGATGCGGGCTATTACGACATGAAGCCGTAGGGCCGGGCGTACGCTTGCGCTTAGGCTCGGCCGCGCAGCTCGATGTCTTGGATATCGTCGAAGCCGATGGCGATGTCTCGGAGTTTGAGCAGCTTGAACGCGGGGAGCACTTCGTCGAGAATGCCGGTGCGGCTGCGATAGCCGTATGTATCGTAATAAGTAACGCGTACCAAGTCGCCGCGTTTGAGGCCCTCGAGCTTTTTTGAAAGCTCGAGGGCTTTTTCTTCCGTGAGTTCGCATTTGGGCTCAACAGAGATCTCTTGTTTGCGCACGAGCTCATAGTATCCCGTGAGGGCGGCAAAGGGCATAAACTGCGCGGCGCGGTTGGCGCGAACGGCACCGTTGGCGGTGAGCCTGGGGTCGGCGGCGCGATGTCTTCCCTCGGGGTCCGCCAGGCGTTCAAAAGGTGTCGGCGGCCGCATCGGCTGTTGTTGGGCCTTAGGCACGGTGTCCTCCTACCTGATCGTTGCGTTCGCGTGCGGTGGCGCCGGCGGTAAAGCTTAATCCCTTGACCAGGGCGTTCTTGCCGTACCTGCCTTTCACGGCCAGAACGGCGCGGGCCAGGTCACGCTCGCGTTCATCGGCCTTAACATCGCTAAACAGATCGATGGTGGCAAATTCCTCGGGCATGAGGTTGCCAAAGCCCAAATTGATGCGCTTGACCGGCCGTTTGGGATCGACGGTCTGCGCCCAGAGCTCATCGAAATAGCCCATGATCTTCTTAAACGAATTGGTGCGCTCGGGCAGCTTTCGCGAAGCGTTAGAGTGCGCAAAGAGCGCGGCATAGCCGCCACGCGGTTTGCCGCCATGCTCTCCCACAAAGATGCCGTCGATTGCCTGTGCCTCGCGCACCAGACGGCGTCGTTCGTCATCGCGCTGGACGGGCTTGGGTGCACGGGGTGCGAGCTCGGGGCCTGCGGTTGCGGCGGGTTCGATGCTCGACGTGCTCGAACGCAAATGTCCGCATCCGTCTACATATTGCGCTGTGCCGCTGGCGTCGAGGCGGCGTATGTCGGCGCGCTCGCTCGCGTAGCCCACAAAGAGCGAGATGCTGTCGCAGACCACGTGCTTATCGACCAAGTCCAGTACGGCGGCATCGACCATCTCGCGCAAGACGGTGTAGGCCTGCTCGTAGGCATAACCCTTCGAGAGCACTTGTCCTGTGGTGGTTGAAGTTGCCTGCGGGCAATAGGCCTGAATATCGGCGATAGTTGTCGGCTCGCGCCCAAAGGCGTGGTCGATGAGATACTCGGCATTGACGCCGAGTTCGTCGTAAAGCAGGTTTTCGTCGAGCGCGGCGACACCCATCAGATCGTATACCCCGTACTTTTCGAGGCGAGCTGCCACGCCGGGGCCGATGCCCCAGATATCGGTGATGGGGCGATGGGGCCAGATCTCCTTGCGAAAGGTCTCGTCGTCGAGTATACCGATGCGGCTGGGTACGTGCTTAGCGGTAATGTCGAGCGCCACCTTGGCCTGGAATAGGTTGGGGCCGATGCCGACTGTCGCCGTGATGCCGGTGCGCGCGAGGACCTCATCGCGCAGCATGCAGGCAAAGCTTTTGGCATTGGTATGGTAGAGCTCTAGATAGGGTGTCACGTCGATAAAGCACTCGTCAATTGAGTAGACGTGAACGTCTTGCGGACTGACGTATTCCAGGTAGATACCGTAGATCTGCGCCGACACCTCCATGTAGTGCTGCATGCGCGGTACGGCCTTGATGTAGTCGATGCCGTCGGGAATCTCAAACAGACGGCAGCGGTTGTGTATCCCGAGGTCTTTCATGGCCTGGGTAATGGCGAGGCAGATGGTCGTACGCCCGCGTGATTCGTCGGCAACGACCAGGTGGGTGGTGAGCGGATCGAGCCCGCGGTCGACGCACTCGACGCTGGCGTAAAACGTCTTGAGGTCGATGCAGATATAGGTGTGACGCCCGTGCCCCACGCGTTCTCCCATCAAACACATATTCTTATCGAATACATGTTCGATAATACCCGCTCGTCCGGACATCGTCAAAACCTGCCAAAAAGGGACAGGTTTATTTTGGTAGGTAAAACGCTTGACCGACCAAAACAAACCTGTCCCTTTTTGGCAGGTATGGTCGGGCGGTTGCATCGGGTTTTAACGCAGCTCTAAAGAGCGCGAAACAGCTCGGAAAACCTCGCTTCGTAGCATGAGCCTAGCGATCGATACCACCATAAAGCACGGAAGGGTTGTGGGGATAATGGTCAACTATGGGTTTGGTATGCCGACGCGCCTTGTTGCGGATGGAGACGTGGCTCGCTGGTGTGGACGATTGGTCGCTCACTACGGCGGCACCAAGGCGCTGGTGGTGCTGGGTGGCGACAAACATACGCGCGATGAGCTTGTCTCGGCGGCGCTCGGCTCGCTTGACCGAGCTCTGCTCGAGCGCGTGCTTTTTCGTTGCGGCTCGGTTGAGGGCGACGGGGGAGACGAGCTGATCGACGAAGCTGTGGCCCTGGCGACCGACGAAGGCGTGGACTTTGTCCTGGCGATCGGCGATGCCGATACTGCTGGCTTTGCGCGCGAACTCGCGCGTCGCATGGCGGCGCTCGATGCCGGCGAAGACGGTTTTGTCCCTTATGGATGTATCGTCTCGGAGGGCAAAGTGCCTGCCGTCGTGGGGGCCGGCGAGGTTCCCGTTTTTGCCATCATCGCGCCCGAACTGCTTGAGGGCATTGGGTCTCCTCTGCGTGAGTTGCTCGGCAGCGTGTGCGCCGCGGCGTAATGTCTGCCATAAAGAGATGGGCTATTTTTGGTAGGTAAAGCGTTTGACCTGCCAAAATAAACCTGTCCCTTTTTGGTCGGTCGCCGTTTGGGGGCGGATTGGCAACGCTCGCTGATTACGGTCTTGACCTGCGCTAGAATAGGGGCATCTGATTATCCGGGCGCATGGAGGTTTGCGCCTGTATGTTGAGGAGGACTTTATGGCAACTGTTGCCGCACCTATCGACGCTACGTCGACCGCCGCTTGGAAGGCGCTCGAGGCTCATCAGGAGAAGCTCGAGGCCGAAGGTATCGACCTCAAGGCCTGGTTCGCTGCCGATGCAGAGCGCGTGAACAAGCTGAGCTTTGACGCCGGTGACCTGCACTTCGACCTGTCCAAGAACCTGGTGACCGATGAGACCGTCAAGCTGCTGTGCGATCTTGCCCGCGAGGTGAAGCTCGAGGAGCGCCGCGACGCCATGTTCTCCGGCGAGCACATCAACACCACCGAGGACCGCGCCGTCCTGCACACCGCGCTTCGCCGTCCGGCAAGCGAGAAGGGCCAGCTCATCGTCGACGGCCAGGACGTCGTCGCCGACGTGCACGAGGTCCTCGACCGCATGTACGCCTTTGCCGAGCGCGTGCGCTCCGGTGAGTGGAAGGGCGTTACCGGCAAGAAGATCGAGCATCTGGTGTCCATCGGCATCGGCGGCTCCGACCTGGGCCCGGTCATGGCTTACGAGGCTCTGCGCCCCTATGCCGACGCCGGTATCGACTGCCGCTATATCTCCAACATCGACCCCAACGATCAGGCCGAGAAGCTCAAGGGCCTGGATCCCGAGACCACGCTCGTGATTATCGTCTCCAAGACCTTCACCACGCTCGAGACCCTCACCAACGCTCGCGAGGTCAAGACCTGGATGCTCGAGCAGCTCAAGGCTCAGGGTGCCATCGACGGCTCCGAGGAGCAGAACGCCGAGGCCGTGGCAAAGCACTTCGTCGCCGTTTCCACCGCACTCGACAAGGTCGAGGCCTTCGGCATCGACCCCGCCAACGCCTTCGGCTTCTGGAACTGGGTCGGCGGCCGCTACTCCGTCGACTCCGCCGTGGGCCTGTCGCTGATCGTCGTGCTCGGTCCCGAGCGCTTCCAGCAGTTCCTCGAGGGTTTCCACGCCATCGACGAGTACTTCTGCAATACCCCGCTCGAGAACAACGCTGTCGCGCTAATGGGCCTGCTCAACGTCTGGTACGTCAACTTCTTCGGCTCTAAGAGCCACGCCGTGCTTCCGTACTGCCAGTATCTGCACCGCTTCCCGGCCTACCTGCAGCAGCTCACCATGGAGTCCAACGGCAAGCACGTCCGCTGGGACGGCAGCGCTGTGACCTCCGACACCGGTGAGATTTTCTGGGGCGAGCCCGGCACCAACGGTCAGCACGCCTTCTACCAGCTGCTGCACCAGGGCACCGTGGTGGTCCCGGCCGACTTTATCGCTTTCGCCAACACTGCCAACCCCGCAACCGACAGCGGCCAGGATGTTCACGAGCTGTTCCTGGGCAACTTCCTGGCCCAGACCAAGGCACTCGCCTTTGGTAAGACGGCCGATGAGGTGCGCGCCGAGGGCACGCCCGAGCAGATCGTCCCGGCCCGCTGCTTTGAGGGCAACCGTCCGACGACCTCGATCTTCGGCGATACGTTGACCCCGTTCGCACTCGGCGAGCTCATCGCCCTGTACGAGCACATCACGTTTGTCGAGGGCACGGTCTGGGGCATCGACTCCTACGACCAGTGGGGCGTCGAGCTGGGCAAGCAGCTTGCCAAGCAGATTACCCCGGCCTTCCACGACGACGCCGCCAAGGCCGAGCAGGACGCTTCGACCCAGGCGCTCATCGAGTTCTACCGCGCTCACCGTAAGTAGTCTTTACGGCCGAGTTGGCTTATGAATGAAAGGGGCCCGTATCCGTTGGGATGCGGGCCCCTTTGCTATATGAGTGGGCATGAGGGCGTATTGAGGGGGGATGTCTTGCAGTCGGCATCCGCGTGCGGTGCCATTCGCTGTCCGTAAATATACTTCTACAGCTAATTTCATACCACTTGCCGGAATGCGGACGCTGTCCTTGCATGTCGGGCGTAGATTGAACGTGGTTTTTCGCGTGAAACCACGAATCGGTTGTCAGCCCTGAACAAGGAGGCCCAGCATGACGCTTGCCAAACCCATCAATAAATACATCGACTATATCGATGCCCCCGAGGACACGTTTGAGCAGTATGTCGAGAAGGCGCTAAAGTACAACTTTCGCTGCGTATTTGCGAACCTGCAGGAGTACGAGACGGGCCGCGCCATGCTCGAGGGCTCTGACATCATCCTTGCCGGCGCTATCGACTTTCCCCAGGGCACTATGACGCTTGAGGAGAAGCTTGCGAGGTTTGAGGAATACGCTGCGTGTGGCTTTACCGAGATTGACTACGTTTTGAATCAGGGGTCGATCGAGAACCGCGATTTTGATGCCATCGAGCGCGAGATGACTGCCGTTGCTGATTTTTGTCGCGCGCATGGCATCACTGACAAGGTAATCGTTGAGATGTGCAAGCTGGACGGCGACGACGCCGCCAAGCGCCGTGTATGCGAGATCGCGCTGGAGGCCAAGCCGGGATTCCTTAAGACATCGACCGGCAGAAGCTTTGGCGGTGCTAAGCTCGAGGACGTGCGGCTGATGCACGAGGTGCTCGGCGATGCCGTGGCAATCAAGGCGGCGGGCGGTATCCATAATTACGAAGAGGCTTGCGCATTCATCGAGGCCGGCGCCAGCGCGTTAGGTGCATCGGCGGGCATCGCGATCGTCGAGGGCGCACCGACGGATGAGCGTCGCTAGCAGACGTATTTGACCTGAGCGATAAAGCTTCACGACCACACGCTGTTCATGTTCGGGACAATATGACTTTTTACCCGTTGCAGACAGAGCCGCAGTAGGTGTTCTGTATGATGACTCAGGCAAGGTTGTTCAATGACAGGGAGGCTTATATGGCAATCAAAGCCATCGCAATGGATATCGACGGTACGCTCACCAACGACCAAAAGGTCATCAGCCCGCGTACGCGCGAGAAGCTGCTCGCGGCGCAGGAGTCGGGCATTAAGCTCATTTTGGCTTCGGGCCGTCCCGCATGGGGGCTGCACGCCTTGGCGCAGGAGCTCGACCTTCATAACCATGACGGTCTGCTGGTGGCCTTTAATGGCGCTCACGTCGTCGATGCCCAGACCGACGAGGTGCTGTTCGATCAGGCTATGCCTGCCGATGAATTGCATCGCCTGATTGATCATCTGCGCAATTTCGACGTGATCCCTATGATTTCGCTCGGTCGCGATCTGCATGTCGAGGATTCGTACCGCTGCATGATTACGCTGCCGGATGGCTCGCAGAAAAACATCGTCAAGTATGAACGCGACGCGTGCGATCTTAAGATTCGCGAGGTGGAGAGCCTGCATGAGGTCGTGGACACTTATCCCGTGGACAAGCTGCTCACTGCGGGCGACCCGGCCTATCTGCAAGCGCATCACGAGGAGATGTATGCGCCCTTTACTCAGACGCTTTCGGGTATGTTTACGGCCGACTGGTACTTTGAGTTTACGGCGTCCGGCATCGACAAGGCCCGCGCGCTTGAGGGTGCCCTGCCCAAGCTCGGCATCGATGCCAGCGAGGTCGTCTCTTTTGGCGACGGCCAGAACGACAAGTCCATGATTGAGTGGGCCGGCACCGGTGTTGCTATGGGCAACGCGGTTGACGAGGTTAAGGCCGTGGCCCAGATGGTGACTGCCAATAACAACGAAGACGGCATTGCGGTGGCGCTGGATAAGCTGCTGGGTTAGAATCGCCGATTAATGCATGGTTCGGGCGCCTGCTTACAGGCGCCCTTTTGTTAGGGAGGGTGCCGTGTCCGCATTTCCGTTCGACGCCGTTATCTTTGACATGGACGGCGTCATTGTCGATACCGAGTATTACTACCTGGGCGAGACTGCCGCGTTTGCCAAGGAGCTTGGGCTTAACCTGACTCAAGAGGAGTTGAACGGGCAGGTCGGTACCTCACATCAGTTCTTCCTGCATATGCTGGTCGATTGGTTTGAGCGCGCCGGTAAGGGGCATTTCACTGGCGAGGAAGCGTTGGCCCGTTGGGACGAGTGGGCGCATAAGCGTCCGCGCGACTATCAGGCTTTGATTAACCCAGGCGCCGTGGATACGATTCGAGAGCTGCCGCGCCGCGGCGTTCGCGTGGCGCTTGCCAGCTCGTCTCCCATGGATAGCATCGAGGAAGTGCTCAATGCGTGCGGGCTGTCGGATGCCTTTGAGTATGTGGTGAGCGGCGAGCAGTTTAAGGAGAGCAAGCCCGAGCCCGACATCTACCTGCATGCGCTGGACCTGCTGGGACTGCCCGCGAATCGCTGCTGCTGCGTTGAGGATTCGGTGCCTGGTATCACTGCCGGCAAGCGAGCCGGCCTGACGGTCATTGCCAAGCGCGAGGAACGCTTCGGCTTTAGCCAAGATGCCGCGGACAAGATTATCGACCAGCTGCCGGAGCTGCTCACGCTTTCTTAGGAGCGCGGTAGTTGCGCGTTTTTCGGGTCAGATGAGTAAAAACCCGACATTTTGGTGCGGCAGCAAGCATACTTAATGCTAATGCGGGCTTAAGGACTTGCTGAATGCCCTTGGGCCCGCTTTAGACTTAATTGTGCTGGGAGAAGGTATATGCCACTGACTGAAGGGCTAACTGACGGTAAAGCAGCGATACCGCTGTACCAACAGGTTATCGATATCATTAAAAACGAAATTAACTCCGGTGCCTACAAGGCGGGCGCGCGGATACCCAACGAATTCGAATTGGCTGAGAATTATAAAGTTGGCCGCGTTACCGTGCGACGCGCTATTGAGGAGCTCGTCCAGCAGGGCTATCTAACGAAGCGACAGGGGAAAGGCACGTTTGTCAATGCCCCCAAGCTTAAGCGCAAGATTCGCCAGAAGGATGACGTCCAGAGTTTTTCGGACGCATGCCGCGTTAACGGAATGGAGGCGGGGGCGCGCGTCATTTCGAGAAAGATACTGCCGGCGGATTCCACCGAAGCGCAGTTCTTTGGTGTTCCCGTTGGAACTGATTTGATTTGCGTTGAGCGTGTGCGTACTGCCGATGGGGTCCCCGTCATGCTCGAGAACAACATATACGTTTACGAGGACAACGCTTATCTATCAACGGCACCTCTATCTAACCAATCCATTTTTGAGCTCGTGCGCAACCGGACGGGCCGCACGCCCGCGTTTACCGACCCGTGCACGCTCGAGATCGCGTGCGCATCGCCCGAGGTCGCTCGGCTGTTGGCAGTTCCCGTTGGCGAACCCTTGTTTTATATGGAAGCCTTCTTTTTCGATGAGCAGCGGCGGCCGTTTATCATCGGTCGTCAGCGGATCGTTGGGTCTCGCTACGTTTTTGACATCTAGGATATTGCGAATGGAGACGCCCGGTGGATCATCTCACCGGGCGTCTCCATACCGTTCACGGCGCGAACGCAACCATTCAACCGTGTCGCGACAATCAGTTTGAAATTATCTTGATGACGAGAAAAGCTGCTGGTAATCTATAGAACGTCATAGAACGTTTGCTTTGTGCAAGCGTTGAGGCGAGATGCGATGCATTCTCGAGTTCTTTGGAGGTATCTATGTCAGATACGAAGGCGAAGAAGACAAACAGACGTTTTAAGTTCAAATTACCGCATGTCTATACGATCATGTTCTTGCTGATCGTTGTCTTTGCGGTCCTGACTTGGATCGTTCCCTCTGGTCAGTATCAGCGCAAGACGATTTCGACAGCGGCGGGCGAGCGTGAAGTCGCCGTTGCTGGAACCTATGAACAGGTCGATAAGAACTACACCGATTCCGAGACCGGCGAGACCATCAATCTGGGCCAGGATATCTTCGCGGTCCTGCAAGCGCCCACTAAGGGCATCCAGGAGGCTGCCGACGTCGTTGCGTTCGTCTTATTGATTGGTGGATCGTTCGCAATCATCACCAAGACCAACGCTTTGAATGCCGGCATGAGCCGTGTGATTAAAAAGCTCAAGAACAAGGACATCCTCATCATTCCCATCACGATGACGTTGCTGTCCATTTGCGGCACTACGTTTGGTATGTCTGAGGAAGCCCTGCCGTTCTATGCCATCTTCATTCCCATCATGATGGGTATCGGTTATGACTCGATGACGGCATTCATCATCTGCTTCCTTGGTCCTAACCTGGGATATTGTGCCTCGACCATCGACCCGTTTAATGTTTTGATCGCCCAAGGCATCATTGGTATCGAGGGCAATCCGCAACTGTGGCTGCGCGCCGTTTCTTGGGCCATCTTCACTGCCGTCGGTATCGCATGGGCCATGCGCTACGCCATGCGCGTCAAGAAAAACCCCGAGTCGTCCATTACGTACGAGGACGATAAGCTCAAGCGTATCGAGTTTTCCGTGACCGATGCCTCCATCGAGGAAGAGTTCACTATCCGTCAGAAGCTCGTGCTTATCGATTTTGCTTGCGGTATGGGCATTATCGTCTGGGGTCTTGTTACCCAGGGTTGGTACATGAATGAGATTTCCGCCGTGTTCCTTGGCATGGGCTTGCTTGCCGGTATCCTGGGCGGTCTTGACCAGCAGACGATTGCTGAGGAGTTCGTTAAAGGTCTCGCCGACTTTGCGTACGCTGCCATCGTTATCGGTATCGCTCGCGGTATTCTGGTCATCGCCGAGGGCGGCATGATCATCGACACCATTCTCCAGGCGCTCGCTACTGCGCTCGCCGGTGCACCCGCCGCCGTCTACACCACGTTTATGTATATCGTCCTTGGCCTGCTCTCTTTGCTGGTTCCCTCGAGTTCTGGCCTGGCGGCGCTTACCATGCCCGTTATGGGCCCTCTGACCGAACTCATGGGCCTCAATCCCGAGGCGGCCGTCACCGCGCTCCAGTTTGCCAACCAGACCATCAACACCATTAGCCCCGTGGCGGGCATGACGGTCGCCGGCCTTGCCGTGGCTAAGATTTCGTTTGGCCAATGGTGGAAGACCATTTGGAAGTTCTTCATTTTCATGGTCGTCTTTGGTCTGATCGTAACGGCAATCTCTGGCATGCTTCCGGTGTAGGTGGTTGTGATGTCTGATCGTTTGACGGTCCTGATGTCTGAGAGCGTCTTTACCGGTACGGGGGACCTGCCGTTTGAAGGTTTCGTAGCGGTCCGTGGCAATCGAATTGAGGCCGTTGGCACCAAGTGTGAGGTATCTTCGTATTTGACCCAGGCGGACGAGGTAGTTGACCTTGGCGACCGCACCGTCATGCCTGGCCTGATCGATGTGCATACCTTCTATACAGGCTGGGCGCTGCGGACGTTGGGGCCTGATCTGTCCGGCATCGCTGATGCCAAAGAGGCCGTGTCGCTCTTGCGTGCATGGAAAGAAGGTCATCCGGATTGCGTGGCGGCTTTTGGCCACAACCTACCCGAAACGTTGGCATCGGATGCCGAGAACGCAAATACGGCAGCTGTGTTTGACGATTGTTTTGGCGATATCCCCGTCGTCTGCTTTACACCGGGCGCGGAGACCTGTGTTCTCAATGCTGCCGCCAGCGCGCGATACGGCTTCACACCCCAGGCGTGCTATGCCGAGAAGATCTGGCGCATGATGAGCGATTTCCTCGCGCTGCCCGAGGTACGTGCGGGGTATTCGGACTACATGAGCATGCTTAACGAGCGCGGCGTTACCGCCATCAAGGAGATGGCGTTTGATGACTACTACGGCTTTGCCGACGAAATGGCTCGCCGTGAGGAATCTGGTGAGCTGACGGTTCGCGTCTCTATGATGTCGCAGCCGGTGGGTGCCGGTGCAAATCTGGCATATGCCCGCGAGGCGCGAGAGCGCTTCCGGGGACCGTTCGTTCGCTTTTCCGGCTTCAACCGTATGACCGATCGCGGCGTATGGGCGGGGCTTGCCGAGATGATTGACCCCTATGAGGACACGGCCGATGCGGGCGCTGCAGGCAAGACGGTCGTCGAGGAGCCAGAGTGGGAGCTGATTGAGAACGAGCTGCGTGCAATTGATGCTGACGGCTTCCGATATTCCTTGCATTGCCAGGGCGATGGCGCCGTTCGTCGCACCGTGGCGCTCTATGCCTCGCTGCCTCGAGACGAGCATGGACGGATGCTTCGCCGCCATGCGATTACCGATCTCGAGAACTCTGATCCGACCGATCTTGTCGAGTTTGGCAAGTTAGGTGGAATTTGCGAGGTCTATCCGCAGATTCTGACGCTGGACCGGCGCGAGGATTGCCTGTCGATGATGCGTCGACAAATTGGCGAGACGCGACTTTTGCACAGCTGGAATCGCCGCGGTATGGAAGATTCCGGATGCACAGTGTGCTGCGGCACGGATTTGCCGCTGTTGATTCCGAGCTTGGGCGAGTCAATCTACAGTGCGTGCGGCGGATACTTCGACGACGGACTGCCCGTGAATGAGGTCAACGCGCTGACGCTTGTCGAGCTCTTGCGCGCTTGGACTGCCGGGGGCGCGTACGACCTGATGCGCGAAGACGAGCTGGGTACGCTCGAGGTTGGCAAGCTTGCCGATATCTGCGTGCTCGATCGGGATGTGTTCGACCTTGATTATCGCGACGCACGCGATCTTGCGGTTGATATGACGATGTCGGACGGACGAATCGTGTTCGATCGAAATAAGGAGGCATAAGATGTCTGAATCCAAACCGACGCTGCGCCGCGAACAGATTGCGGGCATGAATATCCACTACATCATGTGGTCGCTCGATTACTTCCTTGATGTGCAGCAGCGCTTGGGCTTTGAGTCCATTGAGCTGTGGTGTGCAGAGCCGCATGTGACGCTCGACCACACGGGCTACTTTGAGGCTGAGGTCCTGGCGAAAAAGGCTGCAGACCGCGGGCTTAGGTATCGTACTCTGTGCCCCGAGAATGTTATCTATCCTTGGCAGTACTGCGCACGCAAACCGCTGCACGAACAGCGCAGCCTGGCGTACTTTAAGCACGGCATTGAGCTTGCCGAGGTACTTGGGTGCGACCGTATGTCCGTCAACTCGGGCTGGGGCGACTGGGACGAGGACCGCGAGGAAGCCTGGAAGCGCAGTCGCGAGCACTTGTCCATTCTAGCGGAGTATGCCGGCGAGCACGGTCTGGTGCTTACGATGGAAAGCCTGCGTCCCGAGGAGAGTAACCTTGTGACGACGGTTTCCGATGCGAAGCGCATGATTGATGAGGTCGCGAGCCCGTACTTACAGCCCATGGTTGATACAACTGCGATGGGCGTTGCAGGCGAGACGCTCGAGGACTGGTTTGCCGCCTTTGGTGATGGTGTAATTCACGAGATGCACTTTATCGACGGTGACCCGTATGGCCATCTGGTGTGGGGCGATGGCAAGCACGATATGGACGCCTTCGTCGCCACGCTCAATGCCCATGGTTTCGACGGCATGCTGGGCCAGGAAATCACGGACGGTCGTTACTACGATGACCCGGCGGCGGCAGATGCCAAGAACATGGCCGCATTCGAGAAATATCTGATTGACTAAAACAACTATCGGCCACGCAACCAACGTCATTGGTTGCGGGCCAAACAAGAAAGGAACTGGATATGAACGCACACGATCTGATTAAAGAGGCAATTGCCGAGAAGGGCAAGTTCGACAGCGTCTACTGGATTGCTTGCGGTGGCTCCATGATCGATTTGATCCCGGCTCATGAGCTTCTGCAACGCGAGGCAACCGCCTTCACTTCGTATATCTATACGGCTCGCGAGTTCGATATCATGCGTCCGCGTCGTCTGGGCGAGAAGTCCCTGGTCATCGCTTGTAGCCACAGTGGCAACACCCCGGAGGTCGTCGAGGGCTGCGAGATTGCCCTTGCTGCTGGCGCTACGGTGATCGCCCAGACTGACAACGCTGGGTCTAAGATCGACACCGGTAAATGGACCACGTGGGTCTACCCGTGGGGCGAGGGCGTGCCGCAGGCCGAGGTTCCCGCTGGCATTTCGCTGTCGCTTGCGGCAGAGCTGCTCGATCAGCAGGAGGGCTACGCCGATCTTGCCGATATGTATGCCGGTATTGCCGAGATGGATAAGATCCTTCCCCCGGCACGCGAGAAGGTAAATGCCGAGCTGGGTGATCGCTTTGCCAAGCTTTGCCAGGAGCACGAATTCTTCTATATTCTGGGCAGCGGTCCCAACTTTAGCCAGACCTACGGTTTCGCTATCTGCTCTCTTATGGAGATGCAGTGGCAGCACTGCAGCTACATCCACTCTGCCGAGTACTTCCATGGCCCCTTCGAGGCTACTCAGGATGGCGTTTTTTACTTCCTGCAGATGGGCTCCAGCGAGTGCCGTGCTATGGACGAGCGCGCCCTGGCGTTCCTTAAGACGCATACCGATACGCTGATGGTGCTCGATGCCAAGGAGTACGGTATGGAAGCCGTACCGGCGAGCGTTCGTGCCTATCTGGACCCGGTGCTGTTCTACGCCATGAACTGTGAGCTGCGTGCCGCACGCGGCAAGGTGTTTGACCATGATCCCGATTTCCGTCGCTACATGGGCGTTGTCGAGTACTAGAAGGGACAAAGGCCATGGCATTTAACGTTAACGCGCTCGGATTTGGCGATAACGTCGTCGATCGCTACGAGCATATCCACACCATGTATCCTGGCGGCAATGCGGTGAACTTCGCCGTTTATGCCAAGAAATGCGGTGCCGCACGCTCCGCATACATGGGCATTTTTGGCAATGATGCCGCTGCCGAGCATGTCATTGCAAGCCTCGAGGATGAGGGTATCGAGCTTGACAAGTGCGAGCAGATGATTGGCGAGAACGGAGCGGCTCGTGTGACCGTCGTCGACGGTGACCGTGTCTTCCTCGGCTCCAACGAGGGCGGTATCCGTGGCGATGCGCGCTATGTCCTCGATCGCTTTGACCTTTCGTACATGAAGCAGTTCGATGTGGTTCATTCGGGCAACTATTGCTTTACCGAGCGCGAGCTGCCCAAGCTGAAGGCTGCGGGCGTCACGGTCTCTTTTGACTTTTCGGACGACTCTACCGACGAGTACTACGAGCAGATTGCGCCCTACGTTGATTTTGCTTTCTTTAGTGCGGCGGATGCTGCGAGTGAGGACGAGATTCGCGAGCGTTTGGCATGGGTGAAGGGCCTGGGTCCGCGTTTTGTGTCGGCTACGGCGGGCGCCGAGGGCTGCATTGCTTACGACGGCGAGCGTTATTACCGCCAGCTGGCTAAACCGGTAACGGACATGAAGGACACCATGGGGGCGGGCGACTCGTTCCTCACCTCGTTTTTGATGTGCTATCTCGATTCCGCCAAGCGTGGTGAGGATGGCGCCGAGGCCATCGAGCGCGCGCTCGACTTTGCTGCCGGGTTTGCCTCGACCGTGTGCGGCATGGAAGGTTCTTGGGGCCACGGAGCACCAATCGTCGAATAGCTTAAGAAAGCGTACGACGGTCTGGCTATGAGGCCTTGGACAGCCGACGCAAAACAATAAGCGAAACGCGAAAAGGGGGCTTGCCATGTGGTGGGCCCCCTTTTGAACATTGGAGAAGACCATGGATATTAAAGCGTGCGCAGCTGGTTTTTGCTGTGCGGACGTCTATCAAAACATCGGCGTATTCTATCCGACTGGTAATGGCATTGACTGGGGTATCCATCTTGCACGAATGGGCGTTTCGGTATCCGCCGTGTCGGTTGTCGGCAAGGACGAGTACGGAGACAAGATGAGAGAGGCGCTGGCCGCTGAGGGGTTCGATATCTCACATCTGCGGGTGGAGGATGGCGACACCTCGGTGATGCTCATGGCGCTGAAAGACGGCGTCGATCGCGTACATCTCGAGGCAATCGATGGCGTAATGGAGACATATCGACCGAATGAAGACGACCGGGCGTTTATTCTAGAGCATGACATCATTCATACTGACCTGTTTGGCAATTGTTTGGACCTCTTGCCCGAATGGCATGATGCGGGCAAGACGGTGGTAATGGACTTCTCGGTGTTCAGCCAGGATTCCGAATATGCCTGCGAGAATCATTTCCCCTACGTTGACTACGCATTTATGTCGTTTGAAGAGGACACTCCGGAGCTGCGAGACTGGGTACGCCACGTGCAGGAATTGGGACCGCGCGTTGCGGTTGCCACGCTTGGCGAGAAGGGAAGCATTGCCTATGACGGTGAGCGCTTCTATGAGTGCGGGATCGTACCGGCGGAGAAGGTCGTTAACACCGTGGGCGCCGGCGACTCGTATATTGCCGGGTTTACCAAGGGCGTGATCGATGGCCTTGATATTCCGGCGTGTATGAAGGCGGGCGCCGAGCTGTCGTCCCGAGTGATTGGTTCGTTTGAGCCGTACTAGGGTCAAATGCCTGGAAAGGAGTACGAAGTGGTTATCGACATGTTGGTTCAGCCCATGCTCTACGGCGAGATCTGTACGCCGGGTGATGAGCCTGATGGATTCGGTTTTTGGTCACGAGAATTTGGTATGGGGCATATGGGTCCCATGGATTGGGACGAGCTTCAAGTTGAGATGGATGTCTGCGATGTGCAGAAGAGCTTGCTCATGCCGCTCGATGTTACCACGGCATGCGGAGGGCACTTTGGCACCAATGACCAGATTGCCATGCTGGTTGCCGCACATCCCGATCGTCTGTGGGGATTTGCGAGCGTAGATCCGCGGGTGAGCAGTGCCGCAGGCGAATTGGAGCGCGCCTTTACCGAGCTGGGGGCAAAGGGGCTTTGCCTGCATCCGGCAAAGCAAGGTTTTGACCCCGATGATGCTGTGGCTGAGCCGCTTTACGAGCTGTGCGGGCGCTATAACAAGCCGGTGGTTTTCCATGCCGGTATGTCTTGGGAGCCGGGCGCAGAGCTCTCGCGCAGTAACCCGCTTGCATTTGAGCACACAATCGCAACGCATCCAAATGTGCGTTTTAGTTTGACCCACTTTGGCTGGCCCTGGGTGCGCGAGACCGTGGCGATGCTGCTCAAGTATCCCAACTGCTACACGGACACCTCTATCACTTACATCGATTCGCCCGAGGAGATGATGCAGCGTCTTTTCACGGTCGATATGGGGCCGCTGTGGTATGAGCGCGCGCTATCGCATCAAGTGATGTTCGCCAGCAATACGCCGCGTTTCCGTGCGTTCAAACTCAAGCGGGCGCTCGATACTGTGTCCATGCGCGATGATGCGCGAGAAAGGCTCTACTGGGGTAATGCCCTGCGTTTTCTTGAAGGGGATGAGTGAACATGGTGACGCTCGAGACATTGAGCTATCTATCGACTGCTCCGGACCAGTTCATCGATATTACCGAGGACGTGCACGCTGCCATCGAACGCAGCTCGGTGACGAATGGCTTGGCAGCAATTATTTTGTCGCATACGACCTGTGGAATCGTGGTAAACGAGGGACTGCCCTGCGTGGAGACGGATCTTATGGAGACGCTTGATCGCATCGCCCCGCTCGATGCCCCCTATGCGCATGCACACTTCCTGCCGAGCTATGGAGCCACCGGCAACAACTCCTGCGGGCATATCAAGAGCATGATTTGTGGAAACAGTTGCTTCTTTCCCGTCCAAGATGGCCACATCGTGTGTGGAGGTGCCCAGAACATCTATCTTGCGGAGTTTGACGGTCCGCAGAAGCGAAAGGTGTACGTCGAGGTGCTGGGGGAGTAACGTTCCTGCAATAACCCTATGAAGGAGCATGTTATGTCGTTTCTAACCTCGATGTTCAAGACCGAAAAGCCGGTTATCGGAATGCTGCACCTGCGTCCTCTGCCGGGCGATCCACTGTATTACCCGGGCGGAAGCGTGTCGCAGGTCGTGGAAGCCGCCAAGCGCGATCTCGAGGCGTTGCAGCAGGGCGGTGTCGATGGCATTTTGATTACCAATGAGCTCTCGATGCCCTACGAGCAGCACGTTTCTCCCTCAACCCTTGCATCGATGGGCTATATAATCGGGGCTCTATCCCATGATCTGTCGACTCCTTGGGGAGCTGAGGCTATTTACGATGGTGATGCCACAATCGAGCTGTGCGCTGCCGTAGATGCGCAGTTCACGCGCTGCAATTTTTGCGGTGCCTGGGCCGGTGATCTCGGGCTGATAAACCGAGATTTCGCTCACACCATGCGTCGCAAGGCGGCATTGCGCTTGGACGACCTCAAGCTTTTTCACTTCATTACGAGCGAGGGGGAGGTTTATCTCAACGACCGCACGACTTCGGACATTGCCGATTCACTTCTCTTTAATTGCCTACCGGATGCGATGGTCATCGGCGGCTCGGCTGCCGGTCGTGGCGCTTCGGGCGAGCTTGCCGATGAGGTCCGCGAGCGTGTTGGCCGAGTACCTGTGGTATGTGGCACCGGTTGTCGCGAAAATACCGTGACTGACGTATTTGCTCACTACGATGGTGCGTTTGTCGGCACGTGCTTAAAGCGCGATGGAAAGCTGGATGCCCCGGTTGATGTTGAGCGGGTGGTTCGTTTTATGGCTGCCGCTCGTACGGCGCGAGGGGAGTAGGCGCTCATGGCGTTCTATCTGGGTATTGATATTGGGACAAGCGCCTCTAAAGGCGTTTTAATCGATGATCGATGCAACATCGTTTGCCAAGCCTCTTGTGGACACGAGACGGACAACCCGCGTGACGGATGGTACCAGCATGATGCGGAGGCAGTTTGGTGGGGTGATTTTTGTCGCTTGTCGCGCGAGCTGGTGGTGCGATCGGGGGTTAACGCGGCGCAGATCGGATGCGTGGGCCTTTCCGCATTGGGTTGCGACTGCGTGCCGGTCGATACCGAGTGCAACGCGCTGGCGCCCGCGATTTTGTATGGAGTCGATGCACGTTCGAAGCCGCAGATTGACGAAATTCTTTCCGAATATGGGTCAGACCGCGCACGCGAGCTTTTCGGGCACGATCCCTGTTCGTCAGATATTGCTCCCAAGATCTTGTGGTTTAAGGAGAATATGCCCGAGATGCATGAACGTGCCGCGAAGTTCCTGACGGCGTCATCGTTTCTGTGCGCGAAGTTGACGGGGCGTTTTACGGTGGACCGTTATTTGGCGGAGGATTTTCTTCCCCTATACGACCGCTACACTTGGAAGGTTGATGCTCGGGAATGTGCTCGTTTCTGCCGGCCTGACCAGATGGCGGAGGTAATGTCGGCTACCGATATTGCCGGGGTGATTACGCAGCGCGCGGCTGAGGCGACGGGGCTCGCGGCAGGGACACCTGTCTTAGTGGGAACGGGCGACTCTGGTGCCGAGGCCATTTCGACGGGTGTATTCCGTCCTGGCGATATGATGGTTCAGTTGGGGAGCACGGCGTATTTCATCTACCTAGCTGATCATATGGTCGATGATGCCCGCCTGTGGCCAGGGACGTTTATCATTCCCGGAACTTACGGGATCTGCGCGGGGACCAATACGGCGGGTGCACTCACATCGTGGTTGCGCCAAGAGCTGTATCGCGACGCCGTAGAGGCCGAGGGCCACGGTGGCCCCGATGCATATTCGGTTATGGCGCATGATGCCGCCGGTGTGGCGCCGGGTGCCGATGGGCTCCTGTGTCTGCCGTACTTTGCGGGGGAGCGTACTCCGCTCAACGATCCCGAGGCGCGTGGCGTCTTCTTTGGCCTGACCGGAAGGCATACGCGAGCCCATATGGTTCGTGCCGCCTTGGAAGGCGTCGCGTATACCGTTGCATCCCATGTCGACATTATCGAGCGAGAGCATGGACTGCCAATTGGGCGCATTATGCTTGTCGGAGGTGGAACCAAGAATCCAGTTTGGATGCAAGCTATCGCCGACGTATGCGGACGCGAGGTCTCGGTTGCCAAGGTTACGGTGGGTGCATGCTTCGGTGATGCCATCATGGCAGCTCTCGCAGGTGGCGCCTATGCATCATGGGATGAGCTCGCCCGAGTCCTTGGCGTTGCGCAAACAATCGTGCCCGATATGACTGCCCACGAGTTATATGCGTCGCGCCGTCATATCTTTGATGAATTGTATGCACGCAACCGTGATCTCATGCACGAATTGGTGTAATGCTGCCGAATTGTACTGCCTTCCAAAATAGGGACTGCGTTGTGCGATGCGCATGTCCCTTGGCATTTTTGCCCACAGGGGTTAGCGAAGGCCAAAAATAGAGTGCGCATTTGCTAAAACTGCCGACTCAATGTGCTTTGCGCTGCAGTTTTTGAGTGAGGCGATGCGCATCGAGGTCCTTGTGAGCGATCTGATGAGCGACTGCGCGCTTGTTTCTGTGTTTGCCTCCGCTGGTGCATCGGTCTCGAGCAGTAAACGATTGAGCGGAATCTGTCGTGCGTATTCGCGACCGCGCTTGGTGGCGAGCATACGATCGTTCACGGAAAAATAGCAGCCCACATTACGCGCGCGGACGAGTTCGTCCGAAGTGCCGCTAAACCAGTGGAAGATGATAGCGGGGGAGTCGGGGCTTGGGATGAGTAGACCATGCGATTCGAGGACGTCCAGTACGGCTCCTGCCGAACGAACGGCGTGAATCGATATTACGCGCCCGGCAAGAGGACACTGCACGAGCGCATCGCAGAGCCGGTCAAGTGCCTGCATTTGAAGCGGTTCGCTTCCGGCAAAGCGCGCGGAAAAGTCGAGTCCGACTTCGCCGATATAGCGCTCTTGGGCAGCAACTTTGCAAAGCAGATTGACTTCGGCAGGACCGCAGCGGCCGTCGGCGAGCCACCAGGGATGGAGGCCAACGCCCGCGATAATGATTGGGTAACGGCTGGCCCGCTTTTTTGCTGCCGCGAAGTCGCTCGGGTCGACCCCGCAATCAAAGACCCCCAGCCCTATAGCTGCAGTTTCGTCGGCAACAGCATTCGGGTAAGCCATCAAATCAAGATGGCAGTGTGCATCAATTAACCGGGGCTCCATCTCGGCGCGCTCCGCTAGTCCAGGCGCTGGCCATCGGCGCGCACGCGCTCGGTGCCGCGGCCACTGATCTGGCGGATAACCTCGCCGGCAATCATCTGACCCATGATGGGCGGCATAAAGCTGGCGGTTCCGAGCTCGGTACGCTCGTGGATGTTGGAAGGGTCGCGGGGCTGTGTCTTAACCGATTCCTCGCAGCTAAACAATACATGTAGGCTCTTGATTCCGCGCTTCTTACATTCTTTGCGCATAATGCGGCTCATGGGGTCACGTACCGTATCGAAGATGTCGGCAAAGCGGAGGCACTCGGGATGGAGCTTGTTGGCCCCGCCCATGGAGCTAACCAAACGAATGTCGTGGTCCTGAGCATATTTGGCAATGGTGAGCTTGGCCGAGATGGTGTCGATGGCGTCGACGACGTAGTCGAGCTTGCCGCCCGTTTGCTCAAAAACGCTCGCAAAGAACTCGTCGATGTTGTCGCTCAACAGGTATTCGGTGCGCTTGATAACGGCGGCGGCGGGATTGATATCGCGAATCATGGCTTCCATCACGTCTACCTTGCGCTTGCCGACGGTGCTGTGGAAGGCGATGGCCTGGCGATTGATATTGCTGGGTGCGATGATGTCCTTGTCCAGAATGACGAAATGACCGATGCCGCCGCGGGCGAGTGCCTCGCAGCAATTGGAGCCCACACCTCCGCAGCCGAGCACCAGCACCGTAGCATCGGCGAGCTTATCGAGTGCCTCGCGGCCCATGATGATCTCGAGCTTGGTGTCGCGTGTCTCGATGGCGGCTGCGGCAGCGGTTTCGGTCATAAATATCCTCCGATGGGGAAGCGAATCGTGTTTTAGCTATCGCCATTATAGGTATTATTTCGATTCCATTTGAGCCCTTGGGGCTTGTTGAAATGGGATCGGGATTCGCATAAGATTGAAGCAGATGGCGCCCGTTGCCGCGGGTTAGCCAACTCCGAAACACGTTTATGGCGTGAGAAGTGGCCGTCTTCGCATTACGCGGGGGCGGCTATTTCATCCGACCTCCAATGTGGATGCCGAGCTCCACAGCCGCGATTACAAGCAATAACAACGTCAGGACATCGTCAATACTCATAGTCCATCTCCTTCTCGGATAGAGGGAGCTGGCCCATCTGCTTTAACTTCCATTGTAGCTAAATACGAACAAATGTTCTATAGATGTTCCTATATTAGATAGTTAGACAAACATCTAAATATCGAGTATAGTGTGCGCGTCGAACGAAATACTGAGAGGAGGTCCTATGCCGGGAGAGGGTTTTAAAGCGCTGGCCGATCCTACACGGCGTCACATTTTGGAACTGTTGCGCAAGGGCAATTGTACGGCCGGGGAGCTTGCCGAGCATTTCGATATCAGCAAGCCGTCGTTGAGCCATCATTTGGCGACGCTCAAAAACGCCGGGTTGGTGACCGATGAACGTCATGGCCAAAACATCGTTTACAGCTTAAACACCACCGTCATGCAGGACTTGATCGGTTGGTTTATGGGCTTTACAAACACTGAAGGTGATAAGGATGAATAACGAAAACAAGGGCATTCACGCCACGGGGGTATCGCCACGCGTGTGGATCGCGCTGGTCCTCTATGCGTCGCCAATATCGTAGCGCACCTTATGGTGATGCCGAGCTTGCCTGCGCAGATTCCCACGCACTGGGGCGCGAACGGCGTTGACGGTTGGGGTCCCAGCTGGAAGGCCTCCGCGCTCGGCGTGCTGCCCCTGGTGCTTCTCGCAATGTTCTGCGTGGTGCCGCGCATCGATCCCAAAGGTGAGGCATATCGAACCTCGGGCAAGTTCTATCAGGGCTTCGTAATCGCCTTCACCTTGTTCATGTGCGCCATAAGCTGGCTGGGAGAGCTTACGGTCTGGGGCGTGGTGCCGGCGGTCGGTTCGGTCAACGCGCTGATTTCTGGTGCTGTCGGTTTGCTGTTCATTGGCGTAGGCAACTACTTGCCGCGTGTGAAGCAGAACTATACGCTCGGTATCAAGACGCCCTGGGCGCTTGCCGATCCCGAGAACTGGCGCCGTACGCAGCGTTTTGGCGGTACCTGCTTTATGGTGCTGGGTGTTGGTCTGATTGTGATGGGCGTTGCGGGTAGCGTGCTTTCGAGTGAAGTTGTCGCCGCGGTGATTGCGGTTCTGGCGTTTGGTTCTGTCGGAGTCGTCTACGTCTACTCGTATCTGCTGTGGCGCAAATCGCAGCGAGCCGCTCGTTAAGGTTGCGGAAAACTAGCGTACGCAGTTCATAGTATGTTCCGGGGGACTTTTCCCAGGTAGTATTAGGGGGTATGGGCAACCGTGCCCCTTTTTCGTTACGTTTTAGAGCTGGTTTTCTCATCTCGTTTCCACTAAAGCGAAACAAGAATAGGGAAACAGCAGGTAGAAAGGATAAAACAGGCAAATGGCGGAGTTTATCTACCAGATGTATCAGGCTCGCAAGGCCCATGGCGACAAGGTGATCCTTGACGATGTGACCCTGAGCTTCTATCCCGGTGCCAAGATCGGCGTCGTGGGCCCTAACGGTATGGGCAAGTCGACCCTGCTCAAGATTATGGCCGGCATCGAGGAAGTCTCCAACGGCGATGCCAGACTTACCCCCGGCTACACCGTGGGTATCCTGCAGCAGGAGCCGCCGCTCGACGACGACAAGACCGTCATCGAGAACGTGCGCATGGCATTTGGCGACATGATTGCCAAGGTCGATCGCTTCAATAAGATCGGCGAGGAGATGTGCGACCCGGACTGTGGCATGGATGCCCTCATGGCCGAGATGGGCAAGCTCCAGGACGAGATCGATGCCGCCGACGGCTGGGATATCGATTCCAAGCTCGGCCAGGCTATGGATGCCCTGCAGCTGCCCGATTCCGACATGCCGGTCAATGTGCTTTCCGGCGGCGAGCGCCGTCGCGTGGCCCTGTGCAAGCTGCTGCTCGAAGCTCCCGACCTGCTGCTGCTCGATGAGCCCACCAACCACCTGGACGCCGAGTCGATCCTGTGGCTCGAGCACTTCCTGCACAACTACCAGGGCGCGGTGCTTGCCGTCACACACGATCGCTACTTCCTGGATAACGTTGCCGAGTGGATCTGCGAGGTCGACCGTGGTCACCTCTATCCCTACAAAGGCAACTACTCCACGTATCTGGAGACCAAAGCCGCCCGTATCGAGGCTCAGGGTAACCGCGACGCCAAACTCGCCAAGCGCATGGAGGCCGAGCTCGAGTGGGTGCGCTCCAGCCCCAAGGCCCGTCAGGCCAAGAACAAGGCCCGTCTGGCTCGCTACGAGGAGATGGAGGCCGAGGCCCGCGCAAGCCAGAAGCTCGACTGGACCGACATCCGCATCCCTGTGGGCCCGCGTTTGGGCAACAAGGTGCTCGAGGCCCATCACCTGCACAAGGAGTTCGACGGTCGCGTGCTCATCGACGACCTATCGTTCACCCTGCCGCGCAACGGCATCGTGGGCGTCATCGGCCCCAACGGTGTGGGCAAGACCACGCTGTTCAAGACCATCGTGGGCCTGGAGCCGCTGACTTCGGGCGAGCTCGAGGTGGGCGAGACCGTCAAGATCTCCTATGTCGATCAGAACCGCTCCGGCATCGACCCCGATAAGAACCTGTGGGAGGTCGTCTCGGACGGCCTGGACCACATGATGGTCGGCGAGACCGAGGTCCCCAGCCGCGCGTACGTGGCGAGCTTTGGCTTTAAGGGCCAGGACCAGCAGAAGCGCGCTGGCGTACTTTCCGGTGGCGAGCGCAACCGTCTGAACCTGGCGCTCACGCTCAAGCAGGGCGGCAACCTGCTGCTCCTCGACGAGCCCACGAACGACCTCGACGTCGAGACGCTGTCCTCGCTCGAAGCGGCGCTGCTCGAGTTCCCGGGCTGCTCGGTGGTCATTAGCCACGACCGTATGTTTCTGGACCGCGTCGCCACGCACATTCTGGCGTGGGAGGGCACCGACGAGAATCCGGGCAACTGGTATTGGTTCGAGGGCAACTTCGAGGCCTATCAGGCCAACCGCATCGAGCGCCTGGGCGAGGACGCAGCCCAGCCGCATCGTATTCACCGCAAGCTGACGCGTGATTAGTCGAGCTCAGGTGATCTAACGAGAAAGGGACGATAACCTTGAGGGTTATCGTCCCTTTTTTACTTGGTAGAAGGCTCGACTTTATCGATGGTCCAGGTGGCTCCGAGACCGCCGGTGGTGTTGCGGCGGATGCGCACGGTGACTTCGTGGCGCTCGCCGGCCTGCGTGTAGCGCAGGGGGAAGCTTGCGCGGTTTCGCGCGGCCTCGATGGTACCGCGCTCGCGGGCGATCCAGTAGTACTCGCCGACAATGCCGAGCGTGTCGGCGCCATAGGGGAGATAGGTCGTCAGCTGGTGCAGCAACGGACCGGGGCAGAAGACCTCGGTTGTGAAATCGACGGGGAAGTCCTCGGGGATGGTCGGTGCTGCGGGTGCGGGGGTTGGGACCGCCGCGGGTGCCGAAGCCGGTGCCGGTGCGGGAATTTGGCCGCAAGCAGCGGCGGGCACGGACTCGATGACGTGTGCGGGCTTTGGCGTCGCTTCCGGCTTGATCGTAGAATCTGCGGGCTCCACGGTGACGGGCGCGTCTGCGGCTGCGGTTTCAACCTCAACCTGCGTCGCGTTCTCGTTCTCGACGCTCGACTTTGCCTCGGCTGGCGTGGAGGCCATGGTGGTGATGCCGGCGTTTGCGTTCTCGGGGTCATAGACGACCGTGAGCGAGATGGCGGGCTGCGGCGTCTCGGGCTCTGGCGTCGACTCGGTAGCGTCTTGATCGTCGGGCTCGTCGGACTGATCGTCCTCGGCCTCGTCGCCAAAGACATCGCTGTTTTGGAACGCAGACGTCTCGGGTTGGTTGGCGGCTTCTTCGGTTGTCGACTTGGGAGCCTCGTCGAGCTCCGCAGTGGCTTCCTGCTCTGATATGACCTCGGGATCGGTCGTGGCGGCGATTTCGGTTTCGGCTCCTGCCGTTACCTCAATAGCGACTTCGATCTCTGTCTCGGGCTCGGGTTCCGGTACGGCTTCAACCATGGCTTCTGGCTCGGGACGCTTAACGTGCTTGGGGCGCACGGCCTTCAGGTCCTTCTCGCCGCGCTTTTTCTTTTTGTAGGACTGCTTGGCGCCCTTGGCAGCCTTGGGCTTGTCCTCGCCTTTGGCAAGGGCGGCATCCCAGGCTTCGTTGGCGATGACGGTGGCATACATACGGCCGCCCTTAAAGACGGTCAGCTTAATGCAGTCGTCGAGCTCCTCGAGCAGCTCGCGCGTGGACTCGAAGCCCAGGTCATAAGCGGTCATGTCACCAGCGGCGAGCGCCTCCTCGACCTGCGTCATAAACGTTTGCTTGCCGCACCCAATCGCATCGCGCAGCAGGCGATACAGATAGATGTGGTTGCCCAGCGATAGTGTGGGCTTAACTATTGTCTTGCTCATGGCAAATCTCCTCTATACACACCAAAGCATCTTACCATCGCATGGGGCTTGCCATCTCGTCGCCCAAGGCAAACGGGCACGACCGTTGCCGGTTCGCGCCCGTTATGCAGGTCGGTTATCTGTGAGAGGCAAACGTGCTTAGTTGCCCGATGCCGTGCCTTGGCTCGAGCTGTCAGATGGCGTGCCGGACGCGGATCCGCTCGAACTGTTCGAACTGTTCGAGCTGTTGGTGTTGCTGTTGTCGGTGGAGCTTGTGCCCGATGTATTGCCGTTTGCCTGGTCGCTCGTGCTCGGTTGAGAGCCGTCGGTCGTTTGGCTTGAGTCAGTCGTGCCGGATTGCGTACCGCTGTTGTTCACAGAGGAATCGGCGCCCTGCGACTGATCGAGGGTGTTCGAGGACGAATCGGTGGATGCGGAGGCGTCCTGCGAGTCGTCCTGCTGGCTTTGCGATTGATCTGAGCCATCCGCATCGTGCTCGGTTGTGCGCGACGAAAGGATTGACTCGGGACGCTCGCCCAGACCTTCACCGGCGGTGGTGATAAGGATGGCGCCAGCGCAGGCGATGACCGCGACGATGGCGATGGCGATCGAGAAGACGATGACCTTCTTTTGCGTCTGGCTGCGCTCTGCCGCCGCCTTGGCACGCAGACTGTTGGGGGCGACGCGCGCCGTGGTCGCGCGCCCCGCAACCTGGCACATCTCCTGCGTAGTCGCGGCGCCCCCCAGGTGCTCCTCGGCATTAAACTCAACGGGCTCATAGGCGCCGGCAGGGTAGTCGACGGCGGCGTGCGTACCTTTGAGGGCGTTGGCGCTGGCAGAGATAAAGTGGCGGTAGACCTGCGAGGACACAACGGTGATGACCGAGCTCACGGCGGCACCGATCACCGATCCGGCGATGCCGATCTTGGAAGCAAGTGCGACGCTCGTGGCGGCAGCTGCGGCGCCGGCGATGATTTGGGGAATGGAAATGTCGTCGAACAGGCCCTTTTTGGGCGCGATGGCCATGGTCTGTCCGATGGAATGGTTTTCATGAACGCCGTTGTTGAGTGCGGCCGGTGTCATGACGCGCGTGCGCGGCGCGTCGGTGTACTTGGTTGTCATACGGGGCCCTCCCGGTGTAAATCTGCTTCGTTTCGTGTAGCCATCAGGGTACCCACCAGATGTGAATCGTACGTGACATTTAACAGATACCATCAACTCATCAATAGCTCACCAAATTGGTGGGATGCGGTTACACCCGGCGGTTGAACTACAATAGGGCTTGCTAATTGTTGTGAATGGCGTCTACGCACGGGAGCATTCTTATGAATCTTCACCTTTCTCAGTCTGATGGCTTTTTGCGTGTGGCGGCGGCCTCGCCGCGGATTCGCGTGGCCGATGTCGAGGGCAATGCCGAGGTTGCGCTGGCGGCTGTTCGCGAGGCGGTCGAGCGCGGTGTCCGTGCTCTGGTGCTGCCCGAGCTTAATCTGTGCGGCTATACCGCGGCTGATCTGTTCCATAACCGCACATTACTGCATACCTGCGAGACCGCACTGGCACATATTCTCGATGAAACCCGCGAGCTGCCGATTGTCTTTACCATCGGTCTTCCCGTTGCGGTGGCCGAGAATATCTACAACTGTGCCGCCGTGTGCTGTGCGGGCGAGCTTTTGGGCCTCACGGCCAAGAAGTATCTGCCCAACTATGGCGAGTTCTATGAGCGCCGTTGGTTTGCTCCGGCGCCCGCCGATCCCGTGTGGGTTGAGTTTGCCGGTCAGGGTCCGGTTCCGCTGGGTTCGGGGCTTGTCTACCGCTGCTGTGATGAGGGCGCCGAGGATTTGGTACTCGGTATTGAGGTCTGCGAGGACCTGTGGGTGCCGGCGCCCCCTTCGACCGAGATGGCGCTTGCCGGTGCGACGGTGATCCTCAATCTGTCGGCCTCGGACGAGATTATCGGTAAGGCAGACTATCGCCGCAGCCTCATCTCCAATCAGAGTGCGCGCCTGTACTGTGCCTATGCCTATGCAGACGCGAGCGAGGGCGAGTCCACGACCGACATGGTCTTTGCAGGCGAGAACCTCGTCTACGAAAACGGTTCGAAGCTCGCCGCCACGAAGCTCCTCACCTGCGATATGGCGGTGGCCGACGTTGACCTCGACCGTCTGGTTGCCGAGCGCCGTCGTTCGACCACGTGGACGCGCGCGGACGATGCGCCGGAGGCCACGACCGTTGAGTTTTCGTTTGAGGGCGTGCTGGCCGAAGAACCTGTCCTGCGCGATGCGCTCGACATCGACCGTGTCTTCCCCCGCGCGCCCTTTGTGCCGGCCGACCATGGTGACCTGGCCGGGCGCTGCGAGACGATCCTCGATCTGCAGACTGCCGGCCTCAAGACCCGCCTTGCCCACACGGGTACCAAGGCTGCGGTCATCGGCCTTTCGGGCGGCCTGGACTCCACGCTGGCACTGCTTGTGACCGTGCGTGCCTTCGATGCATTGGGGCTGCCGCGCACGGGTATCACGGCGGTTTCCATGCCCGGCTTTGGCACGACACATCGCACCAAGTCCAATGCCGAGTCGCTTGCCCGCGACCTGGGTGTGAGCTTCCGCGAGGTTTCGATCCACGCGGCTGTGGAGCAGCACTTCAAGGACATTGAGCACGACCCGGCCGTCCAAGACGTGACCTACGAGAACAGCCAGGCCCGCGAGCGTACGCAGATTCTGATGGATCTGGCCAACCAGGCTGGCGGTTTTGTTATCGGCACGGGCGACCTGTCAGAGCTGGCGCTCGGCTGGGCTACCTATAACGGCGACCACATGAGCATGTACGCCGTCAACGCGAGCGTGCCCAAGACGCTTGTGCGCCATCTGGTGCGTTATGCCGCTGATGTCTTTGGTGGGCGTATTGCCGAGGTCTTGCTCGATATCCTCGATACGCCGGTGTCCCCCGAGCTTCTGCCGCCGACGGGCGACGGTGAGATTGCGCAGAAGACCGAGGATTTGGTGGGCCCGTACGAGCTGCACGATTACTTCCTCTATTACCTGCTGCGTTTTGGCTTTGAGCCGGGCAAGATCTACCGTATGGCGCTCAAGAGCTTTGAGGGTGTCTATGACGCCAAGACCGTCCACACGTGGTTGCGTACGTTCTATCGTCGCTTCTTTGCCCAGCAGTTTAAGCGCAGCTGTCTGCCCGATGGTCCCAAGGTGGGCTCGGTGACGCTCAGCCCGCGCGGCGATTGGCGTATGCCGAGTGACGCCAGCTCGCGTCTGTGGCTTGCGCGGATCGACGCGCTCAATCCGATTGACTAAGGTTGGCTAAATTGAACCAATACGGGGGTTGCAAGCGTTACACTTTTGCAATCTGATGGCCCGTATCGCGCGGCACTCTTGTCGGAGCGCCGCATTTTTTATATCGAAAGGTGGCACCATGCAGGCATCGCAGCGTCTCGACCGCTTTGGCGCGGAGGTCTTCGCCTCGCTCAACAACAAACTTCTTGCGCTGAAGGCTCAGGGCAAGACCATTTACAACATGAGCGTGGGCACGCCCGACTTTAAGCCGTACGACCACGTGGTCGAGGCGCTCACGCAGGCTGCCCAAAATCCCGAGATGTGGAAGTATTCCCTGCGCGACCTGCCCGAGCTTAAGCAGGCCGTGTGCGATTACTATGAGCGTCGCTTTGGCGTTTCGGGCATTACGCCGTCCATGGTGCAGTCGTGCAACGGCACGCAGGAGGGCGTGGGTCATTTGGGCCTGGCCCTGCTCGATCCGGGTGACACCATTCTGGTTCCCGATCCGTGCTATCCGGTCTTTGAGGCGGGCGCCAAGATCGCCGATGCCAAGCTCGAGTACTATCCGCTGGTGGCGGAGCACAATTACCTGCCCTATGTGGCGGGCATCGATCCCGAGGTGGCCGATCGTGCCAAGTACATGATCGTGTCGTTGCCCGCCAACCCGGTGGGCTCGGTGGGCACGCCCGAGGTCTACGAGGAGATCATCGCCTTCGCCCGCGAGCACGACCTGCTGATCGTCCATGACAACGCGTACTCCGACATCGTGTTTGACGGCGAGCCCGGCGGCAGCTTCCTGCAGTATCCCGGCGCGCTCGAGGTGGGCGTGGAATTCTTCTCGCTTTCCAAGTCGTTTAACGTCACCGGTGCGCGCATCGGCTTTTTGGTCGGTCGCGAGGATGTGGTCTCTGCCTTTGCCAAGCTGCGCAGCCAGATCGACTTTGGCATGTTCTTCCCGATTCAGAAGGCCGCCATCGCCTGCCTCAATGGTCCGCGCGATGAGGTCGAGGCGCAACGTCTGAAGTACCAGGAGCGCCGCGATGCCCTGTGCGACGGTCTTGAGGACCTGGGCTGGGAGCGTCCCAACGCGCATGGCTCTATGTTTGTGTGGGCCAAGCTTCCCGGTGGTCGCACCGATTCCATGGCGTTTTGCGAGGAGCTTATGGAGAAGGCCGGCGTTGTGGTGACGCCGGGCGCGAGCTTTGGCCCTTCGGGCGAGGGGCACGTGCGCATGGCGCTGGTCCTGCCGTCCGATCAGATCGCTTTGGCTGTCGAGGCCATCCGCGAGGCGGGCCTGTATTAGAAGGCTATTTGGGCTCGTCAATAGATCGAAACCGATTTCGTGCCGTTATTTTACGAATCCTTCAAACAATTTCGGTAAACGGTCGATTTTTGGCTGCGTATAGGAGCATAATCAAAGTCCCGATTGGATGTATTGGGATCACGGCAAGCCGCTCGGGTCGTTCCCGGGCGGCTTGTTTGTGGAGAGAGATGGGAGTTTCTAATGGTTAACGAGAAGAAGGTCGCTATTGTCGGCTGCGGTTTCGTCGGTTCGTCTTCGGCGTTCGCGCTGATGCAGAGTGGTCTGTTCTCCGAGATGGTTCTCATCGACGTGGACAAGAACCGCGCCGAGGGCGAGGCCCTGGATATTGCGCACGGCATGACGTTTGCCGAGCCGATGAAGATCTACGCCGGCGATTATTCTGATGTCGCCGACGCCGCCATGATCGTCGTCACCGCTGGCGCTGCTCAGAAGCCCGGTGAGACCCGCCTGGACCTGGTCAACAAGAACGTCAGCATCTTTAAGTCCATTATTCCCGAGATTAAGAAGTCTGGCTTCGACGGCATTCTGCTCATCGTCTCCAACCCGGTCGACGTTCTGACCTACGCTGCCATCAAGATGTCCGGTCTGCCCGAGGGCCATGTCATCGGCTCCGGCACCGTGCTCGACACCGGCCGTCTGCAGCAGATGCTCGGCGCTCACGTCGAGGTTGACCCGCGCGACGTTCAGGCCTACGTCATGGGCGAGCATGGTGACTCCGAGTTTGTCGCCTGGTCCAGCGCTCAGGTTGCCGGCGTGCCGCTGAACACTTTCTGCGAGCTTCACGGCCACCTGGAGCATGAGGCTGCCGAGAAGCGCATTGCCGAGGACGTCAAGAACTCCGCCTACACCATCATCGAGAAGAAGCACGCCACCTACTATGGTGTCGCTATGGCAGTAAAGCGCATCTGCACTGCCGTTATGCGTGACGAGCAGACTGTTCTGCCCGTCTCCTCGCTCATGGTGGGCGAGTACGGCCTGTCCGATCTGGCCATCTCCATGCCGACGGTCGTTGGTCGCGACGGTGTCGTCTGCCGCGTTCCCGTGCCGCTGAACGATGACGAGCAGCATGAGCTCACCGCCTCCGCAAAGGCCCTCAAGGACATTATCGACAGCGTCGACTTTTCCTGCTAAATCAAGCTCGCTAGAGCGAAAAGCTACAATGAAGGCGTCCGGGCCCACACGGCCCGGGCGCTTTTTTCTGCATTGGGGACAGGCTTGTTTGCACCAATCTTCGATGCGCCTGGGTCGGACTCGACCGCTATACTGGTTCGTGCCAAAAGCGATCTAGAACGGAATGCCGTATATGAAAATCAATCACGCGATTCTGCATATCTTGGACTTTGACTCTGCCGTCAACGTCATGAGCCAGCGCGAGCTGGATATCGAAAGCCGTACCGTGCGCAGCTTTGTGACCACGCATCTGCGCCGCGCACGTACCTCGGCCGACAATAAGCGCGCCACGTTTGCGGAGAACTCTGCGTTTGGCGGCGAGCTCAAGGGCTATTTCTTTGGTGAGCGTGAGTTCGTGGACTTGTCTCAGCAGATTGCGGAGTTCATCTCTTCCGAACTCACCAAGGCCGAGAAAGCCGAGTCCACCGACGTGCTTGTGGCGGACTTTGACGATGATGAAGATGCCCGCTGGTTTGCCGTGATGCTGCTGGGCTCCAAGCAGGCATTCATGCACGAGGTGGGTCGCGAAGAGGGCGAGGTTCGTAACGACATCGCGCGCCACTACGCCATTTTGCCAAACCCCTCGCAAAAGGTGCCGAGCTATGCCATCGTGCGTGCAAGCACCATGGAGATCGGCTACGTGGATAAGAAGCGCAAGATTGCCGGCGAGGAGCGCATGCTCATTCCCGACGGCTTGCTGCAGTGCGACACGGGGGTTTCGGGTAAGGAGGTCATCGACACGGTGACGCGCGTGGTCGAGGAGGTCGCCGAGGAGCACGGCGCCAACACGGCCGTAGCGCTCGCCAAGGTCAAAGCCGCCGTTGCCGAGAAGGTTGAAGACGACGAGGAGCTGCCGCCTTGGGATATCGTCGATGAGGTCTTTGAGGACGAGCCGGTCATCAAGGAGAGCGTGCGTGCGGCGCTGACCGAGGAGAAGGTGCCCGAGCGCGTGCCCGTGGAGCGCAAGCAAGTCGAGCGCGCGGCCGTACGCAATCACAAGATTCGTACCGACACGGGTATCGAGATCAGCTTCCCGGCCGAGATGGGTTCGAATTCCGAGTACATCGAGTTCGTCAACGAGCCCAACGGCCTCATCTCCATCGAGCTCAAAAACATCGGCAGCATCGAGAACCGATAAGTTGCGTTGCGCCTACAGCGGGAAAGCAAAGGCCGAAGCCCTGGATGGGGTTTCGGCCTTTTTACTTGGGGCTTAATCACGTTGCAGGTTGAGCATACGTCAGCGAAAACGACCCAGAGCGAGCAAGGTGACGTGAAAGAGGAGGGCATTGACCTTCTGGTCATGCCCGACGATTGAACGTCAGATTGCCGCTCTGGGTCGTTTGGAGCGTCGACAAGTTACGCGGTTTGGTAAAACCGCGTAACTATTAGAGCTGGCGCAGGCCCTCTTCGAGACCGGTCTTGCTGTCGGTCTTCTCGTCGCGCATCTTGATAACGCGGGCAGGGACACCGGCCACGACGGCGCCGGCGGGGACGTCCTCGACGCACACGGCGCCGGCGGCAACGACAGCACCCTTGCCCACGCGCACGCCTTCCAGGACCACAGCATTGGCGCCGATCATAACGTCGTCCTCGATGATGACGGGCGTGGCGCTGGCGGGCTCCACGACGCCTGCCAGCACGGTGCCGGCGCCAATGTGGCAGTTCTTGCCCACGGTGGCGCGACCGCCCAGCACGGCGCCCATATCGATCATGGAGCCTTCGCCAATGACGGCGCCGATGTTGATGATGGCGCCCATCATGATGACGGCACGGTCGCCGATCTCGACGCGGTCGCGGATGATCGCACCCGGCTCGATGCGGGCGTTGATGCCCTTGAGGTCGAGCATGGGCACGGCGGAGTTGCGGCAGTCGTTCTCCACATCGTAGTAGTCGATGGAATCGACGTTGGCGTCGAGGATTGCCTTGAGCTCATCCCAGTCGCCAAATACAGTCTTGCCACGGCGGCCGCCATAGACATGCGCACTGCCCCACTGGACCTTCATGCCCGGCTTTTCGCGCACGTACAGCTTGACGGGCGTCTTCTTGGGCGCGGTGGCGATATAGTTGATAATCTCCTGTGCATCCATTTCGGCTGCGTTGCTCATTTGCGGTCTCTCCTTTGGGTGGATCCGGTTGATACCTGGTTAGGCAAACATGACCTGGTCGAACGTATAGAAGCCGGGTTCGCGGGTGACGAGCTTCTGCGCGGCTGCCAAGGCGCCGTTGACAAAGATCTGACGACTCGTGGCGCGATGCGCGAGCGTGACCTCCTCGTCCTGGCCAAAGAAACTCACTTCGTGCACGCCGGCGACAGTGCCACCGCGCAGCGAGTGCACGCCGATCTCCTTGGGGTCGCGCGCTCCGCACATGCCCTCGCGGCCATAGACGGGGTGGTAGCCTGCCTCGGGCTCGGCTTCGACGACGGCGTCGAGCAGCAATTTGGCAGTGCCGCTGGGGGCGTCGACCTTTTGGTTGTGGTGCGTCTCGACGATTTCGCAGTCAAAGCCGGGCAGCTCTCGCGTGGCCTGTGCCACCAGATGACGCAGGGCTGCGATACCGATGGAGTAATTGCCGGAGTGCATGACGCGGGTGCACTGACCCAGCTCGCGCAGGCGATCCATCTGCTCGGGCGTATAGCCTGTGGTGCCCGAGACCAACGCCGCGCCCGTGCGCTCGACATAGGCGACGACGGCGTCGAAGGTCGCAACGTTCGAGAAGTCGATGATGACGTCGGCCGCCGGGGCGCTCTCGAGCTCGGACAAGTCGAAGCCGATCTGGGCGACGATGTCAAAAACGGGCTCTCCGGTAGCGTCGACAATACCCTCGGCGGTAGTGCGGATGAGCGAGCCCATGCGGCCCGTTCCCATAATGACGGTCTTAATCAAGCAGACCAGCTCCCTTCAGAGCATCGGTAAGTGCGGATCGCGTGTCGTCTGCCATGGGGCACAGCGGCATGCGGTAGTTTGCCTCGATCATACCCATCTGGGCGAGCGCTTCCTTGACGGGGATGGGGTTGACCTCGCTAAAGAGGGCATTGATGAGCGGCTGGCCGGCAATCTGGATATCGCGGGCACGTGCCACGTCACCGTCCAGATAGGCGCGGCACATGTCATGTACGAGCTGCGGCTGCACGTCGGCCCACACGCTGATGGTGCCCGAAGCACCCAGACTCATGAGCGGCACGGTGAGCGCGTCCTCGCCCGAGTACATGCGGAAGTCGTCGGACAGCAGGTGGGCGATCTTGGCAGCGTAGGCGACGTTGCCCGAGGCTTCCTTAATACCCATGATGTTGGGGTGCGCGGCCAAGCGCTCCACGTTGCGCTCGCTGATGCCGCAGCCACAGCGGCCGGGGATGTTGTACAGGATGCAGGGGATGTCTACGGCATCGGCGACGGTCTTAAAGTGCTGGTAGATACCCTCTTCGTTGGATTTGTTGTAGTAGGGGGTAATGAGCAGCAGGCCGTCGGCTCCCAAGCCCTGGTAAGTGAGCGACTTGGTGAGCATGGTCTGCGTGGAGTTGGAGCCCGAGCCGGCGATGACGGGGACGCGTCCTGCAACTTGCTTGACCACCGCGGCGACGACGGAGTTGTCCTCGTCGTCGGTCATCGTGGCGCTCTCGCCGGTGGTGCCCAGGGCGAGGATGGCGTCGGTGCCATTTTGCAGGTGGAAATCGATAAGGCGCTCGAGCGCATCAAAGTCGACACTGCCGTCCTTTTTAAACGGCGTAACCAGGGCGACGATTGAGCCCTCGAGATTGCGGATGTCCATGTTCTTCTCCTTCGCTTCGGCGATCTGGATGCGCTTGTTCCATTGGGCGGCGACTGCTAGGCGCTCGTCTTGGGCGCGGTGGCGGGCACTTTCGGCGCGCGACTTGGCCAACAGCTCTCGGCCGCACGGCAGCACGTCGAGCGTGGCAAAGTAATCGCCCGGGCGCTCCGCGCGGCGGATGAGGTCGGCCGCGCCATCGGGGCGCAGCAGGACCTCGGCGGAGCGCAGCCGTCCGTTGTAGTTGTAGCCCATGGAGTAGCCATGCGCACCGGTATCGTGGATTACAAGCAGGTCGCCCATGTCGATATGCGGTAGCTCGCGATCGATGGCGAACTTGTCGTTGTTCTCGCACAGATTGCCCGTGATGTCATAGGTGTTCGTGACGGGCGCTGTGCCCTTGTCGGCGCCGCCCGGCTGACCCATCACCGTAATGTGGTGGTAGGCACCATACATGGCGGGGCGGATCAAATCGACGGCGCTTGCATCGACACCGATATAGTCCTTGTAGATCTGCTTCTCGTGGATGGCCTTGGTGACCAGGCAGCCGTAGGGGCCCATCATAAAGCGGCCCATCTCGGTGTAGATTGCCACATCGCCCATGCCTGCGGGGACCAGGATCTCGTCGTATGCCGCGTGCACTCCCTCGCCGATGGCGTGAATGTCGTTGGCCTGCTGCTCGGGCAGGTAGGGGATGCCGACGCCGCCGGATAGATTGATGAAGGCGACGTGTGCGCCGGTCTCGCGCTCCAGGCGCACGGCAAGCTCAAAGAGGATGCGCGCGAGCTTGGGGTAGTAGTCGTTGGTGACGGTGTTGCTGGCAAGGAAGGCGTGGATGCCAAAGTCCTCGGCACCCTTGGTCTTGAGCATACGGAAGGCCTCGAAGAGTTGCTCGGTGGTCATGCCGTATTTGGAGTCGCCGGGGTTGTCCATGATGCCGTTGGAGAGCTGGAACAGGCCGCCCGGATTAAAGCGGCAGCTGACCGTCTTGGGGATGGGTCCCGCAACACGCTCAAAGAACTCGATGTGGCTGATGTCGTCAAAGTTGACGATGGCACCCAGCTTGTCGGCGAGCTCAAAGTCCGCAGCCGGCGTGTCGTTGGACGAGAACATGATGTCGTGTCCCGTGATACCCAGCGAGCGGGCGATCATGAGCTCGGTATAGCTCGAGCAATCGCAGCCGCAGCCGTATTCGTTGAGAATGGAGATGAGTGCCGGGTTGGGGTTGGCCTTGACGGCAAAGTATTCCTTAAAGCCCGGGTTCCACGCAAAGGCGTCGCGCACCTCTTGCATGTTGCGGCGGATGCCCGCCTCGTCGTATAGATGAAACGGCGTGGGGAACTGCTCGACGATATGCTCGAGCGTCTCCTTGTCCACAAACGGCTGCTTGGCCGCATATGCCTCGTTGGGGGTCAATGCCATGTCCCGTAAACCTCGCTATCCAGACGGCGCCATCTGCGCATCGAATCCGCATAGCGTGGACCCAATGTCCGGATAGCGCTCCCGCATTGCTGCAGACAGTCCTGTGGGTGTTTCCCACAGGCCCACCAGGTTGTTCGTGCCCGAAAAACCCAGTTCGGCGGGTTTCGCCTCCCCGCGGGGTCAAAGCCTGCCGGCTCACCCGCGGCTCTTCGTGCCCGCGCCTCTATCAAGTGGTAAAGACCCTATCACGTTGCACTTTACCAAACAAGAGTATTCGTATATAACGTTTAAAAAATGCAGGGATATGCTGGAAACATGTGCGCCACAATCCTGTATCACAATAAGTTGCAACAAATGTGCCTCACGAAGGGATCCTCTATGACCGAGCTCCAAGAACTCCGTCGCTATCGCCGCGATCTCCATCGCATTCCGGAGCTCGATTTCGATCTTCCGCAAACCATTGCCTATATCGAGGGCGTGCTGGCACCGCTCACCTGCGAAGTGACCCATCCGTGCCCCAGCTGCGTCTGCGCTTTCTTCGACGCCGGCGTTGATGCCGCGCATGCCACGGCGATTCGCGCCGATATGGATGCGCTGCCCATTGAGGAGGCGACAGGGGCGGCCTTTGCCTCGACCCATCCCGGCAAGATGCACGCTTGCGGACATGACGGTCACATGGCCATGGCACTTGCCGCCGCGACGTATGTCGACCGTACGATTCGCGAGCAGCCGGGCGCCATGAGGCGCAACGTGCTCTTTGTGTTCCAGCCGGCCGAGGAAACGACCGGTGGTGCCAAGACGGTATGCGAGAGCGGCGTGTTCGAGCGCTATGGGGTCGACCGCATTTTTGGCTTCCATGTGTGGCCCGATCTGCCTGCCGGCACGTTGGCGAGCTGTTCCGGTCCGCTGTTGGCGCGTTCGAGCGAGACGCATATCTATATTCACGGTACGAGCATCCATATTGCTAAGACCTATGGCGTGCCGGTCGAGGAGTCGCACGATGCCGCGTTGGCGGCAGCGAAGTTTTTGGTTGCCGAGCGCGAGCTGATGGACGAACTGGGCACCGACGAGCCCTGTATCGGCAAGTTTGGTCTGCTGCAGGCCGGTACGGTTTGCAACGCGGTGGCGGGGGAGGCCCATGTGGCCGGAAGCCTGCGTGTGTTTACGGACGACATGTTCGACCGGGCGCGCGAAGGCGTGCGCCGCGTGCTGGACGATGCCTGTGCCGCAACGGGCTGCACGTACGATCTCGACTTTGCCGAGGGCTATCCGCCGGTCGACAACGACCCCGAGTTGTTTGCCAGCGTCGCGCCTGCCTTGCCCGGCCTGCAGCTTGTGGAGGAGCCGCTGTTAATTGCCGAGGACTTTGCGTTCTATCAGCGCCATCTGCCGGGCGTGTTCTTCTTGCTGGGCACGGGTGTGCCAGAGGGTCAAGAAAACCCGAGCGATTCGGATGGCTGTCCTGCCTATGCCACGAGCGCCCTTCACACCGATACCATGCTCTTTGACGAGGAAATCCTACTCAAGGGCCTCGATGTCTACAAACGATTGCTTTTGCTTGGTTAATCGGCGCGGGCGCATGTTCTAGAAAATACGAACAAATGTACGGTATAATAGAGATGTATGTCTGTAGAAACGTTTGACGTTATTAACGTAAGGCGATACTATGATTGCATCGTACAAAGATGAGGATACCGAACGTTTTGCAATGGGTGTGCGGGTCAGGAGGTTCGTGCCCTTTGAGCGGGTCGCATTGAGGAAGATTCGTCAACTGCAGGTTTGTGCTTCACTTGATGACCTTCGCGTTCCTCCGGGCAATCGTCTTGAAGCGTTGAAGGGCGATCGCGCCGGCCAATATAGTATCCGTGTTAATGAGCGCTATCGGGTCTGCTTTGAGTGGAGACAGGGGATGGCTTGGAATGTCGAAATCGTCGATTATCACAAGTGATGAGACCGCGCCCGATTTGCTGTCACCGGTGACTCCTGGTGAACTTCTCAAAGAGGAATTTCTTGTTCCTATGGGCATTTCTCAATATCGTCTTGCTAAGGAGACCGGGATTCCGGCACAGCGTATTGGGCAGATTATTTTGGGGAGGCGTCGTGTTACGGCTGACACCGATCTTCGCCTTTGCCGCTACTTTGGCCTAACGGATGGTTATTGGCTGCGCGCCCAGATAGCGTTTGACCTCGAGGCGGAAAAGAGGCGCATCGAGCCGGAACTGGATAAGATCGTTCCTGTTCAGCAGGCTATCGCATTGTAGTGTTCAAAGATGTTGAGGTTGGAGTGACGATGGGGCGACGCCGACAGTCTGCCGTTTATAGTCCCGGTTGGTGTGGATGCGGCTTGTTGTTGCTTCCGGTTATTGCTGTGAGCATTGGCGTTATGTTTGCGCTTGCCGGGTTGGCGGCAGCGGCAGTTTGCTGTTGATCGTGGCTATTGGCGTGACGATTTGGCTCTGCCGCAATCGTGAGCAACGCCGTGCCGACGGTAAAACCAATGTCGGCGGGGGTCGTCTTCCTGATTATTGCGTACCCGCTGAGTGTCAGCTGCCTGGTGTTCTTTGTCCTGTTGATGATCAGTGCCTTTACCGGGGAATCCGTAACGGTGGGGTAGGCTTCGACGAGCTTCTTGAGGATGAAGCGAGGGGGCGGACCCTGAATGAACCGCGCCCCGCATCAACAAGTTTCATTCGTTGTGTAGCAATCCGAATGCGCAAGCGTTTGGCGCGAGAGCACCGCCGCCAGCAACACGGGGATGCAGGCCGCAATCGCCAGCCCCCATGCCAGCCCATCGCAAAAGCGCGTCAACGTCGAGCCTGACCACGGCCATTTCCTGCTCGAGTTTGTAGGCTCGCTCGATGTGAGCTCGTCGATCTTGAGCTCCATAACCGCGCGGCTGCGCGAGTTGGACTCGACCACTCCGATCGGTGTTGCAGTGACGCCGATGAGCGTCACTGCAATAGACTCCACTGGATCTCCTGGCAGGACATAGGTCAACTTGCGAGTGCATTATCCGCTGTGGTCACAAATCAGCTGGCAACTGAGTAATCGGCCTAAAGCACGGGGTAAAATACGCCAAAGAGGAAGGAATGGAGGCTGAAATGGAAGAGTTCGAGTTCAAGGACGAGCAGCAGGAAGAGAGCGTGAAGACAACGCTGACGGAAACCGACCTTGAGCTTGACGATGCGGAAAAGAAGCCTCTCATGCAGGCCACCCGAGAAAAGGTGGAAGCCATTCCCGATATCGTTAAGGAGGGCGCAGCGAAAGCCGTCCAATTCGTCAAAGAACATAAGAAGGGGATTGCCTGGGCGGCTGCCATTGGGGCTGTCGCCTACGTTGCCAACAACTCGCATGAGAAAGATCAGCTGCTGGAAAAGAATACTCGGCTGACGGAAGAAAACGCTCAGCTGTCAGACGATCTCGTAATAGAGCGCGAGGTCTCAGACCGTTTGGCATCGCGAGTGGTGGAGCTCGAGAATCTCTGCGATGAGAAAGACGACTATTTCCGAGAGACGATTTCGGACGGACTGCGTCATGGAAGTTCCCTCGCCGGAAAGCACATGGCCGACCGAAGGCAATATCTCAATGAGGGGTAGGCCGGTTCTTGCTACGCGCCATTACGCCCAACGCCTAGCCTGCAACGCTGGGGCGGCGCACTCATTCCCGGCAGCAGCGCAGGAAAGACGTCTGCGCAGCCGTCAGGGGTGCTATTTGGTTCAGTTCCAAGCCTCATCCAGCCGTCAGCTAACCCGCCTGCCCCTCGCCGTCGTCGCGGCGTATCGCGCCCATCGTCTGCTTTGAGCCGCAGGCCGTGTCATTGCCGCCCACGATGGCCTTGTGGTTGTTGAATGTGGTCGGGCCCATGCGACCCTTGGGCGGTTCTCAGCCCGCATCTACCAGGATTCTGTCGAGCTCGTGCGAGCATCGAGCGTGCAGGGCATGCTCGAGAGCGTCGTCGTCCGTATGGACCACGCCGTGCAGGTTCGCCATGTCGGAAATCGAGGCAAGGCGCTGCAGGCGTAGAACCAGTAGTTCAAATCGATGTTGGTAAGCCTCGAGGTGTCATCGGCGATGGACACGCGCTTCATGCTCTTCTATATGGCAACCTTAGCTCTCAGCTAATGAATTCAAGTTTAATCCTTCCTACGATGTGCTGTGTACCGGCGCGGTAGCCGGATCGTAGGAAGGATGCATAATGAAAAAGCTCGAAAACGAAGTGCTGCTGAGCCGTCGCGCTGCACTTGGCGCATTCGCCACCGTCGCCTTGGGGACTGCCGGTCTTCTTGCCGGTTGTGGTAGCGATAAGGCGACCGTCACCGAGGACGCTGGCGATGGCGACAAGAAGGAAGAGGCGAAGAAGGAAGAGCAGCCTACGACTGACCTGGCGGTTGGCACGACGGTGACCACAGCTGCCGGTCTTTCCGTCGTCGTCGATTCCGTCCAGCCCGGCCTTACAAATTATGACGGTTCGACCATGACGGGCATTCACGTCACGTACGTCAACAATGGCGATGAGGGCGCAGATTACAATATCTACGACTGGAAGGGCGAGGACGCCAACGGTGCCCAACAGAATCAGGGTTACTACAGTGAGGGCTCCGATGAGCTGCAGTCTGGTACCCTTTCCGCCGGTGGCTCCGTGGCGGGCAATATCTACTTTGATGGCGATATCAAGAAGGCACTGTATTTTGCCAACATGTTTGATAAGTCTGCCACTGCAAGCTGGGTGCTGGCCTAGCATGTCGCTACCGTTGCGCCGGATGGGAGGTGAAGTCGTATGCCCGATAAAAAGCTGACCGAGGAGTTGCTCAATGAGCTTCTCGATGCGCCGAACATCGATGGCTATATCAGGGAGCACGACTTTGCCGCCCCGTCGCTTTCGGATTACCTGAAGCAGCTACTGCAGGAAAAGGACTTGGAGCGCTCGCGCGTGGTTCGTATGGCCGATCTCAATGAGACCTTTGGCTATCAGATCTTTACCGGTGCGCGTCATCCGAGTCGCAATAAGGTGCTGCAGATTGCCTTCGCGATGGCGCTGACGCTCAAAGAGACCAACCGTGCGCTGACGGCTGCCGGGGTAAGCGTCCTTAACTGCAAGGACCGCCGCGATGCGATTATCATCTTTTGCATCGATCGCGGGTGCAGCCTCCAAAAGGTCAACGAGGAGCTGTATCGCTTTGGCGAGGAGACGGTGAATTAGCCGCTGATATCTGAGCCGGCGGAGCTGTCGAACAACGATGTAAACGAACGGGGCGCGGATGCCATGGGGTGTCTGCGCCCTGCGCTATGATGGAGGCTATGGATACTCAGACCCCAACATATTCCAATGACGAGCTGACCGCAGCGCTTGCCGAGCACCTGGCGTCGCTCGATCGCGACGACAGCTATCGCGTGGAGCGTGTACTTAAGCGCTCGTCCGTTGAAACAACCGAGCTCGTGTACTTTGAAGGAACCGGCGGTGGTTCGCTCGGTCCCTTTGTCCGTAAACGCATCGATGCTTCGGCTCAAATCGGCGGGGCATACGAGCGTCTGTTTGCCGCTCAGCGGGCAGGCAGGCGTTTTGAGCACCTGCCCAGAATCGTCGATTGTCGTCGTGCGGGCGACGAGCTCAACGTGGTTATGGAATACATAGAAGGGGAGACACTCGGGGCACTGGTGGACCGTCTGGGATCCGCTCCCGATTATGCGCGTGAATTGTATCCTGTCCTTTGCGACGCCGTGGGCGAGCTCCATGCCGGTTTTGCAATGGCGGGGGAGGCTTCGGCGCCGGTGATCCATCGCGACCTCAAGCCGTCGAATATCATCGTGACAGGTGCCAACTATACGCCTGATGACGGCCTGACGTTTTCATCGATGGTGATTATCGACTTGGGGATCGCGCGCGTGTGGCGCGATGGCGCCGATGCCGATACTGTCAAGTTTGGGACACGGCCCTATGCGCCGCCCGAGCAGTATGGGTTTGGGCAGACGAGCGTGCGAAGCGACGTCTACGCGCTCGGTGCCCTGCTGTTCTTTTGTTTGACGGGAGTCGACCCTAAACCAGGGCTCGACATGCGCGAGCAATGCGAGGTGCGCGGCATTCCCACTCCACTTGCCGATGTCGTTTGCATGGCGATGGCGCTCGATCCGGCCAAGCGTTTTGCGAGTGCGGAAGCATTGGGACGGGCGACGCGCGCGGCATACGATCTGAGTCGCCCCGTGCGGCCTCCTGCGCCTGCGCCTGTCCGTACTCCGGCCTCGGAGACGTTGTTGACGCCCCAAGGGCTCCAGAACCCCGCAAGGCTTCCTAGGCCTGCCACCTCCGCTGCATGCGGTCTGCTCTCTCGCGTTCCGGAGTCCCTGGGGCGCATTTGGAATACGCTCGTCTGCTTCTCGCTGCTTGTGTTCTTTGCCGGAAGTCACTTTGCCGTCTTTCAACCCACGGGAGCAAACCAAAGCTACCCGACGTGGCTTCTCATAATCGAGTATTTTTTCTTTGTCGATGGCCTTATGGCGCTTACGCATTTTGCGCTGCTCGATAAGCGCCGTCTTCGTCGGCGATTCGCACTGCTCGACAGCTATCGCGGCAAGAAGCTCGCGAAACTCTGGCTCAAGGCATTGGGTGTGCTGCTCCTATGCATGATCGTCATAGTCGCGGTTGCCAATGCGACCGGCGTCGTCGATACCTCCGCTACCTAAAAGAAAAGGGCCCCATTGGGGCCCTTTGCAGTTGCACTTAGATGCGGTTCATCTGAGCGGCGACTTTGTTGTACCAGTCCTGCCACGTGGGTGGGCAGTACTTTTTGGCCGCAGCCGGGGTAAGGGTGGAGCCGTAGTTGGCGCCCAGATAGGCAACGTGAGCGAAGATGCCCTCGCTCCAGCTGCCAAAGCTGCGCCAACCGCCGCCACGTGCACTCCAGCCCCAGGCGTTGTAAGAATTGGCGCAATAAGCACCCTTGGTGCTCTCGATGCAGGCGATGGCGGGGGACCAACGGGGGTCGACGCCGGTATTCCAAGCGGCGACGGCAAAGTTATAGCCCTGGCCTGCCATAGGGGAGCCGGCGAGGTAATTGTCGATGCGGCTCGTCCACTCATTAATGAACGAATCGTAATCGGAACTACCGGTGTTGGCGTTGTTCACCGTGGTGTCGATGGTGGTGTTGGCGTTGGTGGCCTGGCTGCTGGAATTGCTGCCGCTCACGCCCTCGCCCGAGAGCTTCTCGGCGGCAGCGGCCTTATCGGCCTCAAGCTTGGCAAGCTCGGCGGCATTTTCCTGCTCGGCTTTTGCCTGTGCCTCGCTGCGGAGCCGCTGGGCCTGCGCCAGCGCATCCTCGGCGTTTTTCTGCTCTGCCTCAAGCTGAGACTTGGCCTGCTGGAGCTCGGCCTTGTTCTGCTCGAGTTCGGTTTGCATGTTATTGAGCTCTTCGATCTCGTCGACGCTCGAGCTTGTGATCTGGTTGGTGTATTTGCAGGTCGTGATGAACTCACCCAGGCTCTGTGCGTTGACCAGGAAGCTCACGATGGGGTTGGTGCCCTTCTGGTACTTGTACAGATCGCGCATGGCGGTGCATGCCTTTTCCTGCTGATCGGGAAGCTTCGCCTCGATCTTTTCGATACTTGCCTCGTTGGCGTCAATCTGCTTCTGCAGATCGCCGAGCTTGGTGCGGGCATCGTTGTAGGCGCTCGTGGCGGCTTCGATCTTCTGCTGGGCGGCGGCAAGCTGATCCTGCGTTGCCTGCGAGGCGGCATACGCCGCGACGGGGGAGAGCATCGGCGTGGCCGTCAACGCAACGGCGAGCGCGGCGCTCGTGATGATACGAGCCGGCTTCGACGCGATGAGCGCTGCGGTGCGATGATTCGAATGCTGCATCCAGTCCCTCTGCAATCAATCGTAGGTTATTGTTCCTCAGGTATTCTACTACTGCTTTCGACCTCAACTTGAACCTTAAAGGT
The DNA here is from genome assembly GCF_052065125.1 of Collinsella sp. HCP28S3_G2. Classification (NCBI taxonomy): domain Bacteria; kingdom Bacillati; phylum Actinomycetota; class Coriobacteriia; order Coriobacteriales; family Coriobacteriaceae; genus Collinsella; species Collinsella sp. HCP28S3_G2. The sequence continues at coordinate 65,614 of NZ_JBQHUO010000001.1, forward strand.
TTTAAAGGGTCAAGTTGAACTTGAGACTTTGGCTTTGACCTGCAGTTATATCGAATTGTTGAGAAACCATAGAGTTCAACTTTAACGTTACGGGGGCCTGTTTGGGACGGGCTTTGGACTGTGAAGGCTATCTCAACGTTGGGGTTTGTGGCTATAAGGTCCCATTGCGGCGAGCTTGCCCTACTTCGTTGAGCGCCTGGGCGGGGGTGAACGAACAGGTGCCGTCGCCGAGTTTGATTACCCTGATGTTGTCCCCGGCGTGGGCATCGGAGACGAGGCCAAACTGCTCGATGGCGGTATCGTGTCCGCCGGCGACGGGCGTCTTGCGCGTGCCTTTGTGCGCCGATGTATCGATGGAGGTGATGTAGGCGGCACCGTCGTAAGCGTCGTTTGCGGTGCGCAGAGGAGCAGTCGCTTGCGCGCGCGGCGCCAACTCGCGTTTTGCGGCATCGAGGATGGGGTTATCGGTTGGAAGGTCCTGGAGCACGCGTGCGCCTTTCACTCGGGGGTATCAATATGCTGAACCCTACAACAACGGTGGGTTCATTGCCGTTTGTCATACGGCGGTGAGTGCGGCCTTCATGCTGGATAATTGCGTTGATTGTCATAGATACAGTGGAGCTTTAGGAGGAAACGGTCCGGCACGCTAAAATAAACAGGTTGCATAAAGACCGCCCGTCGTGGGCAGTTCTAGATAGGAAGTTTCCATGGCATTGCAGTTTACAGAGCGCGAGTTTATCCCCGTGCTGCTCGGTGGCGACATCAACGCCTATTCGGTGGCGCGCGCCTTTTACGAGGAGTATCAGGTCAAGAGCCTGGTCTTTGGCAAGTACCAGACCGGTCCTGCGTACCGCAGCCAGATTATCGACTACACGCCCAATGTTGATATCGACACCATGCCGGTCATGATCGAGACCATTAACGGTGTCGCGCAGGCCAATCCCGATAAGAAGATTATTCTCATGGGCTGCGGCGACAACTATGTCGCGCTTGCCGCACAGGCTCAGGATGCCGGCGAGCTTGCCTCAAACGTCATCGCGCCCTATGCGCCCTACAGCATGCTCGAACAGTGCCAGAAGAAGGAAATCTTCTACGAGCTGTGCGAGAAACACGGTGTTCCCTATCCGCATACGTTTACCTTTACCATGGCCATGCTCAACGCCCAGGGCGAGGCTCCTGCCGAGGTGCTCGACCAGATCGATTTTCCCTTCCCGATGATCCTGAAGCCTTCCGACGGCATCATGTGGTGGGAGCATGAGTTCGAGGGCCAGAAGAAGGCCTACGAGATCGCCGATCGCGCCGAGCTGGAGCAGGTCATTCGCGATGTATATGCGAGTGGCTACACCGATGATCTGATCCTGCAGGATCGCGTGCCCGGCAACGACGAGTACATGCGCGTGCTTACCAGCTATTCCGACCGTAACGGCAAGGTGCGCATGATGTGCCTGGGCCACGTGCTGCTCGAGGAGCACCAGCCTCACGGCGTTGGCAACCACGCCTGCATCATCACCGAGCCCAATGACGAGCTCATGGGCGGCGTGCGCAAGTTGCTCGAGGACCTCAAGTTTACGGGCTTCTCCAACTTTGACGTCAAATACGACGAGCGCGACGGTTCGTTTAAGTTCTTCGACTTCAACACTCGCCAGGGCCGCAGTAACTACTACGTCACCAACAGTGGCTTTAACGTTGCCAAGTACGTAGTGGACGAGTATGTGTACAACCGCCCGTTTGAGCCCGAGTTTGTGACGGCGCAGAACGAGGCACTGTGGATGGTTGTCCCCATGGGCGTGGTCGATAAATACGTCAAGGATCCCGAGCTGCGCGCTAAGGCGCATCGCCTGGTCAAGGAGGGTAAGGCCGCCGACCCCTCGTTTATGAAGGGCGACTTTGTCTTTAACCGCTGGCTGCGCATGTGGCACACCAAGCTGCGTCACTTTAAGCTGTTTAAGACGTATTACAAATAGGATGAACGTCGCGCCCGCCCGGTTTGTATCGGACGGGCGCGGGTATGATACGCGCAATGGTGCGAGCGTCACCAAGGAGGCGGCGATGGAAAAGCTGGGAGTTATCGGCGGTATGGGCGCCGAGGCCACGTCGTATTACTACGACCAGGTGGTGCGTCACACGGCGGCCGCCCGCGATCAGGAACATATCGACATGGTGGTGCTCTCTAAGTCGACCATGCCCGACCGCACGCTGGCCATTAAGACCGGCGACCATACCGAGCTGCTGGCGACCATGAAGGAATGTGCGCAGGCGCTCGAGACGCTGGGCTGCGCGCACATTGCCATTCCCTGCAACACGTCACACTACTTCTACGATCAGATTCAGTCGTTTACCTCGGTCCCCATCATCCATATGCCGCGCGAGTCGGTGCGCTATGCGCTTGCCGGCGTGGTGATGGGGGAGTGTGAGTTCGACCCCAACTTGAGCATGCCGGCCGAGCCGGTGCGCAAGATCGGCATCATGGGTACCGATGGCACCGTGGGTGCCGGCGTCTACGGTCGCGAGTGCGAGGCGGCGGGCGTCGAAGTCGTTTATCTCAGCGAGAAGCGCCAGGCCGATGTGATGTCGCTGATTTACGATGACGTGAAGGCAGGACGCGAGCCCGATATGGATAAGTTTGACCGAGTGATGTGGGAGTTTGCCCGCAGCGGCTGCGACCGCGTCATTCTGGCCTGCACGGAGCTTTCGGTGCTGCAAAAGTATCGCGAGATGCCCGAGATCACCCTCGACGCCATGGACGTTTTGGTACGCGAATCCATCATCCGCAGCGGCGCCCCCTACCGCCTGTAGCTCTCGACCTGCCAAAAAGGGACAGGTTTATTTTGGTAGGTTTTATCTGGGAAAACAGTAAAGGCCTCGGCTCGTTTAATGCGAGCCGGGGCCTTTTGCATTTTGCGGTTGCTGCTTGGTGCTGGAGCTTAAAGGACGAGACTGACATTTGCCCATATAAAACCGACCAAAATAAACCTGTCCCTTTTTGGCAGGTTAGAACAAGAATCCGAGGACGATGAGGGCAATGCTGGCAATAAGTATGGCAATGTCCATGCCCTTAATGGGATAGCGCTTGTACGAGCTCGCGCGCGTACGCAGATAAAAGCCACGTTGCTCGGCCGCCAGGGCAGTGGCATCGGTCTTGCCCACGGAGCTCACCAGCAGCGGCACGCAGAGCGGTAGCATGAGCTGGATCTTCTTGAGGGGGTTCTTGGTGTCGTATTCAACGCCGCGTGCGGTCTGCGCCTCCATGATGGCGTTCATCTCCTGGCTAAAGACCGGTACAAAGCGCAGTGCCGTGGTAAACGTGAACGCATAGCGGTACGGCACGTGCAGCACCTCCACGCAAGCGTTAGCGAGATCGCCGAGCTGCGTGATGGTGAGCATGAGGATGAGCGGCAGCGCCACGCCGAGCAGGCGAAGCGCCGCCTTGGTGCCGGTGATAAGACCATCTGTGGTAATCCAGGCAAAGATGGGGGCTCCGGTGCGGATAAAGGCGGTCTGCAGGACCAGCATGATTAGTGAGAGCGGCACCATGAGCTTGACGAGCGAGACGAGGCCTGCGGCCGATTTGGCGTAGATGCCCAAGATAAAAGTCAGCACAAGCAGGGCGATCAGGAGCACATAAGTGTCGCCGAGGAAGGTCGCCAAGATAATAGCCGCGGCCAGGGCTAGCTTGGTCACGGGGTTCAGCCGGTGCAGCAGTGAGTCTCCGGGCACGTAGTCGATCACGTTAGTCATGCTTGAGCATCTCCTTTACCAGGTCGACCAGATCGGAGACCTGACTGATTCCGGCGAATCGGGGCGAAACGTCGCGCGCGAGTTCTTTGGACAGGGCCACAACCTGCGGTGGCTCCACGTAGGCGGCGCGCATGAGGGCATCGTCGGCGAAGATCCGGTTCGCGTCGCCGCGCTCGAGGATGCGTCCGTCTGCCATGACTACCAGGCGCTGGGCAAAGTCCGAGACGACCTCCATGTCGTGGCACACCATGATCACGGCGCAGCCGCGCTCGGCCATCTCGCTCACCGTCTCCATCACGGTCATGCACTCGCGGTAATCAAGGCCGCTCGTGGGCTCATCGAGCAGAACCACCTGTGGGTCGAGCACAACCACGGACGCTAGGGCGACCATCTGTCGCTGTCCGCGCGAAAGCGAGAACGGCGATTCGTCCAAGGGGAGCCCAAAGCGCTCCGCCGCCACCCGTGCACGCTGGCGGGCCTCGTCGGTGCCGACACCGTGCAGTTCAAGACCAAAGGCAACCTCGTCGAGTACGGTGTCGCGGCAGAGCTGGCGGTCGGGGTTCTGGAACAGCGTCGCGCATTTTGCAGCGATCGCGCTGGTGGGGACGTCGGCGGTGTTCATCCCCGCCATACGCACGGTTCCCGACGCTGGATGTAGAAGGCCGTTCAACAGCTTGGTGAGCGTGGTCTTGCCAGCACCGTTCTGGCCGATGATGCCTACGAGCTCGCCGGGATAGACGCACATGTTGAGGTTGCTGACCGAGGCACCGCCATGGGGGTAGGCAAAGGTCACATCGGTGAGTTCGACTACTGGCTCCTGATTGACGCCGCGGGGGACCGCCGGGATATGGGGAGAGGTCTCGGGCACATCGGCGGGCGCGTCCTTGCTCGTTGCATCCGCAAGTAAGGACGAGATAAGCTGGTGCGCTTCGGAAACATTGAGGCAGGGCGCCTGATCGCTCGGCAACAGACCCACTTCTGCCAGGCTGTTCGCGATGCGCGCGACGCGGGGACTGTCGACGCCCATCTGGCGCAGCTCGCTTGCGTGGGCAAAGACCTGGTGAGGTTCGCCGTCAAACGCGAGCTTGCCGTCTGCCATGACGAGGACGCGGCTGCAGTATTTCGACAACAGCGCGACCTTCTGCTCGATAACAACCACGGTGATACCGTGTTCGCGGTTGATCTGGCGCAGCGTGTCAAAAACGAGCGTGGAGCTTGCCGGGTCGAGCGCTGCCGTGGGCTCGTCGAGCACGAGCACGTTGGGCGCCATGGCGATGATCGCGGCGATTGCGACTTTCTGCTTCTGCCCGCCCGAAAGCGTGGCAATCTCGCGGTGGCGCAGGTCGCTAATGCCGACGGTCGTCAGCGTCTGGCTGATGCGCTCCTCGATTTGATCGTGCGGTATGCCAAAGTTCTCGAGGCCAAAGAGCATCTCGTCTTCAACGATGGGCGCAACCATCTGGGCATCGATGTCCTGCAGCACGCTTCCCACCACGCGCGAGATATCCGTGAGGGTGATCTCGCAGGTGTCGCGGTCATCGACGAGCGTGGCTCCAAAGAGCTGGCCGGTGTAATGGTGGGGGATGGCTCCGCTCATAACGGCGGCAAGCGTCGATTTGCCGGCGCCTGAGGGGCCGATGACGCCCACAAACTCACCCTTTTCGATGGCGAGTGAGACGTGATCGAGGGCATTCTGCGCCTCGTGCCCATAGGAAAATGAGACGTCATCGAGCTTGATGATGGTATTGCTGGAGCTCATGGGGGCCTTTCTATCGTAAAAGAGCACCGGCCGCAAAACGACCGGCGGTCTACATGGTAGCAAGTATTACTACTTGGAGAAGACCTTCTTGAGCGGAACGCTGAGGGCCTGGACCAGGATGGCGTTGAAGACGGCGGTGCCTGCGTGTGGCTTGTCGGCTACTTAGTCGTTGAGCTTGAGGGCCTTCTTGATGGGGATGTAGAGGGCGGTCACGATGATGGCGTTGGCAACACCGGTGGCGGCGACGACAGGAGCCATGACGCCCATGAAAGCCGGGTTGTTCATGACGCCAAAGGAGAAGATCGCCGCGTAGATCATGCCGGAGATGAAGGTGACAACAAAGGTGCTGACGAGCGGGAGCAGGCCCTTGACCTTGGAGTCGGCGAGCACGGAGACGAGCAGAGCCATGACCATGGCGGCGACAGGCTCGGCGATCAGGTCGGGGCCCTTGACGGAGGCGGTGATTTGGATTACCACGCCGGCGAGGAGGCCGATAATCGCGGATTGGCCGATGTTGGGCTTGACGATGAGAATCTCGAGGCAGAAAGCCGCGATGATGAACTCGGGCGAGAGGAAGCCTCCGGTGAGGCCGCTAAAGAACTTGGAGACGGTCATGTTGAGGACGAAACCGGCGGCGAGGAGGATGGCATAGAGAGTGAGTGCCTTGAGGTCGAGTTTGCCGCGGTCAGTGGTCTGGGCGGTGCGGGGCTGGGCGGTGGTGTTCTGAGACATGTTGAAAATCCTTTCGGAAGGGGAGTGCAAGGGAAAAGCGGAGGCGCGTGATGCGAATGCGATCGGGCTCGAGATAGAAAAAGGCCCCCGGTCGAAACCGGAGGCCTTTCAATCACCTAGAGCGCAAAAACAGGCGTGAGGGACTCACTGTCGACCGATCGTATTCGCATCACGCCACCACCAGTTGTTGAGGGACTTCATCGCGTTCTTCATCTTGGTGGCTCCTTTCGTGATGCCATGGCGCAGTCGCACCTTGTTTCTGTTGCGTTGCACTATAGCACAGCAAAGTGTTTGCGGGGAATCTTTTTTGAAAGATTTCAGCGACGTTTCCCGCCGGTCGAAGGGGCGGGCTGAGCGGGGGGCGACCTTGGCCATCCCGCCCGCGCCTTAAGGTGTGGGGTTCTTAGGCCTTCTTGCGACGATAGATCACGAAGCCACAGACACCGATGATGATGGCGCCAACACCCATGGCGGCCATGTTGTTGCCCTTGGACTTCTCCTCGGTGATTGGATGAATATCATACCAATGTGGATTTACTTCTTTCGGCGGTGAATCAGGTTGATGGCGTAGCCCACGAGCAGGGCCAGAACGATGACGATAAAGCCAAGGATAGGGTTGTCGTTCACGGGGTTCTCCTATTTTCCGAGTGGTGAGAATTCGTCGACGATGAGGTCGAGGCATTGCGGAAGCGCGCGGGCGCCAAAGACACCGGAGTTGCTGGAGATGATCTCGCCATCGAACTGCATGCCCAGCGACGGCGTGCAGGTAATCTTGGCTTCCTTGGTCTGGATAATCTTAAACTGCGGGCGGCCGAGCACCTTGCCGGCGGGGTCGAGCGCGGCGGTGATCACCGTGGGGAGCAGCTGCACCGTGCGCACGGGTTCAATAACGACGATGTCGACCATGCCGTCGTTCATGCGGCAGTTGGGGAACAGGTTGATGTCGTTTTGGATGACTGAGGTATTGCCCGCCATGCAGCAGATGCCGTCGAGCTCCTCGACCATGCCGTCGTGTTCAATGGTAAAGTGCGCCACCGTGGGGTTGGGCGTGGCGAGCGCGGAGAGGAAGTAGGCGATCTCGCCAATGTCGTTTTTGGTGGGGGCGGCCTTCATCATGATCTCGGCGTCGAAGCCCGAGCCGGCGATGATGATAAAGCCGTGGCGCTTCTCGTTACCGTTCTCGTCGATCCAAAAGAGCTCACCCATGTCCACCTTGACCGTGCGGCCGGCGCGGCAAGCCTTGGCAAGCGCCGCCGCCTCGGGGGCATTACCGATGTTGTTAAAGAACAGGCAGGCCGTGCCGGAGGGGAAGATGAGCGTAGGGACACCGCACCCGCGCATCTGGTCGAGCACGTTGGAGACGGTGCCGTCGCCGCCCGAAACGACTACGCGGTCGAACTCACGAACGTCCGCTACCGCGTCCTCGGGCTCCATGCCATCGCCGATAAAGCGCATTACGACCTCGTCGCCGCCCTGCGCAAGAGCGTGCGTGAATGCGTAGATTTCATCGGAGCTGGGACCCGATGCCGGGTTGTGGATGATAAGGCAGCGCATACTTACGTTCCCGTTCTGTGACTAACCGAGTATAGTTGTAGGGCAATGCCGATATCCTACCCGTGTTTTTCGGGCCTAACCTTATTCGATGGGTTGATATGTACATTTCCACACATCAGGCTCTACTCGACTTTTGTCAGCGCGCTCGTGAGTTCGATGCGATTGCCGTCGATACCGAGTTTTTGCGCGAGCGCACGTTTCATCCGCGCCTGTGCCTGGTTCAGATTGCCACCCCTGCCGAGAGCGTCGCGGTCGATCCGTTGGTGATCGACGACTTATCGCCGCTGGCCGAGCTTATGGCCGACGAGAGCGTGGTCAAGGTCTTCCACGCCTGCTCGCAGGATATGGAGGTCATGCTCCACACCGTGGGCGCGCTGCCGCGACCGATTTTTGACACACAGGTCGCCGCCGCCTTTTTGGGCGAGCGCCAGCAGATTTCCTACGGCGCGCTCGTTCAGACGTTCTGCGGCGTATCGCTGCCCAAGACCGAGTCGCTGACCGATTGGTCGCGCCGCCCGCTGAGCGATAAGCAGATTGAGTACGCGATCGATGACGTCAAGTATCTGATCGTCGCCTATACCGAGATGATGAGCCGCCTGCGCGAGCTTGGCCGCGTGGACTGGGTGCTCGACGAGTTGCGCCCGCTGGCAGACGAGTCGCACTACCGCGCCGACCGGCATGAGGCATTCCGCAAGGTCAAGCGCATCAACTCGTGTAGCCGCCATCAGCTGGGCATTGCGCGCGAGCTTGCCGCCTGGCGCGAGGACCGCGCCGAGCGCCGCAACATCCCGCGCAAGTGGGTCATGTCCGACGACACGCTGCTGGCGCTCGTCAAGCGCAATCCTGTGCGCGTTGAGGAGTTCCGCAGCATCCGCGGCACCGATCAACTGGGGGAGCGCGATGTGGACGGCGCGCTCATGGCCATTAAGCGCGGCGCGAGCTGCCCGCACGATCGCCTGCCGCTCATGGTGCGCGGACATCGCCAGATCTCTCCGGAGCTGGAGAGCGTGACGGATCTCATGTACGCGCTCATTCGCCTGGTTGCCGAGCGTTCGGGCGTGGCGACCTCGGTCATTGCCTCGCGCGATGACCTAGCCGACTATATTGAGCATCCCGAGCAGAGCCCTTTGCGCGAAGGTTGGCGCTTTGAGCTTGTGGGCTCGCGCCTGGACGATCTGCTCTCGGGCAACATGGGGTTGACGGTGAAGGACGGCAAAATCGAGCTCCTGTAGGTATATGGTTACGCGGTTTTACCAAACCGCGTAACAGCTCGACGCTGCAAACAGCCGAGAGTGGCAATCTGACGTTCAATCGTCGCTCGCGTACCAAAGTACGCGTCGCTTCTCTTTCACGTCACCTTGCTCGCTCTCGGCCGTTTTCGCTGACATTGCCAATACATCGATGCTGTCTCGTTGGCTGGGCGAGTGGGTAGAATGCCTCCAACGTGTAACTCGATTCGGAGGAATTCGCATGCCCTATTACTATGGTTATGGCTTTGGCATCGACCCGCTGTACCTGCTGGTCGTCCTTGTTTGTACGGTGCTCGGTCTTGCCGCGCAGAGCTATATCAACTCGACGTATAAAACCTGGTCCAAGGTTCGCTCGGACGGCGACACGGGCGCTGCGGTCGCGCGCCGCATGCTCGACGCCAGCGGTTGCAATGCCGTGGGTATCAAGGGCGTCGCCGGTGAGCTCACCGACCATTACAACCCGCAGGATAACAACCTGTATCTCTCGGATGCCAACCGTTCGGGCGGATCGGTCGCAAGCGTTGCCGTCGCCTGCCACGAGGCGGGCCACGCCGCCCAGCGCCAAAGCGGCTATGCCATGATGAAGGTGCGCACTGCCCTGGTCCCGGTCGTCAACTTTACCCAGAACACCTGGACCATCGTGTTGCTCTTGGGCCTGTTTATGAACATCGCGGGACTCACGACCCTCGCGCTGATCTTCTTCTCGTTTAGTGTGTTGTTCCAGCTGGTTACGCTGCCGGTCGAGATTGATGCCAGTCGCCGCGCCGTGGCGTATATCGAGCAGTCGGGCATGAGTTCCAAGCAGGTCAACGGTGCCAAGAAGGTCCTGACGGCAGCCGCGCTTACCTATGTGGCCGCAGCGCTCACCTCGATCATTCAGCTGCTCTACCTGATGGCTCGCTACAACAGAAACTCCAACCGATAACAAATTGGCTTGACAGGCGCCGCGGGGATTTGTGTCCCCGCGGCGCTGTACTATGTGTTGGACTTGAATTTGCGCAGGGCTGGAGCCTTTGTGCACGATAACGAAAGGAGGCTGCGTGGCAGGCTGGAATCTAACCGGCAATGCTGTTTCCGCCGAGTTTGACGGCTCGGACGATCAGGAGCGCAAGGAACTCAGCGTGAGCCAGGCGGTGGAGATCGCCGCCGGTGCACTCGATGCTATTCCGCAGCTGAGTGTCTTGGGCGAGGTCACGGGCTTCCGTGGCCCCAATGCCCGAAGCGGCCACTGCTACTTCCAGATTAAGGACGATTCGGCCGCCGTTGACTGCATCATTTGGAAGGGTGCCTATCTCAAGCGCACGTTCGATCTGCGCGACGGCATGCAGGTGAGCTTTAAGGGTAGCTTCAATCTCTATAAGCCCACGGGCCGCATGAGTTTTGTCGCCCGCTCGTTTTCGCTGGCGGGGGAGGGTCTGCTGCGTCAACAAGTGGCACAACTGGCCGAAAAGCTGAGCCGCGAGGGCCTGATGGACGAAGCGCGCAAGCGCCGCATCCCGGTGTTCTGCTCGCGTGTGGCGGTCGTCACCTCGCTTTCGGGTGCCGTAATCGATGACGTCAAGCGCACATTGCGTCGTCGCAACCCACTCGTCGAGCTCGTTTGCGTGGGTGCCAAGGTTCAAGGCGAGGGTGCGCCGGCAGAGCTCATTGAGGGTTTGCGTCGCGCCGCTTCCATTACGCCGGCGCCCGATTGCATTTTGCTGGTGCGCGGCGGCGGTTCCTTCGAGGACCTCATGACCTTTAATGACGAGGAGCTTGCCCGCGCGGTGGCGGCTTGTCCTGTGCCCGTGGTGACCGGCATTGGCCATGAGCCCGATACCTCGATCTGCGACATGGTGAGCGATCGCCGCGCCTCCACGCCCACGGCGGCGGCCGAATCGGTGGCGCCGGCTATGACGGAGTTGGCCGACGTGCTTGAGACGCGCCATCAGCGTCTGGGCGCCGCGATGGCTTCGATGATCGGGTCGGATCAGGTCGATCTGGAAATGCTCGACCAGCGCGGTCGCCGTGCCTGGGACACCTATACAGCTCGTCTGGGCGACGCGCTCGATGCGGCCGCGTGCCGCCCGTGCCTCAACGATCCAACATTTATGGTCGAGCGTCGCGAGTCCGAGCTTGCCCTGACTGCCGATCGTCTGTCCGGCGCTGTAACGCGTTCGGTTGGGGCCTTCCGCTCCAACTTTGAGCGTCTGCCCGAGCGCTTGATCGCAAGCACCTCGGGGCTCGATGGCAAGCGCCATGCGCTCACGCTTGCGAGCTCCCGTCTGGAGCATCAGGGGCGCACGATGTTCAGCAAGCCCGCGTCCGACCTGGGCCGAGCTGCTGCGTCGCTCGATGCCTTGTCGCCGCTCAAGGTGCTTGCCCGCGGTTACTCCATCGCGTACAGCGAGGACGGTGTGGCTACGAGCGCCAAGACCTTTAAGCCGGGCGACGCTATTCGCGTGCGCATGGCGGACGGCAACGTGGCAGCAACCGTCAACGCGGTCGAGTAGACCTCGTTTCACAGTGATAGACCCTTAGGAAAGGAAACAGATATGGCAGAGAAGACCCCGGTCGAGCAGCTTACGTACAAGCAGGCCTCGCAGGAGCTGGAGCTCATCATCCGCAGCCTGGAATCGGGCGACATGGAGCTCGAGGAGTCGCTCGAGAGCTATACCCGCGGCGTCGAGCTCCTCAAGAGCCTGCGTACCCGCTTGTCCGATGCCGAGCAGAAGGTCTCGGTGCTCCTGAAGGACGTCGACGGCAACGACGTGCTCGCCGACGGCGAAGCCGCCAACACCGACGACAACCTCTCGTTCTAACCACCTCGCAGCCTACTTTGGGGTAGTCTTTTTGGGACGGGGCTTTTTTGACTACTTTTTCGCAAGCGCAGGCACCTGGCGAGCCGTCGCGCAAGGGTAGTCAAAAAAGCCCCGTCCCAAAAAGACTACCTTGGTCTGTGAGAAAGGAACCAACCATGTGTGATTGCATCTTCTGCAAAATTGCCAATCATGAGATCCCCTCGACCGTCGTTTACGAGGACGATCAGGTCATCGCCTTCGACGACCTCAACCCCCAGGCGCCGGTCCACACCCTCGTGATTCCCAAGAAGCACTACAGCGACATCGCCGACAACGTACCTGCCGAGACCATGGGCGCCATGGCTCACGCCATCCAGGAGGTCGCTAAGGCCAAGGGCTTGGAGGACGGTTTCCGCGTCATCTCCAACAAGGGCGTCAACGCCGGTCAGACCGTCATGCACTTCCACATGCATGTCCTCGGCGGCAAGAACCTGGGCGAGAACCTCATCTGAGGGCGCTTCTTCCGTGGGATGAGGCGAAAGCTTAGGCACCGATAACTTATATATCAACGCAATAAACCCGAGCGCGAGGGCGTTTGGGTTTATTATTGAAGCGTATGTAACCTGGCGGCGCCACACCGCCTGTTAGTAGGGAGACACATGAACGTTCTGGTCGTCAACGCTGGATCTTCGACCCTTAAGTATCAGGTCATCGATACCAAGTCCCACAAGGTGTCCGCAAAGGGCTCCTGCGAGCGCGTCTGCTTTACCGGCGGTACCTTCACCCACGCTGCCAACGGTTCCAAGAAGGTGACCGAGAACATCGAGTTCCCCGACCACAAGGTCGCCATCGAGGTCGTCCTGAAGGACCTCGAGGCCAACGGCGTCAAGATCGAGGGCATCGGCCACCGTATCGTTCAGGGCGGTTGGTACTTCGGCGATTCCTCCCTCGTCGACGAGGACGTCCTCGCCAAGATCCGCGAGGTCGCTCCGCTCGCCCCGCTGCACAACAACCCCGAGGCCAACGTTATCGAGTACTGCCTCGAGCAGTATCCCGACCTGCCCAACGTCACGGTCTACGACACTGCTTTCCACTTCAATATGCCCGAGGTCGCCAAGACCTACGCCCTGCCCAAGGACGTCTGCGACAAGCTGCACATCCGTAAGTACGGCGCCCACGGCACCAGCTACCGCTACATCTCCAAGAAGGTTGCCGAGATGACCAACGGCGAGGCTCGCAAGGTCGTCGTGTGCCACATCGGTTCCGGCGCTTCCCTGTGCGCTATCGAGGACGGTAAGTGCATGGACACCACCATGGGCTTGACGCCGCTCGACGGTGTCATGATGGGCACCCGCTGCGGCTCCATCGACCCGGCTACCGTGTGCTACCTGCAGCGCGAGGGTGGCTACACCTTCGACGAGGTCGACGAGATGATGAACAAGAAGTCCGGCCTTTTGGCTGTGACCGGCGGCAAGACCAACGACTGCCGCAACGTTGAGGAGCTCGCCGCTGCCGGCGACCCCGAGGCCCAGCTCGCCTTCGATATGTTCGTCTACAAGATTGCCGCCAAGGCCGCCGAGATGGCCACTTCCATGTGCGGCATGGACACCCTGGTCTTTACCGCCGGCATCGGCGAGCACGCTCCGGCCGTTCGCGCCGGCGTGGCCGATCGTCTGGCCTTTATGGGCGTTAAGATGGATCACGCCCGCAACGCCCTGCGTGGCGACGGCGCCTGGTGCCTGTCCGCCAAGGATTCCAAGGTCAAGATCTTCGTCATCCCCACGGACGAGGAGTTCATGATCGCTTCCGACGTCGAGCGCATCGTCAACGGCAAGTAATTGCAAGAGGGGAGGGGCTGGACGACCGAGCGCCGTTCGGCCCCTCTTTTGCGCTCGTTGGGCGATATGCCTGATAGCTATTTATCAAGTTGTGATAACTCTTATTAACATACGGCCACCTTAAGGGGTCTGCGCCGACCATATCGCACTGCAAAGGAGTCTCATGAACGTACTTGTTGTCAACGCCGGTAGCTCAAGCCTTAAATATCAGCTTTTGGATACCGATACCCGCAAGGTTTTCGCCAAGGGCAACTGCGAGCGTATCGGATCGGACATGGGCATCTTTGGCCACTCCGAGAACGGTGGCGCCAAGCAGACCGAGGAGGTCCCTTTCCCCGATCATCGCTCTGCTATCGCTCGTGTGCTCGAGGAGCTTGAGAAGACCGACTTTACGATTGATGGCATTGGGCATCGTATCGTTCAGGGCGGCTGGCACTTCGATGATTCCGCGGTCGTCGACGACGAGGTTATGGCCAAGATTCTTGAGGTGGCACCGCTTGCTCCGCTGCACAACTACGGCGAGGCCGCGGCAATCGAATATTGCCGCGAGAAGTATCCGGAGCTGCCCAACGTGGCCGTCTTCGACACCTCGTTCCACATGACCATGCCCGAGGTCGCCTACACCTACGCGCTGCCCAAGGACGTGTGCGACAAGTACCACGTGCGCAAGTACGGCGCACACGGTACGAGCCACCGCTACGAGTGGATGATGGCCAAGGAGATCCTGGGCTCGCGCTGCCACCGTCTGCTTTCGTGCCATCTGGGCAACGGTGCTTCGCTCGCCGCCATCGAGGACGGCGTGTGCCGCGACACCACGATGGGCCTCACGCCGCTCGATGGCCTGATGATGGGCACCCGTTGTGGTTCCATTGACCCGGCCACCGTGTGCTACCTCCAGCGCGAGGGCGGCTACAGCTATCAGGAAGTCGATGACATGATGAACAAGCAGTCTGGTCTGCTTGCCATCTCGGGTATCTCCAACGACGCCCGCGACATCCGCACGCGCGCCTCCGAGGGCGATGAGCGCTGCCTGCTCGCCTTCGACATGTTCGCCTACAAGGCCATGCAGCAGGCCGGTTCCATGATCGCATCCATGGCGGGCGTGGACACCATCACCTTTACCGCCGGTATCGGCGAGAACGACTGGTCGATCCGCAAGGCCATCTGCGACTGCTTTGAGTGGCTGGGCGTACGCATCGACAACAACAAGAACCGCGAGGCCGTGGGCAACGGCCCGCAGGTCATCAGCGCCGCCGGTTCCGCCGTCACCGTCATGGTCATCCCCACCGATGAGGAATACATGATCGCCCACGACGTCGAGCGTCTGACCAAGAACAACTAACGCGCGCATTTGCATTTAAACGAAAGGCCTCCGAAGCAACAGCTCCGGAGGCCTTTTTTACTAGCAGAAGGACAGCGGAAACTCCATCCCGTTTCGAGCACAAATTCTGGGACACGCTTTCCGGTTGAGGCACGTTGCGGAAAGTGCGACCCACAATAAAGCAAAATTCCGTCCCACAGTTTCCCAAACAAGCCCCAAGCGGAAGCTGCATCCCACAATCCGCCTTCAAACCGGGACACACTTTCCGGCAGAATGGCCGCCGAGGCCCTATAAGCCTTTCAAATCCAAAGTGACCATATCCGCATCGTTTGCCCCCCAGCAACGGCACCCATCCATTCAGATTCTCAGCCCCTGCCCGTAGCCAAGCCGCCGTCCACTCCAGATGCCCTGATTGCTGCGTTGCGGTAGAAGGCCGTACGGGCTAACCCCTGAAAACAATCCGCAGACCAGAAACGCCCCCGTTCGTAGCTCCGAAGGAGCAGAACGGGGGCGTTTCATTGGTCGAGGACGTTTTCAGGGGTTAGCCCGTACGGCCTTCGGGCGAGTGCGTCCGCTACTCAGCCATCTGAGCCTGGACGGCGGTGATGGCTACGACACCCACGATGTCGTCGGCAGAGCAGCCGCG
Source organism: Collinsella sp. HCP28S3_G2 (assembly GCF_052065125.1). Classification (NCBI taxonomy): domain Bacteria; kingdom Bacillati; phylum Actinomycetota; class Coriobacteriia; order Coriobacteriales; family Coriobacteriaceae; genus Collinsella; species Collinsella sp. HCP28S3_G2. The sequence continues at coordinate 81,232 of NZ_JBQHUO010000001.1, forward strand.
CGAAAGGTCGTTAACCGGCTTGGCGATGCCCTGCAGGATGGGGCCGTAGGCGTCGGCGCCGGCGAAGCGCTGGACCAGCTTGTAGCCGATGTTGCCGGCCTCGAGGTCGGGAAACACGAGCACGTTGGCCTTGCCGGCAACGGAGGAGCCGGGAGCCTTGAGCTGGGCGACGTTGGGGACGATGGCGGCGTCGAGCTGCAGGTCGCCATCGATGGCGAGCTCGGGGGCCTTCTCCTTGCAGAACTTCACGGCCTCCTGGACCTTCTTGGCGACTTCGCCGCCGGCGGAACCCATGGTGGAGTAGGAGAGCATGGCCACGTGCGGCTCAACGTTGCCCATGAAGGTGGACCAGGAGTGAGCGGAGGCGATGGCGATCTCGGAGAGCTCATCGGAGGACGGGTTGATGTTGAGGCCGCAGTCGGCGAAGATCAGCGTGCCGTCGGTGCCGAACTGCGGGGTGTCGGTGCACATCACAAAGAAGGCCGAGACCAGCTTGGTGCCCGGGGCGGTCTTGAGGATCTGCAGCGCGGGGCGCAGAGTGTCGGCGGTGGAGTGGCAGGCGCCGGAGACCAGGCCATCGGCATCGCCCATCTTGACCATCATGGTGCCAAAGTAGGTGGCGTCCATCACCTGGGCGCGAGCCTGCTCGATGGTGACGCCCTTCTTGGCGCGGAGCTCGGCAAACTTCTGCGCGTACTCCTCGTGCTTCTCGGCATTGCGCGGGTCGATGACGGTAGCGCCGGGAACGTTGATCTCGTCGGGGTTGCCCAAGATGACGATCTTTGCCAAGCCCTCCTCGATGATCTTGGTAGCTGCGATGATGGTGCGCGGATCTTCGCCCTCGGGCAGGACGATCGTCTTAAGGTCGGCCTTGGCAGCAGACTTCATACGGTTTAGGAAATCGCTCATGTTACTCCTTACAAGCGTTTCGCTAAGCTCCAGGCACCCGGCTGTCCACGAATAAACCCGCTGCTAGCGGGTTTACCTTTTAAATATGTACGCCGGGGTGCTTGAGCTTTCCTTGTGTGGCAAGCTCATTATAGGACGCATTAGCGCTATAATCGCTCTGATAAATATGTCTCGAAGAATGTTCGAGAAAAGCCCAGCTAACGAGCCCGTGGCTTTTGACAAGGAGTATCGATGCAGATTACCTCAGGCCTGCCTGAAGGCTTTAACGCCGGCGCATACGACATGATTGTCGTCGGTGCCGGGTATGCCGGTGCCGTTTGTGCCCGCCGTCTTGCCGAGACTATCGGCTATCGCGTTGCCGTTTTGGAGCGCCGTGGCCACATTGCGGGCAATGCTTACGATTGCTTTGATGAGGCCGGGATCCTGGTCCACGAGTATGGTCCGCACATTTACCATACCTTTAACGAGCGCGTCCACAATTTTCTGTCGCGCTTTACCAAGTGGACGGACTACCAGCACAAGGTGCTCGCCAACATCAACGGCACCCTTATGCCCGTGCCCTTTAACCACGCGAGCCTCAAGCTCGCCTTTGGCGATGAGCGCGGCGAGGAGCTGTATCAGAAGCTCGTGGAGACCTTTGGCAAGGACGTCAAGGTGCCCATCATGGAGCTGCGCAAGAAGAACGACCCGGATCTTGCCGAGGTCGCCGATTACGTCTACGAGAACGTCTTTTTGCATTACACCATGAAGCAGTGGGGCCAGACGCCCGACCAGATCGATCCCTCGATCACCGGCCGCGTTCCCGTCTTTGTGGGCGACGATGACCGCTATTTCCCGCAGGCCCCCTTCCAGGGCATGCCGCAGGACGGCTATACCGCGTTGTTCGAGCATATGCTCGACCACGATCTGATTGATGTGTTCTGCAACGTGGACGCCCGCGACCTCTTTGAGATTGACGAGACCACCGTCAAGATCGACGGCAAGGTCTATGGCGGCGAGATCGTCTACACCGGTCCGCTCGACGAGCTGTTCAACCTCGACTTGGGCGCTCTGCCGTACCGTACGCTCGACATGAAGTTCGAGACGCTCGATATGGACCAGTTCCAGCCCGTGGGCACCGTCAACTACACCACGAGCGAGGATTACACGCGTATCACCGAGTTCAAGAACATGACTGGTCAGGTCCTGCCCGGCAAGACCACCATCATGAAGGAGTATTCCAAGGCCTATACGCCCGGCTCGGGCGAGACGCCCTATTACGCCATTCTGGAGCCCGAGAACCGCGAGCTCTATGAGCGCTATCTTGAGCGCGTCCAGAACCTGACGAACTTCCACCCGGTGGGTCGCCTGGCCGAGTATCGTTACTACGATATGGATGCCGTGACCAACTCTGCCCTCGATCTTTCGGATGAGATTATCGCCTGCCATGCATAAAGTCATATCATTCGGTATTCCCTCGTATAACGCCGCCAAGGACATGGACCATTGCATCACCTCCATTCTGGAGGGGAGCAATTACGCCACCGATATCGAGATCATCATCGTCGATGACGGTTCCAAGGACGAGACGGCAGCTAAGGCCGATGAGTGGGAGGCGCGTTACCCCGGTATCATCCGCGCGGTGCATCAGGAGAACGGCGGTCACGGCATGGCCGTCCTCTCGGGCCTGCGCGAGGCGCAGGGCACCTACTACAAGGTCGTCGACTCGGACGACTGGCTCGACGGTGCGGCGCTTTCGACCATGCTTTCGATTCTGCGTGGCTTTGAGGAGCGCGACCAGCGCGTCGATCTGTTTATCTCGAACTATGTGTACGAGAAGGTTTATGAGGGTACGCATACCGCTATTGGTTACAAGTTTGCCCTGCCGCGCAAAAAGATCTTTACCTGGGACCAGATTGGCCATTTCCGCCCGGACCAGAATTTGCTCATGCACAGCCTGTGTTATCGCACGGATGTGCTGCGCGCGTCCAATCTGCCTATGCCGCCGCACACGTTCTATGTCGACAATATCTACGCCTATGTGCCGCTGCCGCGCTGCAAGACCATGTACTACGCCGACATCGACCTCTATCGTTACTTTATCGGTCGCGAGGGCCAGAGCGTCAACGAGGCCACGATGGTCAAACGTCTGGACCAGCAGTTTCGCGTGACGCGCATTATGATGGAGTCGTTCCATCTGTACAGCGATGTCGAGTCGTCGCGTCTGCGCGCGTACATGATGGGCTATTTCACCATGATGATGGCAATTTGTTCGGTGCTTACCAAGCTTTCCGATGAGGATTGCGCCGACGAGCGCCTGACGACATTGTGGAGTGATTTGAAGGCCTACGACGAGCGTATGTATCGTCGTGCACGCTACGGTGTGATCGGCTTCTTTACCAACCTGCACGGGCGGGCTGGAGACAAAACCACACTCGGCCTATACCGTCTTGCCTCAAAGATCTTCAAATTCAACTAGCTGTTGAGTAATCGCTGCTGATAGGTTGACTGGGCCCCTTGGCCTTTAGTTTGCTACTGCGAACAGTCCTGATCGCACGGAAAGCACATTAAGTGCTTTCCGGCTCGTGCGGAACTTGTATCAAACTAAAGGCCAAGGGGCCTTTGCTATAAGAATCGATTGTCAGGCTGCCTGAATTTGAAGATCTTGGACGCGCGGTACACAGGGGCCTGGGCTGAAAGAGATCTTATTGAGTAGGTTGCCCGGTTGGTCTTGGTTATGTTTGTCGCGAGTTCCGCACGAGCCGAAGAGCACTTAATGTGCTCTTCGTGCGAGCCAGGACTGTAGAGCAGCAAACATAACCAAGACCAACCGGGCAACCGGACGAGCTAGTTTACTTCGCAACGCCGGGGATGCCGTGGGATGTTTTGGCGGTTTTGGCTCCGTTTACGATGGCGGTTTCCAGGGCCCTTACGGCGAGCATGCCCAGCAGGTCTAGGGGAACGGCGGCGCTTGCCTGGCTGCCCAGCTTGCCGCTGGCAAGGGTGTAGATGGTGTCACCGTCGTTGGTGGTGTGTGTGGGGCGGATGGCGTGTGCATAGGCGTCTGCGGCCATCTGGGAGACCTTGGTGGCCTGTGCCTTAGTGAGCTCCACGTTGGTGACGATGCAGCTGATGGTGGTGTTGGTGCGGTCGAGTGGCATTTTCATAGAGCCGGCGGCGGCAAGGGCGGCGAGCTCCATGTCGACAATCTGGTCGCTATCGGCTGCGGCGCGCATGCCGGCCACCCACTCGCCGGTGGTCGGGTCGACCACGTTGCCACAGGCGTTGACCGAGACCACGGCGCCCACCTTGACGGTGCCGAGTGCCACGGCAGCAGCTCCCAGGCCAGCCTTCATGCAGGTGGCGGGCCCCATGAGCTTGCCTACGGTGGCGCCGGTGCCGGCACCTACATTGCCCTGCTCGAGTGTGGTGGGGGTATGGTCGAGCGCCTCGCGCACGGCGGCGATACCGGCCTCAATGTCGGGACGCACGGTGGGATCGCCAAAGGCGAGGTCGAAGATGCAGCTGGAACAAACGATGGGCACCTGCGTGGGGCCGACGGGCAGGCCGATGTCGCGGCTCTCGAGTTCGCGGGCCACGCCGCTTGCCGCTTCGAGACCAAAGGCCGAACCACCCGAAAGGCAGACGGCGTGGACCTTATCGACGGTGTTCTCGGGACGCAGCAGATCGGTCTCGCGCGAAGCGGGAGCGCCACCACGCACGTCAACGCCGCCGGTGGCACCCTCGGGCGCCACGATTACGGTGCAGCCGGTGCCGGCCTCCTCGTCTGTATAGTTGCCAAAGCAAAAGCCATCGACATCGCAAACGTCAATGGCTTCGAACAGTGTGTCCATGTTTTCTCCTATCGGTTTTCCGCCGGGCCTTATGCTCGGTCGGGATCCGTACGGTACGGCAAAATTGTAGGCGCCGGGGGATACCCAGCGCCAGATGCAATTACGAGAGTTTTTGAATCGCGCGTGCGACGCGAGCGATGGGTAAGCCCACCACGTTGTAGAAGTCGCCCGAAATGTCATGCACGAGCATGCGGCCGCCTGTGCCCTGGATACCGTAGGCTCCGGCCTTGTCCATGGGTTCGCCGGAGGCAACATAGTGCCCGATCTGCTCCTCGGTAAGCTCATAGAACGTCACGTCGGTCACATCGACAAACGACAGACTTTCGGCGGCATGCGGAGCTGCAGCGTCGCCGGCTTTAACGATGCAGACGCCGGTTGCCACCTGGTGCGTGCGGCCCGAAAGCTCGCGGAGCATGGTGCGTGCCTCGTCTTCGTCTGCCGGCTTGCCCAAAATTTGCCCGTCAAAGGTGACAATGGTATCGGCTGCGACAGTCAGTTCGTTGGGTTCGGCGTGCTCGGAGGCAACGGCAGCGGCTTTGGCGCGTGCCAAACGTTCGACAAGCGTAAGCGGAGCTTCGCCATCAAAAGGCGTTTCGTCGATATCTGCGGGAATTACGCGAACGTCATAGCCCGCCTCGCGCATCAGCTCTATGCGGCGCGGCGATTGCGAAGCCAAAATCATAGCTGGATGCCCTCGGCAACCTTCTCGACGGCCTTGTCGCCGGCGAGTGTGCGCAGCAGCTCCAAGGCAAAGGGAAGTGACTGTGCCATGCCGCTGGCAGTGATGATGTTGCCGTCTTGCGTGACCTTCTCGCCGGTATAAGCACCCTCGGGGAAGCTCTTCTCAAAGCCGGGGAAGCACGTGGCTCGGCGTCCCTCGAGCAGACCAAGCTCGCCCAGGATAAACGGGGCGGCGCAGATGGCGGCAACGTGCTTGGTTGCGGCGAACTCACAGACTACATCGCAGACACGCTGGTCGGCGCGCAAGTTGGTGGCTCCGGGCAGGCCGCCGGGCAGCACGATGCAGTCGTACTCCTCAAAGTTGATTTCGTCAAAGAGCGCATCGCAGGTCACGGGAATCTGCAGCGAGCTCACGACCTCGCGTGTGGGCATGATCGAGACGAGCGTGGCGCGCACGCCGCCGCGACGCATGACATCGACCATGGTCAGGCATTCAATAGTTTCAAAGCCATCGGCGGCGAGAACGGCAACGCTGGGCATGAGAGTTCCTTTCGTAAGGCGGATACAATTAGCCGTCTTATACCCCGAAGACCTATGCTTGCCACGCTCGATTTCCCAATGTTTAAAAAGGGACGGGGCTATTTTAGCTACCCTCACCCATCCTCAACAATCTCAATCTGTAACATCTAGACCCACTTTTGACCCCTAACTGTTACAGATCAAGACAAACGGAAACCGCCCCGACAAAACGTCTAAATCTGTAACATCTACGGACTAAAACCGGATCTTACTGTTACAGATCGAGACAGTCCCCAACGCACCGCCCCGTTCGGGGAACGACCGCCACAGGTACGGCGGGCAGAGACTCACTATTTTCCTCGGTTTTTCTTGACGGAATCTCACCTGTTGTAGTATTTTGTCTCAGTCTAAAAACGCGTGGACTTTTCTGGGCGCTAGCCACCTTTTTGCCACGCAACCGAGCAGTCGGTTGCGTGGCTTTTTTCGTCTTGGCAGCAGGTGCCACATGCACCGCCAGAAGACCGCACGAGCCCACCTTCCGACTGCAGGGAACAGACGCACGAGACGTGCATCTGCAAGACAGCAGATGGAAGGGAGCCTAATGGCAGGAACAAACACAATCAAGCAACAGGCCGCCGAGGCAGGAGCCACGGGCGCGGGACAGGCCAAGGCGGCGCTCCAGGTCTTTGCGGGCGGCGCCTGCTACGGCGCGATGGCCACGACCTACAAGCTCGCCTACGCCGCGGGCTTCACCTCGGCGCAGGTGGTGGCGAGCCAGGCGTGGTTCGGCTGCCTCTTCTTCGCTCTCGCCACACTCGCGGGCCACGCACTCGGGCACCGATGGCAGCGCGTGGGCTGGAAGCTCGCCCTTAAGCTCATGGGCCTGGGAGCCCTCACCTGCCTCACCTCAATCCTCTACTGCTACGCCATGAGCGTGCTGCCCGCCCCGGTGGCACTCACGCTCCTCTTCCAGTTCACGTGGCTGGGGCTCCTGTGGCAGACCGTCATGACGCGCCGACCGCCGAGGGCCCTCCAAGTGGTCTCCGCCTTGGTCATCGTCTTCGGAACGGTGTTCGCCAGCGGCGTTTACAAGACCGGCATCACCGGGTACGACCCCGTGGCCCTGCTCTGCGCGCTGGGGGCGGCCGTGTCCTGCTCCCTCTTTGTCACCCTCTCCGGCAAGGTCGAGGCCCCCTGCTCGTCCGAGCAGCGTGGCGTCATCGTATGCGCGGGCTCCGTGGTCATGTCGCTCACGGTGTGCCCGGACTACGTCGTCTCGGGCGTCCTCGCCCAGGGCATCCTGCCCTTTGCCGTCATCGCCGGCTTCTTTGGCATGCTCTGCCCGGTCCTGCTCTTCGGCATGGGCTCTCCGCACCTGCCCGCGGGCCTCTCCACTGTCATGGCCGCCGCGGAACTCCCTGCCGGCCTACTCATCGCCATGATCGTCCTCGGCGAGCCGCTCGGCGTCGTCGAGTGGCTGGGCGTCGCCATCATCCTCGCCGGCGTGTGCCTGGCGCAGGTCCCCTCCCTGCTTGGAGGCCGGGAGGCACGTCGCGCCGCCGCAGGACAAGCCGTCAGCTAGTCATCCCTTCACAGGCGGCCCGCGCGCATCAGGGAAAGGGCCACGGGCCCGGCGCGTGAGGTCGCAAGGACGTTATTAAAGCGTCCCCCGCAGAGGTGGGGACGCCAGAGAGAAGGAGGCACCATGCCATTTCCAAAAGGGTTCCTTTGGGGAGGAGCCACCGCCGCCAACCAATGCGAGGGAGGTTATGACGAGGGCGGCCGCGGCCTTGCCAATGTCGACGTCATCCCACACGGGCCGGAGCGCAACGACGTGAGTCGCGGCCTGAGGCGCATGCTCGACTTCGAGCCCGGGTACTACTACCCGGCCCAGACGGGCATCGACTTCTACCACCGCTACCGCGAGGACATAGCCCTCTTCGCGGAGATGGGCTTCAAGGTCTTTCGCCTCTCCATCGCCTGGAGCCGCATCTTTCCCAACGGCGACGAGGAGGAGCCCAACGAGGCCGGGCTCGCCTTCTACGAGGACGTGTTCCGCTGCTGCCGCGAGCACGGGATCGAGCCCCTCGTGACCATCACGCACTTCGACTGCCCCATCCACCTCGTCAAGAAGTACGGCGCCTGGCGAAACCGCACCCTCATCGAGCTCTACAAGCGGCTCGTGACGGTGCTCTTCAACCGCTACCGCGGCCTCGTGCGCTGGTGGATCACGTTCAACGAGATGAACATGATCTTGCACCGTCCCTTTATGGGTGCCGGCATCGTCCTCGAGCCCGGGGAGAACGCCCGCGAGGCCGAGTACCGCGCCGCGCACAACGAGCTCGTGGCCAGCGCCTGGGCCACCAAGATCGCCCACGAGGTCGACCCGGAGAACAAGGTGGGCTGCATGCTCGCCGCGGGAAGCTACTACCCCTACTCCTGCCGCCCCGAGGACGTCCGCGCGGCGCAGGTCAAGAACCAGGAGGACCTCTTCTTCGTGGACGTGCAGGCGCGCGGGCACTACCCCGGCTACGCGCTCAAGATGCTCGAGCGCGAGGGCATCGACGTGGGCATGACCGCCGAGGACGAGCGCATCCTTGCGGAGAACACCGTCGACTTCATCTCGTTTAGCTACTACTCCTCGCGCTGCACCGCGGGCGACCCCGATTCCGTGGGCGGCGTCGCCGAGGGCAACGCCTTCGCCGGCGTGGAGAACCCCTACGTGCGCACGAGCGACTGGGGCTGGGTCATCGACCCGCTGGGATTCCGCATCACGATCAACGACCTCTGGGACCGCTACCAAAAGCCGCTCTTTGTGGTGGAGAACGGCCTCGGCGCCTATGACGAGGTGCTTCCCGACGGCACGATCGAGGACGACTACCGTATCGCCTACCTGCGCGAGCACATCGAGGCCATGCGCGACGCCATCGAGCAGGACGGCGTCGAGATGCTCGGCTACACCACCTGGGGGCCGATCGACCTCGTGAGCGCGGGCTCCGGCGAGATGGAGAAGCGCTACGGCTTCATCTACGTGGACCGCGACAACCTGGGCAACGGCACGCTCGAGCGCAGGCGCAAGAAGAGCTTCTACTGGTACCGACAGGCCATCGCCACCAACGGAGGCGACCTGGGCTAGCCGCCCGGGCAATATCACTAAGGAGAAAATAATGGCTGAAAAATACGACGATCTGGCCAGATCCATACTCGAGAACGTAGGCGGCGCCGAGAACGTCGCCAGCGTCGCGCACTGCATCACGCGTGTGCGCTTCAAGCTCAAGGACGAGTCCCGCGCCAACACGGCCAAGATAGAGGCCCTCAAGGGCGTCATCCAGGTCATCCAGGCCAACGGCCAGTACCAGGTGGTCGTGGGTAACATCGTCGAGGACGTCTACGACGCGGTCCTGGAGGCCGGTAACTTCTCGGGCGGCGCAAGCGCCGACGACGAGCCCCAGGGCGATAAGACCGTTGCCTCCGTCATCATCGACCTCATCTCTGGCATCTTCCAGCCCATCCTGGGACCGCTTGCCGCCGCAGGCATCATGAAGGGACTGCTTGCCCTCATCACCTACTTCGTCCCGGCCTTTGCAAACGACGGCCTCTACACGCTGCTCTACACCGTGGCTGACGGCTTCTTCTACTTCCTTCCCGTCGCCCTGGCGTTCAGTGCCGCGCGCAAGTTCCGTATGAACGAGTTCACCGGCGTGGCAATCGGCGTGGCGCTCCTCTACCCGACGATGGTCGCCCTGACCTCGGGCGAGGCGCTCGGCAGCATCGACCTCGGCGTGGCCGGCACGTTCTCGTGGTACGCCACCGCCCTCGGGGTCCCCATCATCATGCCCGTGTCCGGCTACGTGAGCTCGGTGATTCCCGTCCTTCTCATGGTGTGGTTCGGCTCTATCATTGAGCGCTGGCTCAAGAGCTGGATGCCGGCTGCGCTCAAGATGTTCCTCGTCCCGCTCGCCACGATGACGGTCTCCATCGTCTTGGGCTACCTCGTCATCGGCCCGGTGGCCACCCTCATCACCAACCTGCTGAGCGCGGCGTTCTCGTTCATTTTCCAGCTTCCCGTGGTTGGTTCCGTCTTGGGCAGCGCCCTGGTCGGCGGACTGTGGATGTGCCTTGTCATCTTTGGCTTCCACTGGAGCCTCATCCCCATCTCCATCATGAACCTGAACACCCTCGGCCACGACAGCGTGCTCGCCGCCACCGTCGGCCACGGGTTCGCGCTCGGAGCGGTTATCTTTGCCATGTATCTCAGAAACAAGGACGAGCGCTTCCGCGGCATCGCCCTTCCCGCGATGATCTCCGCCTTCTTCTTCGGCGTCACCGAGCCGGGCATCTACGGCATCGCCCTCCCCAACAAGCGCGCGTTCGTCGTGGCATGCCTGAGCTCCGCCGTGGGCGGCGCCATCGTGGGAATGACGGGCGCCCTCATGTACATCTCGGGTGGCCTCGGTGTCTTCAACCTGCTCAACTTCATCGACGGGACCCCTGGTGGCGCCGGAATCTCCCACATGATCTTCGCGATCATCGCCTCGCTCGTCTCTGCCGTCCTGGCCTTTGTTATCGAGTTCATTACCTACCGGCCCAACGACGACGAGGAAGGCGCCCGCTAGCTTGGGCCCTTCTCGACCAGCTCTATGTAGTTGAGGGCAGTTGAGGTGGGTGAGGGCCGAGGACGGTTGAGGCGGCCGCCCTCGGCCCGGGACAACCTGCCAGAAGGCGTTTAGCTTTCTCGGGCGGCAGTTCAATGTCCAAGAAATGGGGGGCGGTTTAATTTCGGGACGGGGATTAAATAATCATTCGGAACAAATTTATTTTTATCCCCGTCCCAGAAAAATCATCGGGTGTGGTCTTGGGCAAACAGTCTAGTTGCGCTTGAGATGGACGACGGTTTCGCAGTGGAAGGTTTGCGGGAACAGGTCGACCGGCGTGATCTTGACGGGGGAGAAGGTACCTTCCTCGACAAAGCGCTTAAGATCGCGTGCCAGAGTCGCCGGATCGCAGCTCACGTAGGCCACGTCGCGGGCACTCGTGCTGGCGATGAGATCGATTGCCTCGGGTGCCAGACCTGCACGCGGCGGGTCGACCACCAGGACATCGGCATCCTGGTCGGGGAACTCGCGCACGGCATCGCCGCCGATGACATCGACGTTATCGAGCTTGTTGATCTCGAGGTTGCGGCGCAGGTCGCGCACGGCCGGGCCGTAGGCCTCGACGGCGGCAACAAAATCACAGCGGCGGGCGAGCGGTAGGGTAAAGGTGCCGGCGCCGCAGTACAGGTCCATGGCAAGCTCATCTTCTTGCGGGTCGAGCGCCTCCATGACAAGCTCGATCAAAATCTCGGCGCCCTTGGTGTTGACCTGGAAAAACGATGGGGCAGAAAGGCGCATCTGGCCGTCGGCGATGTTCTCGGTCCAGGAGCCCTCGCCGGCGAGCATCTCCACCTTGGAGACGCGGCGGGCCTTCTTCTCTCCCTTGCTCATGACGCGCACTACGCTCGTGGGGCGAGCGGCGTCTGCCAACACGCGCGAGACCTGCGAGCGCGGGAAGGAGCCCGTGGGCGTCCAAAGTGCGACCTCGAGTGCCTTGGTGCGACGCGAAGCGCGAATGCCCACGCGCTCCAGACCCAGATCGTGACTGCCGCTCAGATAGTTGAGCGCGCCGACGACCGATTTGAGCGCCTTGGGAAAACGCTTATCGAACAGCGGGCACGAATCTACGGTGACGATCTTGCTGGGATCGACGCCGTGCATGCCAAGGCGAACGCGGCCGTTAACGAGGGTGGGCTCCAGCTCAATCTTGTTGCGGTAGCCCCAGTCGTCCTTGGTGTGGCGGATGGGCTGGACAAGATCGTTGACCTGCTCGGGGGCGAACTTGCCAATGCGCTCGAGCGTGGAGCGCAGGTTTTGCTCTTTGGCGGCAAGCTGCGCGATGCGCGAGAGATTGCCCCACGAACAACCGCCGCAGACGCCCACGAAGGGGCAGGGGGGCTGAATGCGATCGGGGCCCGGCTCCAGAATCTCGGTCGTGCGGGCGCGCATAAACGACTTGCCGTCCTGCACGATCTCGGCCTCGACGGTGTCGCCTGCCACGGCGCCCTGCACAAAGACGGCCTTGCCGTTGTCGGCGTGCGCCAGTCCGTCGGTGCCGTAGGTCATCGATTCTATGGTGAGCTTCATGTTCCTGCCTGTCATTCGCGGTATTGTTCGCAACCATGGTAGCAGTGAAAAGCGCCCCGTATTTGGGGTATTCCTCAAATACGGGGCGCTTCTACAAACGTCTATTTCGTCTTGCCGGTAATGAGCGTCTTAAGGCCTAGGCCGATCAGGCCCAGTCCCATGCGCACGCGACCGGGGCGATGGCGCTCGATGGTCTTGGTCTTGCCAGCGGGCTTCTCGCGGCGGGCGCCCTTCTCGGACGCGGGGTTGGCCGTCTGCGGTTGGGGCCGAGGAGCAGGCTCGGACTCAGGCTCTATGACGGTTGCCTGAACCTTCTGGACCTCGGGTGCGGCCGGCTGCGGTTCGAGCTCAGGCTTGGATGCGAGCGTAGGTTCTGTCTTGGCGACGGCCTCGGCGTTGCGATAGGCATGCTCCAGCAGAGCTTCCTGCGAGTTGAAGGGCTTCTCGCCTTCTTTGCGCTCCACGGGAATCCAGGTGCCGTCACTCGTCAGACTGCGTGCCTTCACGTTGTCGCGCAGCTGCATGCCCATGTACTCGTGCACCTGGGCGCGGCAGGTGGGGTCGAGCACGGGGAAGGCGATCTCCACGCGGTGCTCGGTGTTGCGCGTCATCATGTCTGCCGAGCTCAGGTAGATCATATCCGAGTCCACGCCAAAGGCATAGACGCGCGCATGCTCCAAAAAGCGTCCGACGATGGAGCGCACGTGCACGTTCTCGGTCTTGCCCGGAACACCGGGCTTGAGGCACGAGATGCCGCGGATGATCATGTCCACGCGCACACCGGCACACGATGCCTCGGCGATCTTGTCGATGACCTCGCGGTCGGTAAGCGAGTTGAGCTTAAAGAACACGCGGGCGGGCTCGCCGACAAGGGCACGCTGAATCTCGCGGTCCAGGCCGCGCATGATGAGCGGCTTGAGGCCCACGGGCGCCACGCCCAGGAAGCGGTAGTCGCCGCGCAGGTTGCCCAGCGACAGGTTGCGGAAGAACAGGTTGGCGTCCTCGCCGATGCCGGGATGCGCGGTCATGAGCATAAAGTCGCTGTAGAGCTTGGCCGTCTTCTCGTTAAAGTTGCCGGTACCCAAAAGCGTCAGACGGGTAAGCGCCATGCCCTCGCGATAGGTGAGCTGGCAGATCTTGGAATGGCATTTAAAGCCCTCGGAGCCGTAGATAACGGTGCAGCCGGCCTCTTCCAGCCGCTCGGCCCATTCGATGTTGTTTTGCTCGTCAAAGCGGGCGCGGAGCTCCATGAGCACTGTAACCTCTTTGCCGTTTTCGGCAGCATCGATGAGCGACTCGCACAGGCGGCTTTGTTTGGCCACGCGGTAGAGCGTGATGCGAAGCGAGATGCACTCGGGGTCGTAGGCTGCTTCGTGCACCAGGTCCAAGAACGGGTTCATGGTCTCGTAAGGGTAAAAGAGCAGCTTGTCGTGCTGCAGCACCTGGTCGCGGATGGAGCGGGTCATATCGATGGTGGGGTTGGGCTGCGGCCTAAACGGCGTAAAGAGCAACTCGTTTCGTAGATGCTCGGGTATTTTGCCCTCAATGCTAAAGACATAGCCCAGGTTGAGCGGGATATCGCAGGTAAAAACCGAGCGGCGCGAAAGCTCGAGCGCTTTGCGGATGGTCTTGAGCGTTGGCTTTTCGAGCGAGCCCGATACGGCGAGCACCACCGGCTGCAGGCGCAGGCGCTTCTTGAGGATGCGCTTCATGTGCTGGCGGTAATCCTCTTCCTCCTCGACGCCTTCGCCGTCCGGATCGATGTCGGCGTTGCGGGTGACGCGGATGAGCGCGCGGTCGAGCGGCTTATAGGAGCCGAAGCAGCTGTCCAGGCAGGCGAGGATGACGTCCTCGAGCAGAATGTAGGAGTAGGTGCCGGTGGGCGAGGGGATTTCGACCACGCGGTTCATCGAGGCGGGAATCTCGATAAGGCCCAGCAGGCTCTCCTCGTCGGTGATGCCGTCCAGGCCACAAGCCAGATAGAGCGCGCCGTTGCGCAGGTTGGGGAAGGGATGGCGCGGATCGATGACCAGCGGCGAGATGACCGGTGATACGTAGGCCTGGAAGTAGCGGGTTACAAAGGTATGTTCCTCGGGCGTAAGCGAATCGATGCGGGCGCGGTGAACGCCCAAAGCGTCGAGCTTGTCCTCGATGCTCTTAAAGATCGACTCCCAGCGGGTAAGGAGCCCGGGCAGCTCTGCCATGACAGCATCGACCTGTTCGGAGGCGGTCATATTGCTCTTGTTGTCGACGGGCTGTTTTTTGAGCTCCGCCAGATCGGACAAGCCGCCCACGCGCACCATGAGAAACTCGTCGAGGTTTGACTCGAAGATCGAGACGAACTTAAGGCGCTCGAACAGTGGCACAGACTCATCGAAGGCTTCGTCGAGTACGCGGTTATCAAAGCGCAGCCAGCTAAGCTCTCGATTTTGCGTATACGAGAAATCGCGCGGTTTCTTGCGCAGCTTGGCGGCGTTCTGCTTCTTTTCGATTTTGCTCGGCATATGCATCTGTCCGTTCAGTCCCCAAAGGGACGGTAGCCTAACACTGTTTGCTATTGTCTCAATTTAGTCGACCTATGGCGCGGACGTATCGCGCGAACGGTATCTTTACCTACTTATTACGCTGACGATCCGAAGCACTAACGTCCGGTGCTTTGAACAAGCGATCTATATCCTCACTCAACTGGTGAGAATGTATGAATAAGAATGATAGCAAGCTGAATATAATCGAATTTAGGTCGAATCGAGGACAAGCGTCATTTATATGCAGAAAACCGTTTTCGCTATGCAATTTTGAATCATGGATAACTTTGAGTGTTCAATCTTGATTTCCTAGAAAAATAACGTTTACCTAGGAAAATCTGCTTTACGAAACTGAAGTGCATCATGGGAAATCATATGCGATATACCGTTCATCGTACTTTGTTGACCGTTCGGGGGCGAGGTGGAATTGCGGGTGGAAATTGGATATAACTAGAGCTGTCAGCAAGCAGCGCTCCATACGGAGGGGCGCTGATACATTCGGCCAGTAAGGCCCGAAAGAAAGGTAGGAGGCCATGACGAAAGGTCTGCACGTGCCTTCCGAGATCGGCAAGCTCAGGAAGGTCTGCCTGCACCGTCCCGGCGACGAGCTCCTCAACCTGCCGCCCGACGAGCTCGAGCGGCTCCTGTTCGACGACGTCCCGTTCCTGGAGGTCGCGCAGCAGGAGCACGACACCTTCGCCCAGATCCTGAGGGACCAGGGCGTCGAGGTGCTCTACCTCGAGAACCTCGTCGCCGAGGTGTTCGACCAGGTCCCCGGCGCCCGCGACGAGTTCACCGACCAGTACATCGCCGAGGCCGGCATCCGCGGGAAGCACATGCCGCAGATCGTCCGCGAGAAGCTGGACTCCATCGAGGACAACCTCGAGTTCGTCAAGAAGACCATGGCCGGCATGACCAAGGCCGAGATCGAGATGCCCCTCACGGCCTCCACGACCCTCGACTCCCTGGTCAACTCCGAGTCCGAGTCCGACCTGATCATCGACCCGATGCCCAACCTCTACTTCACCCGCGACCCGTTCGCGGTCGTCGGCGAGGGCGTCAACCTCAACCGCATGTACTCGGTCACCCGCAACCGCGAGACCCTGTACGGCAAGTACGTCTTCAAGTACCACCCCGACTACAAGGACGTCTCCCTGTACTTCCGCCGCGACTGCCAGTTCCACACCGAGGGCGGCGACGTGCTGAACATCAACGAGAAGACCCTCGCCGTCGGCATCTCCCAGCGCACCCAGGCCGCCGCTATCGACGTCATGGCCCAGAACATCTTCTGGAACTCCGACTCCAAGGTCGAGCGCATCCTGGCCTTCGACATCCCGGTCTCGCGCGCCTTCATGCACCTCGACACGGTCTTCACCCAGATCGACGTCGATAAGTTCACGATCCACCCCGCCATCATGGGCACCCTGCGCGTCTACGAGCTGACCGCCGGCAAGAACCCGGGCGACGTGAACATCCGCCTGATCGAGGACACCCTCGAGCACGTCCTGGAGGACGCCACCGGCGTCGACCAGGTCAAGCTGATCCCCTGCGGCGGCGGCGACCCGATCGCGGCCTCCCGCGAGCAGTGGAACGACGGCTCCAACACCCTGTGCGTCGAGCCCGGCAAGATCTGCGTCTACGCCCGCAACACCGTCACCAACGACGTGCTGTACAAGGAGGGCCTGGACCTTCTCGTCGTGCCCTCCGCCGAGCTCTCCCGCGGCCGTGGCGGCCCGCGCTGCATGAGCATGCCCTTCTGGCGCGAGGACCTCTAAGGTTTTCAAAGACCCGTACAGGTCTTAAAACAAACATCTAGCTGCCATTAGATGTCTCCCATTGGGGCGGTGCGGATCTTTCGCACCGCCCCATTCTTGTTTAATGAAGCTTAATTAACATCAGATAAGGCGGCCCATATGACTAGGGGCAGTCACGTTGATACCCCCCAACGGTGTCGGCTTCTTTGCCTTTTGGGCATCATCTCCATTCCCATGACCTTCGCCGGCATCATCCCCGTGTTCTAGCGATTGGAGCCTAGCCATGGATATCAAGACAATCGGCGTTGAGGAATGGCTCAACGTTTGGGAGAAGAGCGCCACGTGGGATATCGCCCAGTCGACGATCTCGTCGCTTACCATGGGTGAGCTGCGCGCGCTCGACGAGCAGGACGGCGCTACCTTCTACGAGCGCCTGGATCGCGAGAAGATGAACTACGGCTGGATCGAGGGTTCACCGGAGTTTAAGGCTGAAGTCGCCAAGCTCTATCGTCGCGAGGTCAATCCCGATCACATTCTGCAGACCAACGGCTGCACGGGTGCCAACCTCAACGCCATCATGGCCGTGGTCGAGCCCGGCGATCATGTCATCGCCGAGTGGCCTACCTATGCGCCGCTCTACGAGATCCCGCGTACACTGGGCGCCGAGGTCGAGTATTGGGAGCTTCGCGAGGAGCTTGGCTGGAAACCCGATATCGAGGAACTCAAGCGCCTGGTTCGCCCCAACACGAAACTCATCTGCATCAATAACGCATCGAACCCCATTGGTACGGTGCTTGATGCCGATACGCTCGGTCAGATTGCCGAGATTGCCCGTTCAGTGGGCGCCTACGTGCTGTGTGACGAGGTATATCTGCCGCTCGAGAACACCGAGTCCTTTATGTCGATGGCCGACGTGTATGAGAAGGCCATTGTCACCAACTCGGTATCTAAGACCTATTCGACGCCTGCAGCCCGCGTGGGTTGGGTCGTGACCGACGAAGAGGTGTCCAATCGCATCCGTACCTATCGCGATTACACTATGATCTGCGGCGGCGTGTTCAACGATGCCCTGGCGACCTATGTGCTTGAGCACAAGGACAAGATTCTCGAGCGCAACCGCAAGATCGTGTCTGGCAATCGCGATATCGCGCAGGCTTGGATCGATACGCAACATCGCGTTTCCTGGACGGCCCCGCAGGGCGTGTCTACCTCGTTTATCCAGCTTGATATTCCCGAGGACGACGAGGAGTTCTGCAAGCGTCTGTTGTCCGAGAGGGGAGTGCTGCTGGTGCCCGGCAGCCGTTTTGAGCTTCCCTGCGGCGCACGCCTGGGCTACTGCGCGAGCGAAAATGTTCTTCGCAAGGGCTTGAGGCTTCTGGGCGATGCACTGGCCGAGTTCGATCGCTAATCCCTTGAGGCCCTCGAAGGCCTAAACCTTACTTGGCCCTAGGTGTACCGAATGCAGACCCGCCCCTTTTGGGGAGCGGGTCTGCATGTCTTTGCCGCCGGAAAAGTCAAGTTGTTACAAATGGAGACGCAAGATCGATCGGGTATTCGACGGGCCTTATACTAAGCTTCCGGTGAACGGTATCCAACGTCTGGTAAACGGTAATCTGTTTGCTAAAAATGAATAGGACAAACTTTTTTATGAATAAAAATCAAAATGGTTGAGACACAGCAAGAATTGCGAATTCTATTCATATCGTTGCACGAAATATGCAATCTGAGGGTGGTTTAATAAAGTTTAGTTCCATTTGATTTTTGGATTGAAAACGCGTTTAAGCACGTAAATACACTTTATTAAGATGAAGTGTGCCATGCGTGAAGTATATGTGTATGCCGTTCACCCCCTATAAAAAACCGTTCGGGGGCAAGGTGGAAGTATGGGTTGATTTTGGATATAAATATGTCGTCAGCAATAACGCCTCACACGGAGGGGCGCTAACGAATCGGCCCTGACAAGGGCCCGAAAGAAAGGTAGGAGGCCATGACGAAAGGTCTGCACGTGCCTTCCGAGATCGGCAAGCTCAGGAAGGTCTGCCTACACCGTCCCGGCGACGAGCTCCTCAACCTGCCGCCCGACGAGCTCGAGCGGCTCCTGTTCGACGACGTCCCGTTCCTGGAGGTCGCGCAGCAGGAGCACGACACCTTCGCCCAGATCCTGAGGGACCAGGGCGTCGAGGTGCTCTACCTCGAGAACCTCGTCGCCGAGGTGTTCGACCAGGTCCCCGGCGCCCGCGACGAGTTCACCGACCAGTACATCGCCGAGGCCGGCATCCGCGGGAAGCACATGCCGCAGATCGTCCGCGAGAAGCTGGACTCCATCGAGGACAACCTCGAGTTCGTCAAGAAGACCATGGCCGGCATGACCAAGGCCGAGATCGAGATGCCCCTCACGGCCTCCACGACCCTCGACTCCCTGGTCAACTCCGAGTCCGAGTCCGACCTGATCATCGACCCGATGCCCAACCTCTACTTCACCCGCGACCCGTTCGCGGTCGTCGGCGAGGGCGTCAACCTCAACCGCATGTACTCGGTCACCCGCAACCGCGAGACCCTGTACGGCAAGTACGTCTTCAAGTACCACCCCGACTACAAGGACGTCTCCCTGTACTTCCGCCGCGACTGCCAGTTCCACACCGAGGGCGGCGACGTGCTGAACATCAACGAGAAGACCCTCGCCGTCGGCATCTCCCAGCGCACCCAGGCCGCCGCTATCGACGTCATGGCCCAGAACATCTTCTGGAACTCCGACTCCAAGGTCGAGCGCATCCTGGCCTTCGACATCCCGGTCTCGCGCGCCTTCATGCACCTCGACACGGTCTTCACCCAGATCGACGTCGATAAGTTCACGATCCACCCCGCCATCATGGGCACCCTGCGCGTCTACGAGCTGACCGCCGGCAAGAACCCGGGCGACGTGAACATCCGCCTGATCGAGGACACCCTCGAGCACGTCCTGGAGGACGCCACCGGCGTCGACCAGGTCAAGCTGATCCCCTGCGGCGGCGGCGACCCGATCGCGGCCTCCCGCGAGCAGTGGAACGACGGCTCCAACACCCTGTGCGTCGAGCCCGGCAAGATCTGCGTCTACGCCCGCAACACCGTCACCAACGACGTGCTGTACAAGGAGGGCCTGGACCTTCTCGTCGTGCCCTCCGCCGAGCTCTCCCGCGGCCGTGGCGGCCCGCGCTGCATGAGCATGCCCTTCTGGCGCGAGGACCTCTAAGTCTTTCCGTTTCCGGTGCGGTCCCCCTACAACCGCACCGGTTTTGCCCGTCAAACGGGCAACACGAATACTTGCGTAATTCATTTTTCGAAAGGAAACGAACCATGGGTGTTAACCTCTCCGGCCGTAGCTTCCTCAAGCTCCTCGACCTCACCACCGAGGAGATCGAGTACCTGCTCAAGCTCTCCAAGAACTTCAAGGACATGAAGCGCGCTGGCGTTCCGCATCGCTATCTCGAGGGCAAGAACATCGTTCTGCTCTTCCAGAAGACCTCCACTCGTACCCGCTGCGCCTTCGAGGTCGGCGGCATGGATCTGGGCATGGGCGTCACCTACCTCGATCCGGGTTCGTCGCAGATGGGCAAGAAGGAGTCCATCGAGGACACCGCCCGCGTTCTCGGCCGCATGTATGACGGCATCGAGTTCCGTGGTTTTGCCCAGGACGACGTCGAGGAGCTCGCCGCTAAGTCCGGCGTGCCCGTGTGGAACGGCCTGACCACTGAGTGGCATCCCACCCAGATGCTCGCCGACATCCTGACCGTCCAGGAGAACTTCAACTACGACATCAAGGGCAAGACCCTCGTCTTCATGGGCGACTGCAAGAACAACGTTGCTCGCTCCCTCATGGTTGTCTGCTCCAAGCTCGGCATGAATTTCGTGGCCTGTGGCCCCGAGGAGTGCATGCCCGCTGACGACGTCATCGAGGCCTGCAAGCCTATCGCCGAGGCTAACGACTGCACCATCAAGCTGACCACCGACGTCAAGGACGGCGTCACCGGTGCCGACGTTATCTACACCGACGTGTGGGTCTCCATGGGCGAGCCTGACGAGGTTTGGGCCGAGCGCATCGCTCAGCTCACCCCGTATCGTGTCACCTCCGAGGTCATGGCTATGGCCAACCCGGGTGCCATCTTCCTGCACTGCCTGCCCAGCTTCCACGACACCAACACCACGATTGGCGCCGAGAAGTGCGAGCAGTTCGGCATTACCGAGCAGGAGGTCACCGACGAGGTCTTCGAGAGCCCCGCTTCCAAGGTTTTCGACGAGGCCGAGAACCGCATGCACACCATCAAGGCTGTCATGTACGCAACGCTCAAGTAAGAGCCTTTAAGCATTTCGCTCGGGGTGTATTGCTGCACACCCCGAGCGGTTTGTCTGGTAAATATCTTGCGTCGGGCGGTGGGCACGGCACGGAAGATCCGCTTCGCGCGAGAAAGTTAAATGATTTATGAAGGGGGGATGAGAACTATGACTGAGACCGCTAAGAAAAAGCGCGGTATGCCTTCATCGTTCACCATTCTTCTAGCTCTGCTGGCAATTGTTGCAGTGATTACCGTTATCGTCTCCGGCACGTCCGGCGGCGCTGTTACTGCAGCCCGTCTGAGCGATTTCTGCACCGCCCCGATCCTGGGCTTCGCTGACGCTCTGCCCGTCTGCCTCTTCGTTATGATCCTGGGCGGCTTCCTCGGTATGATGACCGAGACTGGCGCTCTGGACAACGGCATCGCCGTTCTGGTGCAGAAGCTTAAGGGCAACGAGATCATGCTCGTTCCTGTCCTTATGCTCATCTTCTCCCTCGGTGGTACCACCTATGGTATGTGCGAGGAGACCGTTCCCTTCTACGCCCTGCTCGCCGCTACCATGATGGCTGCCGGCTTCGACCCCATGGTCGGCGCCGCTACCGTCCTGCTCGGCGCTGGCTGCGGCTGCCTGGGCTCCACGGTTAACCCGTTCGCCGTCGGCGCTGCCGTCGACGCTCTGACCGGCGTTGGCATTGAGGTCAACCAGTCCATCATCATCGGCCTCGGTGCCGTCCTGTGGATTGTTACCACGGCCATTTCCATCTTCTTCGTCATGGGCTATGCCAAGAAGGTCAAGGCTGACAAGGGTTCCACCATCCTGTCGATGCAGGAGCTCAAGGACGCCGAAGAGGCTCACGGCAAGGCTGCTTCCGAGGTTAACAAGGAGGTCAAGCTCACCGGTCGTCAGAAGGGTGTTCTGATCGCCTTTGCCTTCACCTTCGTCGTCATGATCGTCGGCTTCATTCCGCTGGCCGACCTCAACGAGGGCGTTGCCAACTTCTTTGACGCTGGCGCTGTCTACGATGCCGACGGTAACACCGTCGTCCAGGGCTGGTCTGCCCTGATCACCGGCCTGCCCATTGGCCAGTGGTACTTCGACGAGGCTTCCACCTGGTTCTTCCTCATGGCTATCCTGATCGGTATCATCGGTGGCCTGTCCGAGAAGCAGATCGTTAACACCTTCATCACCGGCGCTGCCGACATGATGTCCGTTGTTCTCGTCATCGCCCTCGCCCGTGGCATCTCCGTCCTCATGGCCAACACCGGTCTCGACGTCTACGTCCTCGACGCTGCCGCCAGTGCCCTGGCTGGTCTGTCCGGCGTGATCTTCGCTCCCATGAGCTTCCTGGTCTACTTCGGCCTGTCCTTCCTGATCCCGTCGACCTCTGGTATGGCTACCGTCTCCATGCCCATCATGGGACCGCTGGCTGTTAAGCTCGGCTTCTCGCCCGAGGTCATGGTCATGATCTTCTCCGCCGCCATCGGTGTCGTGAACCTGTTCACCCCGACCTCCGGTGCCATCATGGGCGGTCTCGCCCTGGCCAAGATCGAGTGGACGACCTGGCTCAAGTTTGCCCTTAAGCTCATCGTCGTTCTCTCCGTCGTCTGCGCCATCATCCTGACCGTCGCCTGCGTGTTGATCTAAGTACCCAACGGGTGCCCCACGGAAACCTTGACGATCCTGTAGAGGATCACTTGGTCATCGTCTGTCCGGTGGGGTCAACCCACCGGTAGACTCCTACCTTTAGCCCCCTCCCGTTCCGTGCGCGGGAGGGGGCGCTCTTATGTTGCGCGGTTCTACGAACCGCGCAACCAGTTGACGCTGCGCGCCGCCCAGAACGACAATTTGTCATTCAAAAGGCAAGGCATGACCAAAAGGTCTATGCCTTGCCTTTTTCATGCCAACTTGTACGTTCTGGACGGCGCTCGCTGACTTATGCTCAACCTGCGATGTTGCCATTGTTGGTGCAGGGGAAGTGCGTTTGGGGCAGCTAATTTGGGACGGGGCTTTTTTGACTACCCCCACATAAAGGGTAGTCAAAAAAGCCCCGTCCCAAATTAGCTGCCCCGGCCTCGTCGGTGGGGGAGGGTCTGCTCCGCTATAATCGCCTAGGACATTAAATGGAAACGGGACGGGAGCCATACATGCGCCAGGGTTTCGACAACGCGAAGTATATCGAGCTGCAGGCTGCTCACATTAAGGAGCGCATCTCGCAGTTTGGCGGCAAGCTGTATTTGGAGTTTGGCGGCAAGCTGTTCGATGACTATCATGCGAGCCGCGTGCTGCCGGGTTTTGAACCGGACAGCAAGTTCCGCATGCTCAAGAGCATTGCCGACGACGTCGAGGTCATCATCGCAATCAATGCGAACCATATCGAGAAGAACAAGGCCCGTGGCGACTTGGGCATTACCTATGACGAGGACGTCCTGCGTCTGGTCGATCTGTTCCGCGGGAACGGATTTGCCGTTGCCGCCGTGGTCATCACGCAGTATGCCGGTCAGCCCGCTGCCGACGTCTTCCGCAATCGTCTAAACGCGCTCGGCATTCCCGCCAAGCTGCACTATCCCATCGAGGGCTATCCGCACGATGTTGACCTGATCGTTTCTGATGAAGGCTACGGCAAGAACGAGTTTGTCGAGACCACGCGTCCGCTCGTTGTCGTGACGGCGCCCGGCCCTGGCTCGGGTAAGCTCGCCACCTGCCTGTCGCAGCTGTATCACGAGCACAAGCATGGCACCGCTGCCGGCTATGCCAAGTTCGAGACCTTCCCGGTCTGGAATCTCCCCCTTACGCATCCGGTGAACATTGCCTATGAGGCTGCCACGGCAGACCTCGATGACGCCAACATCATCGACTCGTTCCACCTTGAGGCATATAACAAGACCACGGTCAACTACAACCGAGACGTTGAGGCGTTCCCGGTTGTTCGCGCCCTGATGGAAAAGATCTTGGGCGAGAGCCCCTATCAGAGCCCTACGGACATGGGCGTCAATATGGTCGGTTTTGCCATTACCGATGACGATGCATGCCGAGATGCCTCCAAGATGGAGATCGTGCGCCGCTATTTTGCCGCGGTTGAAAGCGTGCGCCGTACTGGCGTGGGCGATGAGCAGGTCGACCGTCTCAAACTCATTATGAAAAAAGCCGGCATCGACAAGAACTATTCGCCGGCACGCTCGGCTGCTCTCACCAGGGAGCAACTGACGGGCGGTCCCGTGGGTGCCATGGTGATGCCGGACGGTTCGGTAGTGACCGGAAAGACCTCAACGCGTCTGGGTGCCGCGAGCTCGCTCATCATGAACGCGCTTAAGCATGTTTCGGGCGTCGATCTTGAGCTCGAGGTCATCAGCGATGAGGCGATTGAGCCTATCAGCAAGCTCAAGACGCATTTCCTTGGCAGCAAAAACCCGCGTCTCCACACCGACGAGACGCTCATGGCGCTCTCTATCACCTCGGCCACGAGCGAGACGGCTACTCGTGTTCTTTCGGGTCTTGAGCAACTGCGCGGCTGCGATGCCTTCTTTAGCGTGATTATCTCGCCTACGGACGAGACGGTGCTGCGCAAGCTGGGCATTAACGTGTGCTGTGAGCCCAAGTTTGAGCGACGCGGTTTCTTCCATCGCTAAGATTGAGATGAGACGCCGCATCGGAGTGCGCACCCGATGCGGCGCTTAGGGGTATTTAGGGCTTAATTTGCCGAAATTTAGGCCGTTTACCTGCCCAAAAGCGATTTGCGCGGTATACAATTACCTCAGTGGATACATCCTTTGCGGGGCTACCCATGATGGATGTTGCCGGCCATCGAGGGATGCGCCGGTCATGCGCGGTGCTTTTGATGCTCGTGCTCGGTTTGAGGAGGCTGCCATGGCGGGCAAGGGTCGTGCGAGTGTCAACGATATGAAGCGTGTCGAGGTGCTGGTGCTGATGGAGATCGATCGGCAATCTAAGGGAAACGGTGTGCCGTACGGTTTCTCGCGCAAGACACTCTCCGAGTGCGTAGGGGTTTCGCCGTATCGTGCCCGCGCTGCAATCGACCGTTTGGATTCTGATGGCCTTATCGAGGTCGTTTCTCGTTATAACGATGATGGCGGCCAGCTTGCAAACGGCATATGCCTGACCGGGCGAGGCGAGTGGTACCTTAAGGGTGTTCGTGCCGGCATGCTTGTTCAAGATATGTTGAAGGATGAGACTGCCGATCGGTAACAACACGGCAGTTTCGACGAGCCTGCACCGCCCAAAGCTACTTGGGCGGTGTTTTGTTTCGAGATGGAGAAATGCGGGCATGCGGGTGAAAAATAGCGAGCGGCTTGCTTTTCGAGTATTACAATGAAGACCCGTAAGATGTGAATGGAAAACTTCTACGGGAAGCGCAGGTAATTCAATATGACCAAGCATGTGTTTGTAACCGGCGGCGTAGTTTCGTCCTTGGGTAAGGGCATCACCGCGGCCTCGTTGGGCCGTCTGCTCAAATCGCGCGGCTACAAGGTGACGATGCAGAAGGCCGACCCGTATCTGAACGTCGACCCCGGCACCATGAGCCCGTTTCAGCATGGTGAGGTCTTCGTGACCGAGGATGGCTACGAGTCCGACCTGGACCTGGGCCATTATGAGCGCTTTATTGACGAGAATCTGACCCGTGATTCCAACTTTACGACCGGCGCTATCTACAAGAGCCTGATTGCCCGCGAGCGTCGCGGTGACTTTTTAGGCGGCACCGTTCAGGTGATTCCGCACGTCACCAACGCCATTAAGGATAAGTTCCGCCGCATCGAGGAGCAGACCGGTTCCGACGTGGTCATCACCGAGCTGGGCGGCACGATTGGCGATATCGAGTCGCAGCCGTTCGTGGAGGCCATCCGCCAGTACCGTAAAGAGGCCGGTCCCGAGAACGTCTGCTACATCCACGTGTCGCTCGTCCCCTATATCGCCGCCGCGCACGAGGTCAAGACCAAGCCCACGCAGCATTCGGTCAAGGAGCTTCGCAGCTTTGGCATTCAGCCCGACATCATTGTGCTGCGTTCTGATCACCATATCGACGATGCCATCCGTGGCAAGATCGCAAGCTTCTGCGACGTCGATACCGACTGCGTCTTTACCAACGAAGATTGCGCGAGTATTTACGATGTGCCGCAGCTGCTCGCCGAGCAGGACTTTGACCTGCGCATTTGCGAGCGCCTGGGCTTGGACCCGCGCGAGCGCGACATGAGCGAGTGGAACGAGTTCCTGCGCAAACAGAATCATGCCAACCACCATGCCGACAAGGTCAAGATCGCCGTTGTGGGCAAGTATACCCAGCTCCCCGATGCCTACCTGTCGGTTATCGAGGCCCTGCATCATGCAGGCGTTTTCTATGATCGTCATGTGGACGTGCAGCTGGTCGACGGCGAGAGCCTCGACGAGCAGAACGTCTCCGAGGTGTTAGGCGACGCATCGGGCATTTTGGTGCCCGGCGGCTTTGGCAAGCGTGCCCTGGAGGGCAAGATTCTTGCTGCCGAGTTTGCTCGCGAGCATAAGATTCCGTATCTGGGCATTTGTCTGGGCATGCAGGTCGCCGTGTGCGAGTTTGCCCGCAACGTGGTCGGCCTTGCCGGCGCTAGCTCCTCCGAGTTCGATCCGGACGGTCCGTTTAGCGTAATTGACCTGATGAGCTCGCAGGAGGACGTGACCGAGAAGGGCGGCACCATGCGCCTGGGCGCCTATCCGTGCAAGCTCGCCGCCGATACCCTTGCGCGCGAGGCCTATGGCGAGGAGCTTGTCTATGAACGCCACCGTCATCGCTTTGAGTTCAACAATGCCTTCCGCGACCAGCTCGAGGACGCGGGTTTGGTTATCTCGGGTCTTTCGCCTGACGAGCGTCTGGTCGAGATGGTCGAGCTGCCGCGTGACGTGCATCCGTGGTATGTGGCCACCCAGGCCCACCCCGAGTTTAAGAGCCGTCCGACCAAGCCGCAGCCTCTGTTCCGCGAGTTCGTGCGCGCTTCGATTGGCCAGCACGAGGGTATCGATCGCCTGCAGGTGACGCCCATGAACCTCGCGACGGACTAAGGGTGCCAGCGAACGAAAGACATACCGAAGATACTCCCTCGTTGCTCGATACGGTGGCGGGGGAGTATCTTGATTACCTTGCGGTCGAGCGAGGCTTGGCGCGCAATACGATCGCGGCATATCGTCGTGACTTGACGACTTACTGTTCCTACCTGCAGCGGGCCGGTGTTGAGTCCTTTGAAGGCGTGAACCGTCAGATAATAGAGGGTTTTGTCGGTGATCGGCGCGACGGGGGCTACTCCGATGCCTCGGTGGAGCGTGCAGTTGCGGCCGTGAAAGGTTTGCATGCCTTTTTGGTTCGCGATGGGATCGTCGCCCAAAACCCGACGGCTGCACTGCGCCTGCCCAAAAAGGCGGAGCGCCTTCCGGAGTATCTCTCGGTAGGGGATGTCTCGGCGCTCCTCGACCAAGATTTCCCGGAAGGGGAGATGGGTTTGCGGGACCATGCCATTTTGGAAGTGCTCTATGGATGTGGCCTGCGCGTGAGCGAGTTGGTGGGGCTCGATGTGGGCGACGTCCATTTTGACGACGGCTTTGTGCTGGTGCGCGGCAAGGGCTCGAAGGAGCGGCTTGCCCCACTCGTGGGAAGTGCCGCACGGGCTATGGCTCAATATATTGCTGATGGGCGTCGGCGCCTGGCCGCTCATGCCCGCGGGTCAAAGACGCCGGCAGTCTTTTTAAATAAGAACGGTGGTCGCCTGTCGCGTCAGAGTGTTCATGTCATATGCGAGCGATACGGGCGTCAGGTGGGACTGGTGGGACTTCATCCTCATACCTTGCGTCACTCCTTTGCGACCCATATGCTTGCGGGCGGTGCCGACCTGCGCGTGCTACAGGAGATTTTGGGACATGCCGACATTTCGACCACACAGGTCTACACGCATGTCGACCGCACGCAGCTGACCGAGGTCTACCTGGCGGCTCATCCGTTGGCGCATCGCTAGCGACTCTTTGACCTGCATATTTACAACTAATGGGGGACGGACCCCAGGTTGTCGTGACGCGGTTTTGTGCGCGTATCGGCAATCTGGGGTCCGCCCCATCTTTTG
Source organism: Collinsella sp. HCP28S3_G2 (assembly GCF_052065125.1). Classification (NCBI taxonomy): domain Bacteria; kingdom Bacillati; phylum Actinomycetota; class Coriobacteriia; order Coriobacteriales; family Coriobacteriaceae; genus Collinsella; species Collinsella sp. HCP28S3_G2. The sequence goes on from NZ_JBQHUO010000001.1 coordinate 109,040, forward strand.
TCTTGCGCCGATGCGCCGGTGGGTCGCGTGTGACGTTGGTGGGGAAGTTTGGGGGGGCGATGTGAACGGCGCGTAAAGGGACACAAAATTCGCCTCAAGGTCAACTTGAAGGTTGAGGTTGAAAGCCGGGCTGCTACAGATGGCATCTCGGCTTTGCTGTAAACACAACATATTGTGTTTTCGAACATATGAACGAGGGTGTTTTACAGCATATAGAGGGTGGAGTGGTGGGGTGTTGTGGGGGAAGGTGTGGGGAAAGATGTTGAAAAATGGGGCAGTTCCCCATATTATTAATGACGTCGACAGGCGGGGTGGTTCCCCGCGTACGTGCCATCTGAGTAACCGAGGGGAGGGCGCACATGGGAATGACGGGTGCATACGAGCGCAATCTCGATGCAAAAGGTCGTCTGTCCCTGCCTGCACCCCTTCGCGAGGAGCTTGGAGAGCATGTTCGCGTGTTCAAAGCCCTGGATGTCGATGCTCTGTACGTGTTCTCTGCCGAGGCCTTCGATAAGTGGGTCGAAGGACTCTTCGCGGGTCGTGAGGGCCACGAGGGTTTTAACCCGCGTGACATCAACGACCAGAAACTCATGAGGGCGATCAACAAGCGCACCACCTCGATGGATGTGGACAGCGCCGGTCGTATCGGTCTTTCTGAGTCTCTCCGCAAGCAGGCGAAGCTCGACCGCGAGGTCACGGTTGTGGGCAACTACGACCACCTCGAGGTTTGGGACCGTGCTACGGCCGATGAGGACGATGACGATGAGGCTCTGCTGGACCTCTTCTTCTCGTAAGGGCAAGGCATGAGTAACGGATGGAGCGTGGGATCTTGACACAAGAATATCGGCATGAACCTGTCATGCTCGGCGAAGTGCTTGAGTCGCTGCAGCTAAAGAGCGGATCTGTCGTCTGCGATTGCACCCTTGGCGGTGCCGGTCATTCGGTAAAGATGGCCGCGCAGGTGGGGGAGACGGGTCTTTTGCTTGGCGTCGATCAGGACGACATGGCCCTCGAGGCCGCTGGTGCCCGTCTGGACCGCGAGGTCCCCGGTGTCCCGCATCAGCTGCTGAAGGGCAACTTTGGCGACTTGGACGAGCTGCTTTGCTCGGCCGAGGTGCCCGGGGTCGATGGCTTCCTGTTCGACTTGGGCGTTTCGTCACCGCAACTCGATATCCCTGGCAGGGGCTTTTCGTATAACGAAGATGCCCCATTGGACATGCGGATGGATCCGGGTAACAACACCCTAAACGCAGCTGAGGTCATCAACACCTATAACGAACACGACCTCGCCCGGATTCTACGCGTCTATGGCGAAGAGAAGTTCGCCTCGCAGATCGCACGCGAGATCGTGCGTCGCCGCGAGTCCGAACCGATTGAAACCACCGGTCAGTTTGTCGAGATCATCAAGGCTGGCATTCCGGCTGCCGCTCGTCGGCATGGCGGACACCCGGCCAAGAAAAGTTTCCAGGCCATTCGCATCGAGGTCAATCATGAACTCGATGTGCTCGAGAGAGGACTTGACGCCGCCACCAGGTGGCTCAACCCGGGCGGACGCATCTGCGTCATCTCGTATCACTCGCTCGAGGACCGTATCGTAAAGAATCACTTTAAGGAGATGAGCCAGGGGTGCACGTGTCCGCCGGAGATTCCGGTGTGCGTGTGCGGCAACGTGCCGATACTCAAGGTCATCACCCGCAAACCCTTGGTTGCCCAACCCGATGAGGTTGCGCGCAACCCTCGGGCGAGATCAGCCAAAATCCGCGTGGCGGAGCGCTTGTAGCGTTACGCGCGCGATATTGGACCTCCCGCTCGCACCATAAACGAAGCTTAAACACACTACCAACGTACTCGGGATGGGAGGCGGCATATCATGGGCTACAACACCTCAAACGCAGCACTCGCCTATGATATGAACGCCATGCCCGCCTACCGCGAGGCACCGCAGGCGCCCGCTGCTCCTCGTGAGCAGCGCACACCGCGCTTTGATGTCTACACGGGCGCGGGCCGTCAGGCAAACCAGGCGGTAAGCCCGGTTTTCATGAGCGTTCTTAAAACGTTTTGCATCATTGCGGCTATCTTCATGACGATTGGCGTCGCCCGCGTGGCGCTTGCAAGCGTTACGGCCCAGGTGCTCAACAGCAACGCCGAGCTTACCAGCACGCTCGAGAAGGCGACCGATGAGAGCTCTGACCTTGAGGTCATGCACTCTGTTTATGGTGCCGATACGCGCATTCGCGATCTTGCGGGCGCTTATGGCATGGTGGAGCCCAGCGAGAGCGTTACACTTGATTTTTCGCAGGATGCAGCCGCGGGCGCTAGCTCGGCTGCGGCTGTCCAGTAATAAGACGGTAGCTGAGTATGACAAATGATTATCGCCGCGGTCCAGACGGGAGTCGCGGGCAGGGACGTCCCTCTTCGCGGGGACGTTCTGGTTATCAAGGATCGGGTCGGTCATCTTACAACTTGGGGCCGAATCGTGGCAACGACCCAACGTCGCGCCTTCGCGGCTCGGATGACCCTCAAGTACGCAATAGCAGATCGAATAGACGATCTTCGACCGAATGGCTTACGGGGACGCCATTGCCTCGCCGTAATGTCGTCATGGGTTGTATCGGTTTGGGCCTGGCTGCGGGCGCCATCCGCCTTGCCGACTACCAGATCGTAAATGCCGATGAGTTGCGCGGGCGCGCCGATGCTCGACGCCTGCTTGCGGAGACGCTTTACGCCAAACGCGGCACGATCTACGACCGAAACGGCAACGTGCTGACGTCGTCGGTCGAGTGCAGCAATGTCGCCGTGAATCCACAGCTGATTGAGGATGTCGACAAAACGGTATCGGCCTTGGTTAAGGCGACTGGAATCGATAAGAAGACTTGCCGCAAGCTGGTTCAGTCCGACGGCACCTGGGTGTATATCAAGCGCCAGGTGGACGAGGACGATGCCGCGGCATTGAAGAAGAAAAATCTGCCCGGCGTGCTCTTTGAGCAGGCGATGAAGCGGGTGTATCCATACGGCAATCTGGCTTCGCAGGTTCTAGGCGTGGTGAACGTTGACAACGTGGGCCTAACGGGCCTTGAAAAGCAATATGACAAATTGCTGACCGGAACAAACGGCACGCTGGTACGAGAGCGTGCGAGGGACGATAGCTATATTGCGGGTGGCGCCTATAAAAAGGTTGCCGCCATCGATGGCGTTGACATCGTGACGACGCTGGATGTCAATATCCAGCGTGCAGCAGAGGACGCTCTGGCGGAGGCGGTCGAGAAGACCAAAGCCAAGAACGGTTCGGCTTTGGTGACAGACCCTACTACCGGCGAGATTCTGGCCGCCTGTTCGTATCCGACCTACGACCCGACCAATTTGGAGAACGCCAAGACCGAGGATATGAACTTGCGCTTGGTCACCGATGCGTATGAACCCGGTTCGGTCTTTAAGACGCTCGTTGCAGGTGCGGGTTTCGACTTGGGCGTCGTGCGCTCGAGTACGTCGTTTGAGGTGCCGGCGAGCATTAAGGTCGGCGACGATACCGTCACCGATGCCGATAAGCGTGACTACGCCATGACCATGGATGTGCGCGAGATGATGCGCCGCTCATCCAATGTTGGCTTTGTATTGGTCGGGCATAAGATCGGCGCGGACGATTTTGCCGCGTACGTGGACAAATGGGGCGTTGGACACAGTTCGGGCATCGATTTTCCCGGCGAGAGCCTTGGCATTGTCAAGGAGCGTGACCAGTATGACGGTGCCACGTTGGGCTCGATGAGTTTTGGCCAAGCGCTGTCTGTCTCGCCGATCGAGATTGCGCGCGCCGTGGGTGGCATTGCCAACGACGGCGTGATGATGACGCCGCACTTTTATAAATCCAGCAAAGGCGAGGAGAAGGACTGGGGCGAGGGCGAGCAGGCGATTTCTGAGGATGCCGCCGCCCAGGTGACATCGTGCATGCAGACGGTCGTTTCCGAGGGCACGGGTGTCGGGGGCGCCGTCGACGGTTACGACGTGGCGGGTAAGACCGGTACGGCCGAGCGCGCCGATGAAAAAGGCGGCTACCTCAAAGCGAGCTATATGTCGTCCTTTATGGGGTTTGCCCCGGCGCAAGCACCCAAGGTTTTGTGCTATATCACGCTCGACGGAACGCCGAGCGGTTCGGATGCCGCCGCCGTGCCGTTCCAGGTCATTATGGCTAACGCGCTCGATGTGTTGGGTATCCCACGCACCAAGTAGGGGGTTACAATCCTGAAAAGGGCTGTCGATTAATCTGGAGGGTGTTCACATGCCCTGCACCACGCATGCGCGGCGCTGGGATACAATACGCCGATAGCATTATTAGGTTTACAGGGGAGCTGCAATGATAGAGATCGCCGTCAACAACCTCGCGGCCGCAACAGGGGCCCGGACCGTGACGGGAGAAGCCGATCGGGTATGCCGTGGGTGCGTTATCGACTCGCGCCAGGTTGAGGAAGGCACGATTTTTGTTGCCTTTCCGGGTGAAAAAGTCGACGGCAACGATTTTGCTTCCCGCGCCATCGAATCGGGCGCCGGCGCTGTTGTGATGACGCGCGAGCCCAATGCCGAGCTTGTATCGCTGGCTCAGCGTAAGGGCTGCGCCATCCTACACACCGATGATCCCGAGGAATTTTTGCTGCGCCTGGCACATGCCTATCGCACGCAGCTTGGCTGCCTAGTAGTTGGCATTACCGGCTCTATCGGTAAGACGACGACCAAGGATGTCCTTGCGGCAGTGCTTGCCAAGCGCTATCGCGTTTGGGCCACCAAGGGTAATTTCAACAATCTGATCGGTATGCCGCTCACGGTTTTGGCCGCTCCTGCCGACACCGAGGTGCTGGTTCTCGAGATGGGTATGAACCATTTTCACGAGATCGAGCGCCTTTCTCGGTCCGCCAATCCCAACCTTGCCATCGTGACCAAGATCGGCACCTCTCATATTGGAATCCTGGGAAGTCGCGAGAATATCGCCCGCGCTAAGTCCGAGATTGTTGGGGGCATGTGTGCCGCCGACGACCTTCTCCCGTTGCTGGTTTTGGGCGGCGAAGACGACTTCACCCCGTTCATTCGTGAGACGTTTGCCGAGCCCGCGGGTATCGACGTGATGCTGGCGGGTGTTTCGGATGTTGATGAGGTTTGCGCCCGCGGCATTCACATTGATGATGAGGGTCGTCCGGTCTTTACGCTTGACTTTGGTATGGGTGAGTCCGTTGACACCATGCTCGCCATTCCCGGCGTCCAGTCCGTTCCCAATGCCGTTAAGGCCGCCGCAGTTGCCTATCGTTTGGGTGTGACCCCCGAGCAGATCGATGCTGCCTTTAGGGGTATCGCGATTACCGGTCATCGTCAGGAGATCAAACACGCCAAGAGCGGTGCCCGCATTATCGACGACTCGTATAACGCCAGCGCCGAATCCATGGCTGCTGGCCTTGACCTGCTGTGCTCGCTTTCGTGTTCTGGCTCTCGAATGGCGATTCTGGGCGAGATGGGCGAAATGGGCGACGAGGCCCCCCGCATGCATGAGCTGGTGGGCGCCTATGCCGCGGCTAAGAAGCTCGATATGCTGGCGTGCGTGGGCGGTGAGCTGGCCGCTCGTATGGCCGAAGCCGCGCGCATGATGGGCATGGACGAGGACCGCATCCAGGTGTTCTCCGATTATCAGCAGGTGCTCGACCGTATGGCCGGCGCACTTGAGAAACATGATGTTGTGCTGGTCAAGGGCTCTCGCTTTGTCGAGCTCGACCGCTTTGTGGAAGGTGTGTGCTAGCCCATGTTCGGGAACCCCGCGTATCCTACATACCAGGCCTTTTTGGGACTTGGCATCGCCGCCGCCATTGCGCTGCTGCTCATGCCGTGGTGGATCAAGCTTCTTAAGGTCGAGGGTATCGGCCAGCAGGTCCGCGCCGATGGACCCAAACGCCACCTGATTAAGCAAGGCACGCCCACCATGGGCGGCGTTGTCATTCTCGTAGCCGTTTCGCTGACGTGCCTTTTGATGGGCAAGCTCACCACCGAGCTTGTGCTCGTGCTGCTTGCCACGCTTGCAACCGGCGTTCTGGGCCTTATCGACGATTTGACCTCTGTCACGCACGGTCGTTCGCTCGGCCTGACGCCCCACGCCAAGATGATCGGTCTCACCATCATCTGCGTCACGTTTACCGTGCTTGCCGTCAGCTGGTGCGGCGTTGCCCCCGAGATTCGTTTTCCCGGCGGTCTGACGATTGACCTCGGTATCTTCTCGACCACCATTGGTGGCCTTACCTTTCCGTGGCTCTACATCGTCTTTTGCTGGTTGATGATCGCCGGTCTTTCTAATGCCGTGAACCTGACCGATGGCCTGGACGGCCTTGCCGGTGGCACCTCCATGATTGCCATGCTTGCCATGGCTGCCATGGCGTTTTTGCACGGTGACGTAAACCTGTCTATCTTCTGTACCGCATGTGCTGGTGCTTGCCTGGGCTTCCTTTGGTTCAACTGCTATCCGGCGAGCATCTTTATGGGTGATACCGGCTCTCTTGCCTTGGGTGCGGCCTTTGCCTGCACGTCCATTATGACCAACACCGAGGTCGTCTCGCTCATCATCGGCGGCCTGTTTATCGTCGAGACCCTGTCGGTCATGATTCAGGTCGTCTACTTCCACTTTACGCATAAGCGCGTCTTCCTTATGGCGCCCATTCATCATCATTTCGAGAAGAAGGGATGGGCCGAGACTAAGGTCGTCATCCGTTTTTGGATTGTCGCTGCCGCTTTTGGCGCTCTGGGCCTTGCCCTGTTTTTCCAGTTGGGATAGTGGTTTTTCATGCCTCTTGCAGATTCCTTTAGCCTGCTCGTCTTGGGCCAGGGTAAGTCCGGTCTTGATGTCGCTCGCTGGGCGCTTGCGCACCCCGAGCGCGTGAGTACCGTTACCGTGTACGGTGGCGGCACGTCCGAGCCCAATGATGCCACGCGCTCGCTCGAGGCGCGCGGGGTATCGTTTGTCTACGGAACCGAGCAGGTCGAGGGCGCGTTTGATGTATGCGTGACGTGTCCGGGCATCTCGGAGTTCTCGTCATTCTTTAAGGCTGGCCGCGATCACGCTGTCCAGATCATGGGTGAGCCCGAGTTTGCCTACCGCCTGTCTCCCCAAAATTGGATCGCCATTACGGGCACCAATGGCAAGACGACCACCACGTCGCTGACCGACTACCTGCTTAAGGCAGCGGGCGAGGCGAGCGTTGCTGTCGGTAATATCGGTGAGCCTCCGGTGAACGAAATCGACGACCGCGCGCATAACGAGTGGTTTGTAGCTGAGCTTTCGAGCTATCAGATCGCAACGACCCAGGAGCTTCACCCCCGTGTGGCGGTGCTGCTCAACATCACCCCCGACCATCTGGGCTGGCACAAGAGCCATAAGAACTATGCGCTCGCCAAGATTAAGCTCTTCGAGAATATGGTCGATGATGACCTTGTGGTTATCGACGTCGAGGATGCCGGTATCCATGAATTCGATGAGTATGTCTACACGCCGGGTCGTCGCATCTGCAAGGTCGCCTTTGACGAGCCTGCGGGCGAGGACGCCGCATTTGTGCGCGATGGCAAGATGGTCATTCGCCTGAAGGGCGTCGAGGCCCCGCTCATCGCCACGTCCGAGCTCAAAATCTCCGGACATCACAATGTCATCAATGCCCTGTGCGCTGCCACGGCTGCCCTGGCCGTCGGTGCCGATGTCGACGGTGTGTGTCGCGGCCTGGCCTCATTCCAGCCGCTGGAGCACCGCGTTGAGCCCTGTGGCGAGATCGATGGCGTGCGCTACGTCAACGATTCCAAGGCAACGAACACCGATGCGGTCGAAAAAGCCCTGACGGCGTTTCCCGACGACGACGTGATCTTGCTGCTCGGTGGTCACGATAAGGGCACGCCACTCGAGTCCTTCGCCCGCGTTGTCATGGACAACGTGCGATCGGTCGTCTGCTTTGGCGATGCGCGCGAGCGCTTTACCGCCGCTATGGACGAGGCCGATGTCGATGGTGATGTTGATATCGCTCAGGCAGACGACCTGCGCGACGCCGTCGACGTTGCCCGTTCGCTGTCGAGCCGAGGCGACGTGATCCTGCTTTCTCCCGCCTGTTCTTCGTTCGATGAGTTCTCGGGCTACGAGGAGCGCGGCCGCGTGTTTAAGGACTACGTGGCCCAGCTTGCCGCCGCAGCGAAATCGCAAATGGAATAGGGGCCGCCGGTGAGAGAGGAGAGCCCCCGACAAGGTATGAGGAGGCCCGACTCGGACCGTGCTTCCTCGCAACGCAGTACGCCGCGTTCCGGTCGCGGCGGGCAGACGCTCAGCGAACGCTATATTGCCGGCGTCCCCGCCCGCATCATGCGCCCTCGTTTGATATTCATGGCGTGCCTGTTTACTTTAGTGTGCTTTGGTCTGCTGATGGTGTACTCGGCGTCATCGGTCGAGGCATTGCACGAGAACGGCTCGGCGACGTTTTTCCTGGTTCGACAGGCTACCTTTGCCGGAGTTGGCGTGCTTGCCATGGTTGCGATCGTTCACGTCTTGCCGGACAGCTGGTTTGGGGAAAATGTACTTAGGATCTTCCTTATCGGCATGATTCTCTTGCTGTTTGCGGTATTTCTTGTCGGCAGTGGCAGCCGTGGCGCCACGCGCTGGCTCAACATCGCCGGTATTCAGTTCCAGCCTTCTGAGTTTTTAAAGCCGTTTGCCATCGCGTATTCGGCCATCATACTCGACCGTTTCTTTTCGCCCGGTGGCAACATCAACGAGTTCCTTCGTAAGATGGTCGTCTACTTGGGCATTTCGCTCTTTTTGATCTTTATCCAGCCCGATTATGGCACCGTCTTGATCATCTCACTGACCCTCATGTGTATGGCGTTATTTGCGGGCCTAGACCCCAAGTTTATCATCGGCGTGATCATTCTCGTCATTGTCATGAGTGTGTTTGCGCTTGTTGCAGAGCCGTACCGCATGGTGCGTGTTCAGGTTGCCCTGAACCCTTGGGCCGACGAGTATGGCGATGGCTATCAGGCAACGCTTGCCATCATGGCGTTTGCTTCGGGCGGCTTGTTCGGCCGTGGCATCGGTAACTCCACCATGAAGTATTCGTATCTGCCCGAGGCACACAACGACTATATTCTGGCCATTATCGGCGAGGAGGTCGGTTTTGTCGGGACCGCGCTGCTCTTCCTGGTCTTTGCGATGCTGATTTACTCAGCGTTTCGCATTGCCGAACAGGCTGCGGACCGTCGCGGAGCGCTCATGGCATCGGGTTCCGCAGTCATTCTCGCGGTACAGTTTTTGATCAATGCGCTGGGCATCCTCAACGTGTTTCCCATGACGGGTAAGCCGCTGCCGTTTATCAGCTACGGCGGTTCGTCGATTATCGTATCGCTTATGCTTGCGGGGCTGATCTTGCGCGTCTCGCACGAGAGCGCCCGTCGTGATGAGTACGACCGTCGCCGCGAGAGCTTTGCCGTTATGGACGAGAGCACCGCCGGCGTGCCCCATGTGCGCGGCGATCGCCCTTCGCGCAACGGTTTTACCGTCTTGGATGGCTCTGCGTCCGAGCCGTCGGCTCGTCCGCGCCCGCGAACGGCTCCGCAGGGGCGTCCCCAACGCCCGAACCCCCGAAGCTCGGGCGGCGGATATAATCGAATCAATTTGAATTCGGACCCATCGGCGCGTCTGCGCACCGACGATCAGGGACCGCGCGTACGAAGGGATTTTCATGACCGATAAGATGACCGTTGCTATCGCAGCCGGCGGCACGGCGGGACATATCAACCCTGCGCTTGCCTTGGCTGAGGAGTTGCACGACCGCGGACATCATGTTGTGTTCGTGGGCCAGTCGCACAAGCTCGAGGGTCGTTTGGTTCCCGAGGCCGGGTTCGATTTTATACCTATCACGGTCACGGGCTTCGACCGCTCCCGTCCTTGGACCGCGCTGAGCTCGCTGTGGCGCGTCAATAAGGCCAAGCGCTCGCTCGCCAGCCATTTCTCAAAGGTTGTCAAGCCCGATGCTGCCATCGGTTTTGGTGCCTACGTCGAGGTCCCGCTGCTGGGCTGGTGCAAGGATGCGGGCGTTCCGTATCTGCTGCACGAGCAGAACTCTGTTCCGGGCCTGGCCAATAAGATGATGAGCTCCCATGCCGCCCGCGTGTGTATCTCGGTGCCGGCTGCGCGCTCTGTCTTTGAGCGCGGGGGCGACCCCGAGCATGTGCTCATGACCGGTAATCCGGTGCGCCGCTCGGTCATTGAGGGCGATCGCGCCCGCGGCCGCGAGGCACTTGACGTGCCCGAGGATGCGACGCTTCTGCTCGTCTTTGGTGGTTCGCTCGGTGCCCAGCATCTCAACGAGCGCGTAGCCTCGCTCAAGAGTGAGCTGCTGACCCGCGAGAATCTCTACATTTTGCATTCGACGGGAGCCGACGGCTTTGAGGACACCGAGCGTGCTTTGGCGCTGACGTCCGATGAGACGAAGCGCTATCGCGTCCAGCCCTACATTGACAACATGGGCGACATGCTAGCTGCAGCTGACCTGGTGCTCTCGCGCTCCGGCGCCTCGAGCGTGGCCGAGATTGCCGCCCTCGCCGTGCCTTCGGTGCTCGTGCCGTATCCGCATGCCACGGCCGACCACCAGACGACCAATGCGCGTTATCTGGTCGATGCCGGCGCCGGCGTGCTTTGTGCCGATGCCGATATCGATGCTCCGGCGTTTGCCGAGGAGCTGCTGCATCTGGTCGATGACGCCGCAGCGCGCGATGCCATGCGTCAGGCGGCGCGCGGGTTGGCTCAGGACCGCGCCGCCGCACTTTTGGCCGATGCGGTAGAGGGTTTGCGTTAGTTAGACGGGATATCGAGCTTGCGCTCGCGCGGATGAGGTAGGTGCGGTACAGTTAACGGGTTACAGGCAGTGTTTACGCAAGGAGTACACGAGCACATGGCTGATTCCCAGACTGCAACCTCCGCGCCCGAGTTCAAGAGCGCCCACTTTATCGGTATCGGTGGCGCCGGCATGAGCGGCATCGCTCTCGTTTTGCACGAGCGTGGCTATGCCGTTACCGGTTCCGACCTTAAGACCTCGCGCTACATTCGTCAGCTTACCCGTGCTGGCGTGAAGGTTCATGTGGGCCACGAGGCCGCCACGATCGATGAGGTCAAGCCCGACGTGGTCGTGGTCTCTACCGCTATTCCTGAGTCCAACCCCGAGCTTGTGCGTGCTCGCGAGCTCGGTATTCCTGTGTGGCCCCGCGCCAAGATGCTCTCGGCTCTGGGCCACGGCTACACCACCATCGCTGTTGCCGGTACGCACGGCAAGACCACGACGTCCTCGATGTGTGCCACCATGCTCGACCGCATGGGTCTGGATCCCAGCTTTTTGATCGGCGGCATCGTTGAGGGTTACGATACCAACGGAAAGAACGGCTCGGGTGACTACTTTGTCGCCGAGGCCGATGAGTCCGACAGCTCGTTCCTGTTCCTGAACCCCAACGTGGTCATCGTGACCAACGTCGAGGCCGACCATCTCGACCACTACTCGGGCATCGAGGAGATCGAGGCCACCTTTGCCAAGTTTATGGGCCTGGTTGGAGAGAGCGGTACCGTCATCGTTTGCGGTGAGGACCCGCATCTGGTCGAACTCGCCAAGTCGACGGGTCGCCACGTGCTTTCCTATGGCTTTGCCGAAACCAACGACGTCGTCTGCGTGCATCCGGATGTCAAGGGCATTCAGAGCGACTTTATCGTTCGCCTTGAGGATGGGACCGAGCATGCTGTCGAGATCAAGAGCAACCCCGGTCGCCACAACATGCTCAACGCCACGGCAGTGCTAACCGTTGCCCATGTCCTGGGTCTCGACGTCGATGCCGCAGCCGAGGCGCTTTCGAGCTTTGAGGGCGTCCGCCGCCGCTTTACCCATGTGGGCGATATTGACGGCATCACCGTGGTCGATGACTACGGCCATCACCCCACCGAGATCAAGGCGACGCTTGCCGCCGCCTCGTCGCTGGGCTATAAGCATGTTGACGTCGTGTTCCAGCCGCACCGCTATTCGCGTTTGCAGGCGCTGTGCGATGACTTTGCCGATGCCTTCGCCAATGCCGATAAGCTGCTGCTCATCGATGTGTTCTCTGCCGGCGAGATGCCGATTCCGGGCGTTACCTCCAAGATGCTCGCTGATACTGTGCGCGCCAAGCACCCTGGCAAGGAGGTCGTGTACTGCTCCAGCCGTCTCGAGCTCAATCGTGAGCTCGAGAAAATGGTAGGTGAGGGCGATCTGCTGCTTACTATGGGCGCCGGCGACGTTACGACCGTTGGCCCTGAGTTCATCGAGTATCTGACTGCCAAGAAAGACGCTTAGCCCCTATGGGTCTGTTTAACGCCGTCATGGCGCTTTCGGGCATGATTGACACGGATGTAGTCGAGGATGAACGCCTTGCGCGTCATACGAGTTATCGTATCGGCGGCAAGGCCGACCTCTTCGTGACGTGCCATAGCTATCATGCCCTTCGTCGTGCCGTGGCAGTACTCGACCGTGAGCAGGTGCCGTGGGTCATTATCGGCAAGGGATCTAATCTGCTCGTTGCCGATGCGGGCTATCGCGGCGCCGTCATTTCGCTGGGGCGTGAGTTTCAGCGCACCGTTGTTGCCGAGGACGGTTGCACGCTGACCGTTGGCGCGGGCGTTATGTTCGCACGTTTGGTCAACGATGCCCTGTCGCGCGGGCTTTCGGGCCTTGAGTTTGCGGTTGGCATCCCCGGCTCGGTCGGCGGCGCCGTATCTATGAACGCCGGTACGCGTACCGAGTGGATAGGTTCGCTTGTCGAGGATGTGGTCACGTTTGACCCGGCATCCGGCATTAAGCATTATGCGGGGTCCGAGATTGCCTGGGGCTACCGTGAGTGCAGCCTGCCGCGTAACGAGATTATTCTCGAGTGCGTGCTTAAGCTCAAGCCTGCGCCTAAGGCCGACATTCGCGAGCGTATGGAGCGGTACCTGACGAGGCGCAAACGCACGCAGCCCATGGGTCGCGCTTCTTGCGGGTCGGTCTTTCGCAATCCACCCGACGCGAGCGTTGGCAAGCTGATTGAGGATTGTGGATTAAAGGGTTTTTCGGTTGGCGGTGCGGAAGTTTCGCCCGTACACGCTAATTTTATCGTTAATAACGGTACCGCCTCGGCCGATGACGTGGCCGCGGTTATCAGGCATGTGCACGGAAAGGTGAGGGAGGCGTATGGCATCGAGCTCAGACCGGAAGTCAAATTCCTCGGCTTCTAGAGCATCGAAACCTACCTTCCGCCGCGCCGGAGGGCGTTCCGGCGCACCCGTCCAGCCTCAACGCAAGCCCCCTGTGTCCTCCAAGCCCGCTGGATCCGTACGGTCCGCCAAACGTCCGGTCGTCGGCTCGCAACTTGGTGGACGCCCTGCCGCAAAAAAGACGGTTCACCCGGCTCCGCGCCCCTCGGTGACGTCTAAGTCGGCGATGGGTGCCAAGCCCTCTCGCCCCATAGTGACGCCCAAGCCCTCGCTGGGGGCTAAAGCGACGCATCCCGGTCGTACGTTGGGCGCTGCCAAGCCGCGCTCGTTGACGTCGGTGCCCGCCACTAAGGCACCTGCGACCAATAAGGGTATCAATCCGCTGTCGTCGCTTGGCGCCATGGCGAGTAAGACGTCCGAGGCCGCCTCTGCCGTTAAGGGCAAGGGCAAAATCGTGGGCGGAATCTTGGCGGCTGTGGCCGTGCTTGCCGTCGTTGCCATCGTCGTTATCAATTCCGGCCTGTTTGCCGCTACCGATATTCAGATCGAGGGCAGCGAGCATGTGACCAAGCACGATGCCATGCAGCTGATCAGTCTGCCCGAGAACACATCGCTCTTCAACGTAAATCCCGACCAGATCACCGAAGATCTCAAGCAGAACCCGTGGGTTTCGGGCGTGGACGTTCAACGGCAGTTTCCCCACACGCTCGTCATTACGCCGACGGAGCGCAAGGTCACCGCGATCGCTTATATAAGTTCCGACGATCTTGCCTGGGCCATCGGCGACGATGACACCTGGATCGCACCGCTTTCGACCTCTGTGGAGGTGGACGACCAGGGAAATGTCGTCACTTCGGGTGAGGGCGCCAACACATTGAGCGGTATCGATGCTGCGTTGGCGCTGGCCAAGCACTACGGGGCCGTGCTGCTTACCGATGTCTCGGCTGATGTCGAGCCGGTCTCGGGGCGGGCTGTTTCTTCCAAGGCCGTTAAAGCGGGCCTGGATTACGTGCGTGGTTTTTCCGGCGAATTCTTGGCGCAGATCAAGGATATTTCTATACCTTCGGTCGAGGCCATCTCGGCGAATCTTGATAATGGCGTTGAGGTCTCACTGGGCGATTCTGATGATATCGCCAAGAAGGAACGCGTCGTGACCAAGCTTCTGTCGCAGGTAGAGGGCGTAACCTACATTAACGTTCGGTCTCCCGGCAACTATACGTTTAGAAACGCACCGACCGCTTAGCGTCGGTGCGTGGCTTTGTTGAGGGGCCATACCACGCCGTTTATCTGGTTTGTTTGGTTTTCACGGTCAATTATTTGACTGATACGTTCATAATGTGCAAACATAATACGGTTTACCTTTGCATTTACTTTCAACCTGAAGGTTAATGTGCGCAGGGGTCAACCCATGCTATGGCTATAACCTTTGTTCGGAGGACCGACATGCACGAGACAGAGATCAACAACTACCTTGCCGTCATTAAGGTGGTCGGCGTCGGCGGCGGCGGTACCAACGCGGTCAATCGAATGATCGAAGAGGGCATTCGTGGCGTCGAGTTTGTTGCCATCAACACCGATGCTCAGGCGCTCGCGATCTCTGATGCCGATATCAAGGTCCACATCGGTACCGACCTTACCCGCGGCCTGGGCGCTGGCGCCAACCCCGAGGTTGGTCGCAAGGCTGCCGATGAGTCCCGCGATGACATTGCCGAGGCGCTCGCTGGCGCCGACATGGTGTTCATCACCTGCGGTGAGGGCGGTGGCACCGGCACCGGCGCCGCTCCCATCGTTGCCGATATCGCGATGAACGAGGTCGGTGCGCTGACCGTCGCCGTCGTGACCAAGCCCTTCACCTTCGAGGGCCGCAAGCGTAAGAAGAGCGCCGAAGAGGGCATTAAGACCCTTTCCGATTGCGTCGACACCATGATCGTTATCCCTAACGACAAGCTGCTCGACATCGCCGAGAAGAAGACCACCATGCTCGAGGCCTTCGCGATTGCCGATGGCGTCCTTTCCCAGGGCACCCAGGGCATCACCGACCTCATCACCGTCCCGGGCATCATCAACCTGGACTTCGCTGATGTTAAGACCATCATGAAGCAGGCCGGCACCGCCATGATGGGTATCGGTACTTCTTCTGGGGACACCCGTGCCGTCGACGCCGCCCAGCAGGCTATTTCCAGCCCGCTGCTCGAGAGCTCTATCGATGGTGCTACGCGCGTCCTGCTCTCCATCGCCGGCTCCAAGGATCTGGGCATCCAAGAGATCAGCGACGCTGCCGACGTTGTCGCCAACGCCGTCGATCCCGAGGCCAACATCATCTTCGGTACCGTTGTCGACGAGTCCCTGGGCGATCAGGTGCGCATCACCGTTATCGCTACGGGCTTCTCCGACTCTAATGTCAACCGTCAGGACGAGCTCTTCGCTGCCCAGCAGTCCCAGAGCAAGGCTTCCGTTGCCGAGCCTCAGCGTACCGCTCCCGCTGCAAGCTCGGCTCAGTCTGCCCCGACCCGCAATGTCGGCGGTACGGAGCTTCCCAATTTTGGTAACGACCAGTTCGAGCTTCCCGACTTCCTTAAGCGTGGTAGCTTCTAGTTCGTTTTTCTCAACAACCTGCACGGGGTGTGTCCATTTGGATGCACCCCGTTTTGTTTCTCGTTTGTAAACGAAAGTCTCCAATCTCTTTACGTTCCCCTTACGTTTGGTCCCTACCGCTGCGGGTATCCTTTTGTAGAAGTATGGCAGCCGTATGGCACGGACTGCTGCGGCTTGGCCGCGATACTCGTGTTATTAGGAGGCTTTAGTATGGCAGCACGTGCGGACAACGTTTCGCGTGTCGACCATGATGGAGTTACGTTGGTAGAGGGCGCGACGCACGATGTCCGCTTTGCCTTCACCGAACGCACTGGCGGTGTTTCCGAAGATGCGTACTCCTCACTCAATCTGGGCTCGCATGTTGGCGATGACCCCTTTGCCGTTCAAGAAAATCGTCGCCGCGTACTCGAGGCCATGGGTGTTGCCGAGTGCGAGCACAACCTGCTTGTCCCCAATCAGGTACACGGTGACAATGTCGTGACGGTGACCTCGAACGGCGCCGATGATCTCGAGAACATTCGCGAGCAGATTGCCGAGGGCTGCGATGCCCTCGTCTGCACGGCGCATGAGGTGCCCGTGATGCTTTGCTTTGCCGATTGTGTTCCCGTTGTGCTGGTGGCTCCCGGCGGCTTTGCCGTGGTGCATTCTGGCTGGAAGGGCACGATTGCGCGCATTTCCGCCAAGGCGTGCCAAGCGCTCTGCGAGGCGGCTGGCTGCAAGCCAGACGACATCTCTGCCTATATTGGGCCCCATATCCTGGGTGACGAGTACGAGGTGTCCCAAGAACTTATGGACCGCTTTGCCTCCGAGTTCGCGTGCATCGATGCTGCCGCTTCTCGTATGATCGATCTTTCCGCCCCCATTCGCGAGGCGCTGATGGACGCCGGCGTCGAAGCGAACGGCATTGTGGACACCAAGCTCTCCACCGTTCGTCAGAACGACCGCTTTTATTCCTACCGCAACGAGGGCGGCACCTGTGGGCGCCATGCTGCGATCGGCGTGATGCTATGAGAAAGATCGCATCGGTCCTAAGCGCGGCAGTGCTCACGCTTACGCTGTGTGCCTGCTCCTCGGGATCTTCCACGTCTTCTATCACCGTGGCCGGCTCGACCACCTGCCTTCCCATTGCCGAGATTGCGGCCGAGGGCTTTAAGGAGGAGACCGGCACCGACGTGCTCGTCTCTGGCCTTGGCTCTTCTGCCGGTATCGAGGCCGTCAGCAACGGCACGGCTGACATCGCCAGCTCGTCTCGTGGCCTCAATGCCGACGAGCAGAATCTGGGCCTGACCCCGATTGTAATCGCGCACGACGGCATCGCAGTCATCGTGAACGACGATAATCCGGTCGACAACCTCTCGACCGAGCAGCTTCGCGACATATACGCCGGTAAGATTACCAACTGGAAGGAAGTCGGCGGAGAGGACCTGAAGATTCAGGTTATTAACCGCGATGAGGCGTCCGGTACGCGCGAGGCCTTCCGTACCATCGTGATGGACGGCACGCCGTTCGATCGTCGCTCTGCCGTTCTTTCGGGCACGGGCCAGGTACGCGATGTCGTGTCCCGTTCGCGTGGTGCCATTGGCTACATCTCGCTGGGTTTTGTCGAGAGCCTCAACGCTAAGACTTCGGTTAAGGCTGTTTCGGTCAACCATGTCGAGGCATCCGAGAAGACGGTCGCAAGTGGCGGCTACCCCATCTCGCGCGACCTTTACTTCTTTGTGAAGGGTACGCCTTCGCAGCGTGCGCAGGACTACATTGACTATGTGACGTCCGAGAAGATGGACAAGCAGATTCGCGAGGCGGGCTTTATTCCCGTCACCAACGACGGAAAGGGGAGTGAGTAGCATGGAAGCGCAGGAAACCCCCCAGATTGAGCGAGAGGCTCAGGCGCCCAAAAAGCGTGAGTTGGCGTTGGTGTCGCGCAGCACCTATCTCAAAGAGAAGGCGCTGCAGTGGATCTTCTTTGCTTGCGCGTTCTTGGCGGTCGTCACCGTCATCCTGATTTTTGTCTTTACCACGTACTCGGCGTTGCCCGTCTTTACCGACATCGGTTTGGCGGACTTCTTTAGCTTTACGTGGGCGCCCTCCGAGGGCCATTACGGCATTATGTCGCTGCTGGCGGGCTCTGGTCTGGTGACGGTCGGTGCGCTCGCCATGGGTGTGCCCCTGGGTGTGGGCACGGCCGTGTATCTGGTCGAGATCGCCGGCAAGCGCGTGCGCAGTCTCATCAGCCCCGCCGTCGACCTGCTGGCGGGTATCCCCTCCATCATCTACGGTTTCTTTGGCATGGTCATCATCCGTCCGTTTATCGCGCAGCTGACCGGCGGTCTTGGCTTTGGTGCGCTGACAGCGTGGCTCGTGCTCGCCATCATGATCGTTCCCACCATCACCACGCTCACCATCGATGCCCTCAATTCCATTCCCATGGGCATTCGCGAGGCATCCTATGCCATGGGTGCCACCAAGTGGCAGACCATCTACAAGGTCGTGCTGCCTGCAGCCAAGTTGGGCATCGTCGATGCGATTGTCTTGGGCATGGGTCGTGCCATCGGTGAGACCATGGCCGTGCTCATGGTCGTTGGCAACGCTCCGGTCATCCCGGACAGCATCTCGAGCCCCATCTCGACACTCACGAGCCAGATCGCGCTCGATATGAGCTATTCCTCGGGCCTGCACCGCTCGGCTCTGTTTGGCATGGGCGTGGTCCTGTTTATCATTTCCGCCGCATTGGTGGGCATCGTCCGTCTGATTTCCAAGAAGAAGAGGGGGTAGGCTATGTCCGATTCCGTTGACACGACGGTCGATACGACCTCGTCGCGCGAACGCATCAAGCGTGCCCTTTCCCATGGTAAGAAGGGCCGCATCAACAAGGATCTGTCCAACAAGATTATGCTCGGCGTGTTTCGTGCCGCGGCCTATATCACCACGCTGGTGCTGGTCGCCATCATCGCCTATGTAGTTATCAACGGTCTGCCGCACATCTCGCTCGACTTTATCTTTGGCTGGCCGCAGGGCGTAAACGCCGAGGGCGGCATTTGGCCCACTATCGTCTCGACCGTCTACGTGACGGCGCTCGCCATGCTCATCTGCACGCCGGTTGCCGTCTTGGCTGCGGTCTATCTGGCTGAATATGCCAAGCAGGGCAAGGTTGTCGACATCATTCGCTATGCTGCCGATGCCCTGGCCTCGGTGCCCTCCATTGTTATGGGCCTTTTTGGCTACGCCTTGTTTGTCGAGGCCATGGGCCTGGGTCTTTCGATGGTTTCGGCCGCCCTGGCGCTCGCACTTCTGATGCTGCCCATTGTCATGCGTACCACCGAGGAGGCAATCCGCGCCGTTCCGCGCTATATCCGTTGGGGCGCATATGGCCTGGGTGCCACCAAGTGGCAGGTCGTCTCCAAGATCGTGCTTCCTTCGGCTTTTGGCCGCATCGCCACCGGCATCGTACTTGCCATCGGCCGCGCCATCGGCGAGACCGCCGTGGTGCTCTACACCATGGGCCAGGCCATCAACCTGCCTATTTCGCCGCTCGATTCCGGTCGCCCCATGACCGTTCACCTTTATCTGCTTGCCAATGACGGCATCAACATGAACGCAGCCTACGGCACCGCGCTTTTGCTGATGGCGATTATTCTGGCCTTCAACCTGTTTGCGCGTTATCTGTCGCGCAAACGCCGCTAGTTAAGGAGTCCCATGTCCGTCTATCAGTCCGCTCCCACGCTGGAGCAAGCGGCCATCACGGCCAAGGATTTCAACTTTTGGTACGGTGACTTTCATGCGCTGACGGGGCTCGACCTCAACATCGCCAAAAACGCCATTACCTCGTTTATCGGCCCTTCGGGCTGCGGCAAATCGACGTTTTTGCGCTGTATCAACCGTATGAACGACCTTATCGAGGGCACGCGCGTCGAGGGCACCATGACGCTCGACGGCAACGATATCTATGCCGAGGGCGTCGACCCGGTCGACCTTCGCCGCCGCGTGGGCATGATTTTTCAGCAGCCCAACCCGTTCCCTAAATCCATCTACGAGAATGTTGCTTTTGGCCCTCGTCTGCAGGGCGTGACTAGCAAAAGCGACCTCGATGACATCGTGGAAGAATCGCTCAAGCGCGCCAACCTCTGGAAAGAGGTATCCAATCAGCTCAACAAGGATGGTTTGGCGCTTTCGGGCGGTCAGCAGCAGCGTCTGTGCATCGCGCGTGTGCTCGCGGTGCAGCCCGATGTCCTTCTGATGGACGAGCCCTGCTCCGCCATCGACCCCACGTCCGTCTCCAAGGTCGAGGATCTGATGGCTGAGCTGGCGCCCGAGATGACGATCATCATCGTCACACATTCAATGCAGCAGGCAGCTCGCATTAGCGACTACACCGCCTTCTTCTTGCAGGAGGTTGCCGGCGAGCCCGCCACGCTCATCGAGTATGGTCAAACCGACGCGATCTTCACCAGCCCGGTGGATTCGCGGACGGAAGACTATATCACCGGCCGCTTTGGCTGATCGGTGCGACTAGTCCCAAGCCGATCGGACCTGGTCCGGTGCGTATTCACTGTGCGGGCGGCATGACCGCACCCAACTGATTGGAGTGAACCATGCGCAAACTGTTTTCCCGTCAGCTCGTCGAGGCTCGTCACGAGATGTTGAGCATCTACGAGGCTGTAGACCTGGCTCTTCACGACGCCGTGAAGGCCTATGTGACCGACGACCGCAAGCTCGCCACCAAGACCAAGAAGCGCACGCTTTCGATTGACGCGCGCTGCGCCAACCTGGAGGCCGTGTGCTACAACCTGATCGCTACACAGTCGCCGGTCGCCTCCGACTTCCGCTTGCTGCAGACAATCATCTACGTCGACTTTAACCTGCAGCGCATGACCGATAAGGTTCGCCAGATCTGCCGCGCCACGCGTCATATGGTCAAGGCCGATATCTCACTGCCCCAGGAGCTCGTCGGTACGGTTGAGGCCGAGGCCGAAGCCGTATACCAGGTGCTGGGCTCGTCGCTTTCCGCGCTTGTCACCAACGACATGTCCATCATCTGCAACTTGGCCGTCGAGGACGAGCCGGTGCATGCGGCCTATGAGAAGTTCTTCCGTACCTTCAACCGCATGGACGCGGGCGAGTTTATGGACGACGACAGCAACTATGACGATCTGCGCCGCGCCATCATGGTTTCGCGCTACCTCGATCGCATCGCCTCGATTTCCATCGATGCCGCCTGCCGTCTGACCTTCCTTTTGACCGGCCAGCGCATGAACGCCGGCGATATCGCCCGTACGGACGAGGATGAGCTCGAGAGCATGCGCGTACCTTCGGGCGAGGGCGTCATCATGAGGCCCGCTGTCGATGCGCGCTTTGTTGCCAAGGTGCCCGCTAACGAGGTGAGCGAGGGTCTTCGCTACCTGCTCGAGCACCTCGAGGACGAGGACGATACCGAGGATGACGAGGAGTAGGGTAGCTCCGTTCGTCGAAAGATTGTAAATACCTAAGTGAGCGCGGCCTTGCACATGCAGGGCCGCGCTCTTGCGTTAGCATGGGACTACTTGTACGTCTGTCTGCGGAGGCGATTGGCAATGGATAATTATTTGAACGTGATGCGCGCTCGCCGCGAGCAGATTCTCGAACGCTTTTATGCCGCACTCGATCGCGCGGGCCGTTCTCACGATGCCGCACGTCTGATTGCCGTCTCCAAGACCGTTGGCGTCGATGAGACCGTTGCTGCCATCCAGGCAGGGTATCGTCATTTTGCCGAGAACCGTCCGCAGGAGCTTGTTCGCAAGCTTACGGGGCTGGCGGAGCATCCGGAGCTGCCCGAGGTGCGCTTCGATATGATCGGTAATCTTCAGACCAACAAGATCAATGCGGTGCTGGGTGCGGCCGAGCTGATTCATTCGGTGGGGTCGCTTCATTTGGCGCAGGCTATCTCGAGCCGTGCCGTCCGCAAGATGAAAGCGGGCGAGCTATCTGCTCCTCAGCATGTGCTGATCGAGGTCAATGTAAGCGGCGAGGAGTCCAAGGGCGGCTTTTCGCCCGATGAGGTTCGTGCCGCGGCTGGCGAGCTTGCGGAGCTTGAGGGAATTTGTGTGCAGGGGCTTATGACCATGGCGCCCCGGGGGAATAAGGATGTGGCGCGCCGCACCTTTGCCGGGCTGCGTGAGTTGAGGGATGAGCTGGAGACGGCACACCCCGATCTGTGTCTGCCTGAGCTATCTTGCGGCATGAGCGAGGACTTTGAGCCTGCCCTTGAGGAAGGCTCGACGCTTGTTCGCCTGGGCAGGGTAGTATTTAGCCCGGAGTTTGAAGTAAAATAAGAGCCTGAAGTGCGCGCTGATTATCAGAGCGCCTGCATTAGACCGTGAGAGGACACAACCATGGGTTTCCTTGACGAAATTAAAAATAAAATGCACCTAGGCGGCCAGCAGGGTTATGACCAGGGTTATGGCCAGGATGATGACTACGGTTACGATGACGGCTATGACGACGGCTATCAGAACAACGGCTACAGCGGTGCTTCGGGCGAGGGCTTCTATACGCAAGATGAACCGAGCAATGGACTGCTGGGGCAGACACGCCGCGGAGAGGCTGAGTCGGTTGCTGTGTACACGCGTTCCGGTCAACTGATCGGTGACGACTCCCGTCACGCTACGACGTACAATCCGCCTTCGCGCTCTCAGGATGCCGCTGCGGGCGGTTATCGTCCCGGCGCCTATGACACGCCGTCAAGCTACGCCGAGAACGCTCGGGTCCGCGCTGCCGCTGTGCCCGCTCCTGCTTCAACGCCGAGCGATGCCTCTGCCTATGCGAGCAATATCATCAACGCCACGCCTCAGTTGCCGGCCTACGTTCTTCGTCCGGAGAGTTATGACGACGTGGAGACGGTCGTGCGCCGCGTGCGTACCAAGCAGCCTGTCGCGCTGATCTTTGTGGGCGTTCGCACCGAGGTCGCCAAACGCGTCCTGGACTTTAGCTATGGCTTTGCCTGCGGCCTGGGCGCTTCGGTCAAAGAAGTGGGCGATCGCGTGTTTATGGTGCTGCCCGCCGGCTGCGAGGTCAAGGATTCGGATCTTAAGAAGCTTCGCGCCGACGGCTATCTCAAGTAAAGACAAGGCGAGGAGATTCCCATCAACATCTACACCATCGTTCAGCTTGTCAACACGCTGTTTAATTTTTATTCCACGTTGATTGTGGTCTACTGCTTTATGACGTGGATTCCCATGAAGCAGGGTGGTTTGCTACAGGATATCGCGGCGGTGCTCGACAGCGTTTGCGGCCCTTGGCTCAACCTGTTTCGCCGGTTTATGCCGCCGATGGGCGGTATCGATTTTTCACCGGTCGTTGCGATTATTGCGTTGCAGTTGGTGCAGAAGCTCATTCTGCAGCTACTTATAGGTATACTCGTATAGGACTGGCTCAGTAACCTATGTCGGGCGCTTAGCGCCAAGGCGATGATAAAGGAGAACTTGTTATGGCTATTACCCCTGCTGACATCCAGGCTCAGACCTTCTCTGAGGCCAAGCGCGGCTACGATCCCGCCGAGGTCGACGTCTTCCTGGAGACCCTGTCCTCCGAGGTCGACGCTATGCTTGCCAAGATCGTTGATCTTAAGGGTCGCCTGACCGCCACCGAGCAGCAGCTTGCCGATACGCAGGCTCAGCTTGCGCAGGCCCAGGATTCTGCCGCTCAGGCTGCCCCTGTCGCCACTCCCGCTCCCGATTTCTCCGCTCAGGAGCGTCAGATTTCCGCCGCTCTCATTGCGGCTCAGCAGACCGCCGAGGCGATTGTCAACGACGCTAACGAGAATGCTGACCGCATCCGCAACGAGGCCGACGCCAAGGCCCGCGAGGTCATCCGTCAGGCCCTGACCGAGAAGCAGGCCGAGCTCGAGGAGATTGACCGTCTGAAGGCTTCCCGCGAGGAGTTCAAGGCCGAGTATCTCAAGCTCATTCAGCACTTTATGGACGATGCTCAGAATTCCTTCCCGGCCGATCTGCTGGCTTCTACGCCGGTTGGTTCCGCGGCTTCTCCTGCCGTGACCATGCCTGCCGCCGAGCCGCTGCCTGTCGCTGATCCGGTTGTCCCCGTGGCCGATCCCTTCGCCCCGATTGACAACTTTGCCGCGGACGACCTGGACTAGCGCCAAAACTACAATCTAGCTCTTAAAAGGAGCTCGCGCTTGCGAGCTCCTTTTTTGTATCTGTATACGGGTTGGGAAACAAAACGCCGAGCTCTGCGTGCGATAGGGCAGAACTCGGCGAACGTTTGAGCGGTAAAAGGTAGGTTTTAGGGCATGGGCCAAAAACTACTTGAGGAGGAAATTGGATAGGGGAATGGTGCGGGCCTCGCGATGCTCGGGGTCGGCGATATGGTCGGCGGGATAGCCGCAGACGAGCATGTGGTAGGGATAAACGCCCTCGGGCAGGTTGAACTGCTCGCGGGCTAGCTCGGGCTTAAAATGGCATACCCAGCACGTTCCCAGGCCCTGTTCCTCGGCCTCCATCATCATCTGATCGCAAACAATCGAGGTGTCGATAGCGCTGGAGTTCATCTGGTCATAGGGACGCACCCAAGCATCGTTGGTAACGCTGCAAACGAGGAAGATGAGCGGAGCGCCAAAGATGGACCCATCACGAGCAAACCGAGGCTGACAAGCAGCTGCCTTTTCCAGAAGCTCAGGTGTATCCAACACCATCACGCGGGTTGGATGATTATTGCAAGCAGAAGGAGCAATGCGCCCAGCCTCAACAATGGTATCCACCACAGCCTGCTCAACAGAACGATCCTCAAACAAACGACAAGAATACCGAGACCGAGCCAGATCCATATACGACATACAAGCCCTCCAACAATTAAAAATCAAACAAACCCAAAGTAACCTAAAGAGTACCCAAAGCAGCAATCAGTCAAACGCTCACCAAGGGCCAAAGTGTCCGAGCGGGTACCAAAGGTCCCTTCAGCCAAACCCCCATTGCGCTAAAACTATCAGCCAAAGTTCCAAT
Organism: Collinsella sp. HCP28S3_G2; assembly: GCF_052065125.1. Classification (NCBI taxonomy): domain Bacteria; kingdom Bacillati; phylum Actinomycetota; class Coriobacteriia; order Coriobacteriales; family Coriobacteriaceae; genus Collinsella; species Collinsella sp. HCP28S3_G2. The sequence goes on from NZ_JBQHUO010000001.1 coordinate 133,883, forward strand.
GGTGGTACACAAGGGAGCGGGCCCGACCACTGATAACCTTTTGAACGACTCTGCTTGCAGCCGGAGTGAAAAAAGGTTATCAGTGGTCGGGCCCGCGACCGGTGGGACGCGTACCCCCAATTAACTGTTCTTCATGACAATCGAATCCACGACATCGGCCACATTCTCGCAGCAGTCGGCGCAGTACTCCAAGAAGGCGTACACGTCACGCCAGGCGATGACCTCGAGCGGGTCCTTGCCGTTGACGTGCAGGTTACGCATGGCGTTGATGTAGAGTTCGTCGGCCTCGGACTCGATGGTGTTGATCTGGATGACGAGCGCGCGCAGCGTTTTGGACTTGCGGTAGTTGGGCAACTCGACCATCAGGTCCTTCATGGCGCGGCAGGCGTCGGTCACCTTGTGGGCGATCACGATGGCATCGGGGTGGATGCTCTGGATGTTGGTGAAGTAGAGGCGCTGCACGACACCCTCAATACGGTCGAGCACGGTATCGAGCGAGCAGCTCATTAGGTTAAGGTCCTCGCGCTCAAGCGGGGTGATAAAGGCCGTGAGCAGGGCGTCTTCGAGCTCATGGTGCTTCTTGTCTGCTGCATGCTCAATCGCATGCATCTTCTCGAGCATGTCGTGGATCTGCGCGGGGTCAAAGTTCTCAAAAATCTTGGTGAGCAGCTCGGCTGCCTGAACGGCGAAGTCGGCGCAGGCGACGTAGTTGTCAAAGTAGAACGAATCGGGTTTCTTTGCCATGAGTGATCCTTTCGGGGCGAAGACGGGTGGGCGAGGTAATGCGATCCGGATGGACGTTCGGTTTGACTAGAGGAACATCATGAACAGCCTGGCCATAACAAAGCTGATGAGTCCACAGGCGGGGAAGGTGAAGAACCACGTGAACATCATGTCCTTGACCACGCCGAAGTTGATGGCCGAGAGGCGCTTGACGGCGCCGACGCCCATGATGGCGCAGGTCTTGATGTGCGTGGAGGACACGGGGATACCGGTGAGCGTGGCAAGCAGCAGGTTTGCGGCTCCTGCCAGGTCGGCAGAGAAGCCCTGATACTTCTCGAGCTTAACCATGCTCTGGCCGACGGACTTGATGATACGCTCACCGCCCACGCTGGTGCCGATGCCCATGGTGGCCGAGCACAGCAGCATGATCCAGATGGGGATGCCGGCGTCGCCGACGCCGGTCTGTCCGTTGGCAAAGGCGACACCTAAAAAGAGCACGCCGATGAACTTTTGTCCATCCTGCGCGCCGTGCATAAAGCTCATGGCCGCGGCGCTCGCGATCTGAGCATATTTAAAGAAGACGTTGGCACGTCGCCTGTTGGCGGCAGCGAAAAGAATCGAGACGAGCTTGCACAGGATCCAGCCCATGACAAAGCCCAGACCGATGGAGAGCGCCAGGCCGTAGATGACCTTCATCCACTCGTGGACATTGACGCTGCTGGCGCCGCCGAGGGCGATGGCAGCGCCGGTCAGGCCGGCGATGAGGCTGTGGCTCTGCGAGGTGGGGATGCCAAAACGCGATGCCGTGGCGCCGTAGACGACGATGGAGAACAGGGCCGCGCAGAGGCACGCGAGCGCCATGGTGCTGTTTCCGCCAAAGTCGACGATATGGGAGATGGTGTTGGCAACGCTGGCATTAAAGTGCGTCATGATGAGCACGCCCAAAAAGTTGAACGCGGCACTCATGAGAATGGCGGCGCGGGCGGGCATGCAACGCGTGGTGACACAGGTCGCGATGGCGTTGGGCGCGTCGGTCCATCCGTTGACGAAGATGGCGCCGAGCGCGAGGAACACGGTGACGGCAAGGACTGGGTTCGAAACAAGTTGGCCGAGGAAGGCTGAGAACGTTACGTCCATATATGGGCTTTCTCGAAGTTTGCAGAAACGTTACAAAAACATGATAAATCGTATCACCTCCTGCGGGTTTCTTTACCGAGTTCTGACGGGAGAAGTGAATTTTTTGGCACTAAAATTAAATATTAGCCCTGTTGACCGCGGGTGTTCTTTTTGCTAACACGCCGTGAGGACACGTGCGCTCGCTCCGACACCCCAAAACCACAGTCTGTTCGCTTTACAATATGCAAACATGCGTTCGATAATAGGGGCATGGAATATCGACAGACAGATGGCAAAACTCGGCGCGTGCACAAGCAGTATGTGGACGTCGTGGCCCGCATCCTCGCGGGCGGACAAGTTGTGCCGGTTACCGTCTGCTGGGTCGACGGTCGCTGCTTTACGATTGACGAGATTGTCTCGTCTACCGGTTTTGGCCTGACGGTTCACGGCATTCGTACGGCAACCTATAAGGTTCGTTTTGGCGGACATACGACCGAGCTGTATCTGGAAGACCAGGCGCGTGAGCGACCGGATGGCTCGCAGGCTCATCTGATGCGGTGGTGGGTGTGGGCGTTCGACCGCACACTCGAGAGTGAGCGCCGCGGGTAAGAGTGCGCGCCATTCGGGTACAATGGCAGGAATCTTGTCACCTACGGCGCTGTCGCGGCGCTTTTTGAAAGGACGAAATTATGAACGATATCCAGGGCTATCAGAACGGCCCCATCGAGACCGGCGCAAGCCGTGCCAAGGAGATGTCGCCGCGCGCGTACAACCTTGCCATGTCTGCCCTGATCTTTTTGGGTTTTTGCGCTATGGGCGCTGGCGCCTACTTTACGGGCACCATGTCGTTTGCGCGCATGATGATGAGTGGCGCCGCCCTGCCGCTGGTCTTTGGCTCGTTTATCCTGACCATTGTCGGCATCGTCATGATGTCGGCCGCCGCCAGCAAGCAGTCCGTGGGCCTGTCGCTCGCGGGTTACGCGATCTTTGCGAGCACCTTTGGTCTGACCGCGTCGTTTGGCCTTGCCAACTACGACCTGCCCACCATCAACACCGCCTTTATCGCCACTGCCGCCATCACCTTTGTCTTTGGCGCACTGGGCGTGACCTTCCCCAAATTCTTCCAGCGTGTGTATGGCATTGGTTTTGGCATTCTGCTTGCCACGATTCTGGTCGAGATCGTGCTGATGTTCATGGGCGTCTCGCAGACCATCACCGACCTGATCGTGATTGTGGTGTTCGCCGGCTTTATTGGCTACGACACCTATGTGGCCACGACGGTGCCGCCCACGCTGCCCAACGCCGTGCTCATGGCGTCCAACCTGTTCGTGGACATTATCAACGTGTTCCTGCGCATCCTGAACATCCTTGGTCGTCGCGACTAGTGCCAGATTGCAGCGGTGCTTGCCGCGCGCAAATCGATGCGAAAGGCGGTCCTTCGGGGCCGCCTTTTTTGTACGCGGCGGGGTATCATGGATGGGAAAAGCCGATAGCGGCAGCGACCGAGAAAGGTGACCACTTATGGCAGACGTCGACAACAGGAACCGTAACCGTAGGCCCAACCGCGCGGGACAGCCCAATCCCAAGCGCGAGGCCCGTGCCAAGGCCGCCGAGCGTCACGTGGCGACTGTGTCCGAAGCGTGCGCAAAGGATATCGAGCGCTCGCTTGCCGGCGTGCGCGAGTTCGAGGGCATGCCTGCCGGATTTGTCGCGGCGATGAAGGCTAAGGCCCAGGTGGCTGCTGCCGAAGAGCAGGTTGCCGATGAGTCTGAGGCCACCGAGGTTGCGCCTGCCGAGACCGAGGTCGTGGCCGAGCCTGTGCCCGCAGAGGAAGCCACGGAGACCGAGCCCGCGCCTGCTGCCGAGGAGCCCGCTCCGGTCCTGCCCGAGGTCACCGTGCTCGACGCCTCTGCCACGCAGGCCATTCTGGATAACGGCCGAGGCTACGCGCAGTTCTGCGACATGGCCGTGCTCGCCTTTGCCTCGTTCACCAACCCGGGCGGTGGCTACATCCAGGGCTATCTGGGTCAGGAGGCCACGCTCTGTGCCGATTCGTATCTGTACAATGTGCTCGATAAGCAGCGCAAATGGTACGGCGAGAACCGTCGCCGCAACATCAACTGTGAGCTGTACCGCAACCGTGCGCTGGTGGTGCCTGCGGTGCGCTTCGACCGCAACCACGTGCATGCGTACGCCGACGTGATCGTTGCCGCTGCGCCCAACGCCAAGCGCGCTCGCCAGGAGTATCGCGTGGGTGACGATGCCCTGCTGGACGCCCTGCGCGATCGTATCCGCTTTGTGCTGGCCATCTGCGACGAGCTTGGTCGCGAGAAGCTCGTGCTGGGCGCCTGGGGCTGTGACAACAACGGCTTTGACGCCGAGGCCGTGGCCGAGCTCTTCCGCAAGGAGCTCGCATCGGGCGACTTTAAGGTCAAGCAGGTCTTCTTTGCCGTGCCCTCTACGCGCTGGGATGAGGATTTTGCCAAGTTCGAGCACGTGCTGGCAAGCTTCCCCGAGCGCAACGAGGAGTCCTATGCCCAGGTTGCCGCCCGTGCCGCGGCCGCCCGTGCCGCCGAGCAGGCTCATGCCGCTGCCGAGGACGACGAGGATGATGACGACTGGCGCAAGTATCTGTAATCGGTGCGCGCTGACAGATAGGTCGAGCCGGCGGGAGGGGCTGCTCCCGTCGGCTTCTTGCTGAAGGAGGGGCTTGCGATGAAAAACGTCCTGTGCTTTGGTGACAGCAATACCTATGGCTACGATCCGGCGGGCATGCGCGATGGCACCGCGGTGCGCTATGCGCACGATGTGCGCTGGTGCGGCGTGGCCCAGCGCGACCTGGGCGAGGGCTGGCATGTGATTGAGGAAGGTCTAAACGGCCGCACGACGGTGCGCGACGATATGTGCCATCTGGACACCAATCTCAACGGCATCCGCGCGTTGCCGATGCTGCTCGAGGCCCATAAGCCGCTGGACGCCATTGTGATCATGCTGGGCACCAACGACTGCAAGACGGTCTTTAACGTGACAGCTTCCGATATCGCCCGTGGCGCCATGGCGCTGATTCGCGCCGTCCGCGCGTTTCCGTGGACCGACGCTGCGCCCTGCCCGCGCATTCTGCTGATGGCGCCTATCAAGATTAAACCGCAGATCGCCGATGTGTACATGACCGACTTTGACGAGCGCTCCGTCGAGGCCTCGGAGCATTTTGCCGAATACTATGCGTATGTCGCTGAGCAGTTTGGCTGCGACTTTTTGAATGCCGCCGATTTTGCCGAGCCGGGCGATATCGATTATCTGCACATGATGCCCGAAAGCCACGAGAGCCTGGGCCACGCCGTGGCAGCCAAGCTCCAAGAGATGCTCGGTGAGTAGCGCAGCCCCAAACCACCACAAAGGGACGGGCGCCTTTGTGGTGGTTTGTGCGGTGGTTTTGGCTGCTGGCTTTTTAGTACTGCCACATGTGGTTGACGGGGCCGGAGCCCTTGCCCATGTTCAGGCCGGCGGCGAGAGCTCCTGTTAGGTAGGCCTTGCCGGCGTTGACGGCATCGGCAAGATCCATGCCCTGGGCCAGCGCGCAGGCGATGGCGGACGAGAGCGTGCAGCCGGTACCATGCGTGTTGTCGGTCTCGATGCGTTTGTGACGGAACCACGTGGTGAGCGGATCGCCCAGGTGGTTGCCCTCGTCATCGAGCGGCGCGGGCTCTGCTAGCACATCGTTGGCCTCGTTGACAAAATGCCCGCCCTTAACGAGGGACGCGCAGCCAAAGCGGCGGGTGAGGAGCATAGCAGCGTTTTGCTGTGTGCGCTCGGAATCGACCTCGTAGTCGAGCAGCGCCATGGCCTCGGGAATATTGGGCGTGATGACGGTCGCCAGCGGGAACAGGCGGCGTGTAAGCGCTTCGGCGGCGTCCTCGGCGATGAGGCGAGCGCCCGAAGTGGCGACCATGACGGGGTCGACGACGATATTTTGTGCGTCCCAGGCGCTCAGGCGGTCGGCTATGACTTCGATAATCTCGGCAGAAGAAACCATGCCGATCTTGACGGCACTGGGGCGGATATCGTCAAAAACGGCATCGATCTGCGCCGCGACAATTTCCGGGGAGATGTTCTGCACGGCGGTGACGCCTAGGGTGTTCTGTGCGGTGATGGCCGTGATGACCGTCTCGGCATACAGGCGGTGCGCCGTGATGGTCTTGATGTCGGCCTGAATGCCGGCACCGCCGCTGGAATCGGATCCTGCGATGGATAGAACGGCTGGTACCTTACTGCGATCCATGTTCGCTCCCTTGTTCGGTCGGATTCAAATGGGTCTCCTGCCCACATTATAAAGTTGCCCGGGCCGGCTGTATGCCGATCCCGGGCGGGTGTGCAATCTTTACGTAAATGTAAGAAAATGTTCACAAGTTAACAATTGGCAGGTGCTGCGGCAAGCCTATAGGCGATCGCGGCGATAAGGCTAGTCCTCCATGCCGAGGTCGATCGTCGTGCCCTCGAACACCTTGTTGACGGTGCGGACGGCGCACATCTTGCCGCACATGGTGCAGGTGCCCTCGGTGGCAGCAGGGGATTCCTCGTAGCGCTTCTTGCCGGTGACCGGGTCGAGCGCGCACTTCCACATGGCGTCCCAGTCGAGCTTGCGGCGTGCCTGGCCCATCTTGTCGTCCATGTCGCGGGCGTGGGGCACCTTTTTGGCGATGTCGGCGGCGTGTGCGGCAATCTTGGTGGCCATGAGGCCGTCGAGCACGTCCTGGGCGTTGGGCAGGCACAGGTGTTCGGCGGGCGTCACGTAGCACAGGAAGTCGGCGCCGGAACTGGCGGAGATGGCGCCACCGATGGCTGCGGTGATGTGGTCGTAGCCCACGCCGATATCGGTCACCAGCGGCCCGAGCACGTAGAACGGGGCGTTGTGGCACAGGCGCTTCTGCAGTTTCATGTTGGCGGCGATCTCGTCGAGCGCCATGTGCCCCGGGCCCTCGACCATGACCTGGACGCCGGCGGCCCAAGCGCGCTTGCACAGCTTGCCCAGCTCGATCATCTCGGCGGTCTCGGTGGCGTCGTTGGAGTCGTAGAGGCAGCCCGGGCGGCAGGAGTCGCCGAGCGAAATCGTCACGTCGTACTCGTGGCAGATCTCGAGCAGCTCGTCAAAGTACTCGTAGAAGGGGTTCTCGTTGCCGGTGACCTCCATCCAGCCAAACAGCAGTGAGCCGCCGCGGCTGACGATGTTCATGAGACGGCCGGTCTCCTTAAAGGTTTTGGTGACCGACTTATTGATGCCGCAGTGGATGGTCATAAAGTCCACGCCGTCCTCGGCGTGCGCGCGCACGACCTCGAACAGGTCGTCCTTGGTAAGCTTGACAAGCGGCTTTTCCATGTAGCCGATGGCGTCGTACATGGGGACGGTGCCTACCATGAGCGGCGTCTCGTCGATGAGCTGCTGGCGGAATTGGCGCGTCTTGCCCGAGTTGGAGAGGTCCATGATGGCGTCGGCGCCAAAGTCCTCGGCGATCTTGACCTTCTTCCATTCCTCGGCGGCATCGGCCTTGTCGCCCGAGATGCCCAGGTTGACGTTGACCTTGGTAGACAAGCCCTCGCCGACACCAAAGGCGCGCATGCCCTTTTTGATATGCACGATGTTGGCGGGAATGGCGATGCGGCCGTCGGCCACGCGCTCGCGGATGTACTCGGGGTCGCGATGCTCGCGCTCGGCAACCTCCTTCATCTGCGGTGTGATTTGCCCGGCGCGGGCGAAATCGATTTGCGTGACGAGCTTGGGCTCGGTCTGTGTGCTCATTGGCACGGCTCCCTTCGTTGGCATTACCCATATCAGGTTTGCGGGTCAGGGCGGGCGCGCCCAGTCTCAGCCTGCCGTCTTGTCCTGCAAGCTCCCCGTTTATGTGGCGGGCTCAAGTATAGCTCGAATGGGTACGATTGACGCGACGAGCATGCCCGCGGGGAGGCGAACATGGAAGACAAGCATCTGTATCGAGAGACGCAGTGGGATGTGTCGGCCGAGGAGAGCCGCGCCCATCATGGGCTGGTCGCAATTGGTTTCGCGATTCTTGTCGTGATGGTGATTGCCTGTTGTATCTGGACGTTTGGCGGGCGTGGGGGAGTTTCCTGGACGTTTGAGGCGGACGATAGCCTGCCGATTATGACGGCGAAGGTCGCGGGTGGCAATACTGTTGCCGCGCCGGGCGACTATTGGTATCCGCGCGACAAGTTTGTGCAACTGCAGCTGAGCGGTGGTTCCATTCCTGGTGAAGAGATCGAGCGTGTGACCTTCGATGCGTCGCTTAGGACGCTGTCGGTCGAGCTCAAAAATCAGGGGGATGTACCCACGACCATGGATATAGCCCTGACGGAATGGCGCCTGGAGCCTCCGTCGGGTGTTGAGGCGTCCGAGGTGGAGCACGTTAAGGTTACCTACCAAGATGGCTCGACGACCGAGATTGCAAAAGCCGACGGCCTGGCGGAATAGACGCCGTGCCTAGGCAGCACATTCAAAAGTAGTGGTAGTCCTACAAGGCCTGTTCGTTCAGGAAGACCAAAGTGTTTTTATTTGAAAGCTCGGGAAAGTAACGATAACCAACGTCGAACGCGGTGAGCCCGCTTACATCCTCGAACTTGTTTTCTGCCATCCAGCGCACCATGGAGCCGCGCGCTTTTTTGCTGGCGGTCGAGCGTTGGATGGGCTTGCCGTTGCGGATGCCTTCACCAAAGAGACATGTGACGACCGTGGTGTCGGTGGTGAGGCGGGTCAGAACGGCTTTGGCGTATTCCGCGCTGGCGAGGTTGACGATCGTGGCGTTGGAGCCTGCCGGAGCGATGACCCGTGCGAGCTTGTCGCCCCAAAACGCGTAGAGGTCTCGGGCATCGTCGACGGCAAGCTTCGCGCCCATCTCCAGCCGATACGGTTCAACGGCATGAAAGGGGCGTACGCATCCGTAAAGGCCCGAGAGGATCCACAGATGGTCTTGCAGCCATGCGAGCTGTGCGGAATCCATCACCTCGGGCGCCATGCTTTGGTATTGAATGCCGTGATAGGACATGACGGCAGGGGAGAGGTGACGGGCGAGTGCGGGATTGTCGAGATCGCCGTTTTGCAAGATGGGCTCGAACTCATGCAGGGTGTTGAGGCAGGGCCCCAGCAGTTTGTCACTCACGTTCCACAGCGCCTGCAGGCTGCCGCTGCCTTCATTCCGCTCGATATCTAGCAGTGCGCGGTGGAGGCGAGCCGTCTCGCGCACAAAAGGTGGAATGCCCAGGACTTCAAAAGCATCTTGGGCCGCGCGCATCTGCTTGGCGGGCGAAATGATGACCTGCAGCATGGACTCTCCTCTGTCAAAAAGGAAGTTGCGGTGTAATACGGTCTGTTTTGGCCGTTTATGGGCCAGTTTAGTCCGTATCTCACCGCAACTGATGAAGGGTTGATTAGGCGCGCTCGATGAAGGCCTTGTAGCCGCGATAGGCCTCGTAGATATCGGCCTTGTTGGCGACCTCCCACAGGGCGTGCATGGACAGGACGGCAACGCCGGAGTCGATGACGTTCATGCCGTACTTGGCCATGATGTAGGCGATGGTGCCGCCGCCGCCCGCGTTGACGCGACCGAGCTCGCAGGTCTGGAAGTCCACGCCGGCCTCGTCCATAATGTCGCGGATGAGGGCCATATACTCGGCGTCGGCGTCGTTGGAGCCGCCCTTGCCGCGGCTGCCCGTGTACTTGTTAAAGCACAGGCCGCGACCCATAAAGGCTGCATTCTTGGTCTCGAACTTGCCGGCGTAGCCTGGGTCGAAGCCGGCGGATACGTCAGAGGAGAGCATGCGGCTGCGGGCGAGTGCGCGGCGCAGGGCCAGCGGGCTGCCCTCGCCGGCGAGCGTCATGATCTCGGCGACGGTGTTCTCGAAGAAGCGGCTTGTCATGCCGGTGGCTCCCACGGAGCCAATCTCCTCCTTGTCGACGATGAGCGTGATGCTCGTGCGCTCCACGTTGGCCACATTGATCTGGGCGAGCATGGAGGGGTAGGCGCAGACGCGGTCGTCGTGGCCATAGCCCAAAATCATGGAGCGGTCGAGGCCCATGTCGCGGGCGGGGCCGGCGGGCACGACCTCGATTTCGGCGGAGAGGAAGTCCTCCTCCTCGACGTCGTACTGCTCCTTGAGGATATCCAGGAACATCTGCTTGACGGGCTCGGTGGGGGCGTCCTTGTCGTCCTCGTCAAATTTTACGGGTCGGCCGCCCACGATCACGTCGAGGATCTCGGCGTCGACGGCGTCCTTGGCGGGCTTGGACATCTGCTCGCTCGAGAGGTGGATCAGCAGGTCGGAGATGGTAAAGACCGGATCGTCGGCCTTGTCGCCGATGTTGATGTCGACGGTGGTGCCGTCCTTTTTGCAGATGACGCCCACGAGTGCGAGCGGGGAGGCCACCCAGTGGTAGCTCTTGACGCCACCGTAGTAGTGCGTGTCGAGGTAGGCCATGTCGCCGGCCTCGAAGGCGGGATTTTGCTTGAGGTCCAGGCGCGGCGAGTCCACGTGGGCGCCCAGGATGTTAAAGCCCTGCTCGAGCGGGGCGGTGCCCAGGTTGACGAGCATAAGATCCTTGCCGTGGTTGGCGGCGTACACCTTGTCGCCTGCCTTGAGCTCGCGGCCTTCGGCGATCACGGTCTCCAGGTCGACGTATCCCGCCTCCTCGGCCATCTTGATGCCGGTCTTGACGCACAGGCGCTCGGTCTTGTTCTCGCTCAAAAACTGCTTATAGCCGCGGCAAAGCTCCTCGAGCTCCTCGATTTGCTGTGGCGTGTACTTTTTCCATGCGCAGGGACGCTCCATGACGCAGGCTCCTTTCGGATCGATCGTGCTGGTTGTTGTACCGTGAGCCATCGTATCACTCGGGAACGCGCGGTGGCGGGGGAGCTTGATGTGCGGTGGCCGCGGGGCGGGGAGCGTGTAAACTGGAGTGAGCAAGCCGTGCCCAGTCCAAAGCGAGGTATTCAATATGTCTGACAAGCGCCGCACCTTTGCCGTTATCGACGGCAACTCGCTCATGCACCGCGCCTTCCACGCCGTGCCGCCGACCATGAACGCACCGGATGGTCGTCCCACCAACGCGATCTTTGGCTTTCTGAACATGTTTCTTAAGATGATCGATGCCTTTAGTCCCGACGGTGTGGTCGTGGCGTTTGACAAGGGCAAGCCGCGCGTGCGCATGGAGATGCTGCCGCAGTACAAGGCGCAGCGCCCGCCCATGGACCCCGGTCTGCATGCGCAGTTTCCCATGATTAAGGAGCTGCTCACGGCGCTCAACGTGCCAATTCTGCAGTCCGAGGGCTGGGAAGGCGACGATATCCTGGGAACCATGGCACGCCTGGGTGAGGAGGCCGGCTGCGACATGCTGCTGGTGACCGGCGACCGTGACATGTATCAGCTTGTGACCGAGCACGTCAACGTGGTCTCGACTCGCAAGGGCCTGTCCGACGTGGCGATCATGACGCCCGAGAGCGTGGACGACCTGTATCACGGCATTACGCCGGCGCTCGTGCCCGATTTTTACGGCCTGAAGGGCGATACGTCGGACAACATTCCCGGCGTACCGGGCATCGGCCCCAAAAAGGCGAGCGCGCTCATCGCGCAGTACGGCAGCTTGGACGAGGTCATTGCGCATGCTGACGAGGTCAAGGGCAAGATGGGCGAGAACCTGCGTGCACACATCGACGATGCGCTGCTGAGCCGCAAGGTTGCGACCATCCGCACCGATGCACCTGTCGAGCTCGACTTTGACGCGACGTCCTTCCCATCGTTTTCTGCCGATGAGGTGTCCGCGGCGCTGGGCGCACTTGGCATTACGGCCATGCAGAACCGCTTCCTGGCGCTGATTGGCGGCGAGGGCGGGGTCGTGCCCGCTGCCAGCGCGTTCGAGATACCCGCGGTTTCGCGTGCCGCCGCCGGCGACGCTGAGGCACTTGCTGCTGTGGCGGCCGAGATCTCTCGCGCGATTGATGCGGGCGAGTGGGTCGCCGCCGTGGTGGACGATGACAAGGAGGAGGGTGCGCTCTTTGGCCTGACGCGTACGCTGTGGCTGGCGACGCCCAAGGGGCTCTTTGCGCTCGAGGAAGCCGATGACGGCACGCCTGCCGCTGTCGAGGGCTTCAATTCTGCCCACGGCGTTATCGCTGGCGTGCTCGCGCGCCTGTTTATGGAGGGCCGCGTGGCGAGCCCGGACATGAAGGCGTTGCTGCATGAGCTTTCGCCCATCGATTCTTCTGAGCCCGAGCTCATGGACCCGCTGGCAGTCGATTCCGTGCGCATCTTTGATACCGTGGTTGCCGCGTACCTGTTGGATTCCGACCGCTCCGAGTTTGACGAGGCATATCTGGCCGATACCTATCTGCAGATGGCGCTGCCTGCGGCGCGCGGTGCGGATGGTGCTGGCGAGGACGCTCCTGCTCCTGCTGCCCGTACCGCGGCGTTGACGCTGGCACTCGTGGCGCCGCTTCGCGACCGCATGGCCCGCGAGAACGCCGCCAACGTGTTCGATGGCATTGAGATGCCGCTCGTGCCGGTGCTTGCCAAGATGGAGCGCGCGGGCATGCTCGTAGATCCCGACCGGCTGCACAGCCTGTCCGAGGGCCTGGCGACCCAGATCACCGAGGTCGAGCGCAGCATTCGCGACCTGGCAGGTGATGAGACGTTTAACATCGGCAGTCCCATGCAGCTCTCGCACGTGCTCTTTGACGTTATGGGGCTTCCGACCAAGGGCCTCAAAAAGACCAAGCGCGGGTACTATTCGACCAACGCCAAGGTGCTGAGCGACCTTGCCCGTGACCACGAAATCGTGCGCCTGATTTTGGACTGGCGTGAGAAGTCCAAGATTAAGTCGACCTATCTGGACACGCTAGGTCCGCTGCGCCGTGGTGACGGTCGCGTGCACACCACGTACAACCAGACCATCACGGCAACGGGTCGCCTGTCCTCGAGCGACCCGAACCTGCAGAACATCCCGACGCGCTCTGAGCTGGGCCGTACCGTTAAGACGGCGTTTTCGGCAGGCGAGGGCAGCGTCTTTTTGGCGGTGGACTACTCGCAGATCGAGTTGCGTCTGCTGGCGCATCTCTCGGGTGACGAGCACCTGGTGCGCGCCTTTAACGAGGGCGAGGACTTCCATGCCGAGACGGCCGCGCGCGTGTTTGGCGTTTCCGTGTCCGAGGTAACGCCCGACCTGCGCAGTCGCGCCAAGGCCGTGAACTTTGGCATTGTGTATGGTCAGCAGGCGTACGGTCTGTCGCAGTCGCTACATATCTCGATGGCCGAGGCGCGCGACATGATCGATCGCTACTACGAGGCCTACCCGGGCGTGCGCACGTTCCTCGACAACGTGGTGGCGCGCGCCAAGCAGACGGGCTATGCCGAGACCATGTATGGCCGTCGTCGCCATATTCCGGAGCTCAAGGCCAAAAACCCGCAACTCCGTGGCTTTGGTGAGCGTACGGCCATGAATCACCCCATGCAGGGCACCGCCGCCGACATCATCAAGATCGCCATGGCCCGCGTAAGCCGCCGCCTGGAAGAAGAGGGCTTTGCCGCCCACATGATCTTGCAGGTGCACGACGAACTGGACTTTGAGTGCCCCGTCGACGAAGTCGAGCGCCTGACCGCCATGGTCCGCGACGTCATGGAGCACGTAGTAGACCTCCGCGTACCCCTCATCGCCGAAGCCAGCACCGGCATAACCTGGGCCGACGCGAAATAGGAAAGTAACCACAGTTCCAAAGTAACTAAAGGCAGAAGGAGGCTCCTTGCCAACAAGGAGCCCCCTTCATTCCAAAAAATCAGCCAAGTATCTAGACACCCAAGACGCCATCTAGGCGGCAAGCAAGTCAACATAGCCATGCCCGGGGCCGGCCGTTTGATTTTTGTAGATTCCGCACGAGCCGAAGGCCACTTAATGTGGCCTTCGAGCGAGCCCAGGACCTGACCGAGCAAAAATCAAACGGCCGGCCCCGGGCATGGCGACGAGATAGATTACCGAGCCGCCAAGATGGCGTCGATGAGCGTCAGTACGCCCCCGTCGTTGTTGCTCGGAATGCGCCATTTAGCATGCGCGTTCATATGCTCCTCGGCATTGTCCACGATAAAGCTATGCCCGACGCGCTCGAGCATAGGGATATCGTTGTAGGTGTCGCCCACGGCGGCGGCATCGGCGATATCGATGCCCAAGTGCTCGCACAGGTGCGCGACGCCGGCGCCCTTGTCGACGCCCAGGTTCATAAAGTCGATCCACTCGCGGCCCGCATTGGTGACGTAGAGCTGATCCGAGAACGTGGGGTTATAGGTCTCGCGGAACGCAGGCTCAGCGTCGTAGGCGGGGAAGAAGATCGAAATCTTGTTGGACTCGAAATCAATGCCCTCAAAGCTGTCGACGTAGTTGATTGTGTTGTAGTAGACGCTGATCTCGTCGTGGTATTGATGGTCGCGGGCAAGCACGTAGAACTCGTCGAAGCAGCACAGGACGGGAACGGCGCGAGAATCCTCCGAGGCACGAGCGAGCACCTGTTGATACAGCGCCACATCGATATTGCTCTTATAGATATAGTTGCCGCGATATATCACGCACGCGCCGTTATCGGGGCAAAAAGCGATGCGGTTCTTGATGCCCTCGAACATCTCCTCGAGCTTGGGGGCGGGACGTCCGCTGGCGGGGCAGAATACGATGCCGGCTTCGGCGAGCTTGTCCAGGCGTTCGTCAAGGCCTTGCGGCAGCACGCGCTCGTCGGTCAGCAGCGTCTTGTCCATGTCGACGGCGATGAGCTTAATGTTTTCGATATTGGCGTCCGATTCGTAAGTTTGCATAAAAGCGAGCCTTTCGTTTCGAAATTGTTTCAGACGTTATAACCAACAACTCGTAACCAGGCGTATTTTCGCAGGAACGGAGCGTATTTGCACTGCATTTCACAAACTAATGAAAAAACTTTTCAGATATTTGAATTTGTCGCTTGTGCAGCGGGCACTTTAGCGTAATATAGCGACCATCGAAAACGGAGACGGCAAAAGAGCCGCTTACCGAGGAAAAGGTACCGTTTGCGATATTAGAATTGCGCCCGGCGATGTGTGAAAGGAGAGGCAGATGCAGTTCGTAAAGATCATCACCACTGCAGACAATGCCATCCGACGCCAGCGCGCAATTTCCCGACGACGATAACAATCGTCTCTGTCCGCATGGGGCGAATTGCCTCAACAGAGTCATTTTAAGGTCGTTGGGTTTTAGCACGACATTGCTGCATGTTTCTAGGGCATGTATGTGCTGATTTTTGCTATTTAACCTGATATTGCACGGTACGTGACCTTGAAATGACTTGCAACTGACCGATGTTCTAACTAGCTACCAAGGGCGAAAGGAAACAGCCATGAGCAAGGAAAAAGTCGTTCTCGCATATTCCGGTGGACTTGATACATCCGTATGTGTCAAGTGGCTCCAGGACGAGAAGAATCTCGATGTCGTTTGCGTCTGCGGCAACGTGGGCCAGGAGGAGACCGGCCTGGATGCCAAGAAACAGAAAGCGCTCGACCTGGGCGTTCTTGATTGCCAGGTGCTCGACCTGCGCGATGAGTTCTCCGATGAGTTCCTGACCAAGGCCATCGCCGCAAATTCCATGTACGAGAACAAGTACCCGCTGCTTTCCGCTCTGTCTCGCCCGCTGCTCGCCAAGAAGCTTGTCGAGGTCGCCCACGAGTTTGGCGCGACCTACGTCGCCCACGGCTGCACCGGCAAGGGTAACGACCAGGTTCGTTTTGAGGCTGCCGTCAAGGCCCTCGACCCTGAGCTTAAGGTTATCGCCCCGGTGCGTGAGTGGGATCTGAAGTGCCGTCCCGACGAGGTCGCCTATGCTCACGCCCACAACGTGCCGGTTCCCGAGGGCGCTAACGACAACCCCTATTCCATCGACGACAACCTGTGGGGTCGTGCCATTGAGTGTGGCCACCTGGAGGATCCCTGGAACGAGCCGCTCGACGACGCCTGGGTTATGACCAAGAATCCCGAGGACACGCCCGACACCCCGACCTACACCGAGATTGAGTTTGAGGCCGGCAAGCCCGTCGCCGTCGACGGCAAGAAGATGAAGCTCTCCGAGATCGTCATCGCCCTCAACAAGATTTCGGGCGATAACGGCTTTGGTCGCCTGGACCTGGTCGAGGATCGTCTGGTGGGCCTCAAGAGCCGCGAGTGCTATGAGGTTCCCGGCGCCCTGACGCTTATCACCGCCCACAAGGCACTCGAGGATATTTGCGTCGAGGGCGACCTGCTCAAGACCAAGATTAAGCTCGAGCAGGATTGGGCCACCGCCGTGTACAACGGCCAGTGGTACAGCCCGCTCAAAAACGCACTCGACGCCTTTATGGCCGATACCCAGAAGTTCGTGACCGGTACCGTCCGCCTGAAGTTCTTTAAGGGCAGCTGCCATGTTGTCGGCCGCAAGAGCCCCTTCAGCCTCTATGACTACGGTCTGGCCACCTACGACCGCGACACTACGTTTGACGAGAAGGCCAGCGCCGGCTTTATCGAGATCGACACGCTGTCGCTCAAGACGTGGGCCAAGGTCCAGGGTCCCAGCTCTGCTGCCGCCCAGGCTTAAGCCTTTCTCCCTTGGTATCCGCGCGGCCCATCCGCGTGATACATAACGGGCGCATGGGGTCCCTACCTTTCGTTATGCTTGCTGACACTTCTTAACATCGGTGGCCCCTACATTCCGCCCGCATATATGATGCCGCGCCTGCGGCTGAGTCCGAGCCCCGCCGGGGTTGTCCGGCGGGGCTCCTTCTATCAATTTGGCGGCTCTGCGCCTATATATATCTGAGGAGTATCCATTATGTTCAATGCTATCGCGCATGCTTTACTTGCCCTCGCGCCCGAGTTCGATGCTGCAAAGGGCGAGGATGTCCCTATGAGCCTGAAGGCATGGATTGACGGCTCGGCGAGCAACGGCTGGCGGGAGTCGATGGGCGCCAAGTGCCTGGTGCGTCACTTCTTTGCAAATTAGCCACATGGCCTCGCGCACGGCGGGGAATGTGCAAAACTAGCGGTTGATAAATCGCTTTAGCGACATGGCGCTTTGCTTTGGGCGCTTGTTTTGGTATTTGGAGAAAGGGGACGGTTCCATGGCTCTTTGGGGCGGTCGTTTTGAGACAGGCGTGGCCGAGGTCACGCAGGAGTTTGGCGCGTCGCTGCCGGTCGACAAACATCTCTATAAGCAGGATATCGCTGGCTCTAAGGCACATGCCAAGATGCTGGCGGCCCAGGGCATTATCAGTGCAAAGGACGAGCAGGCGATTGCCGAGGGTCTGACCGCAATCGAACAGGATATCGATGCCGGCAACTTCACCTTCGATATCAACGACGAGGACATTCATATGTCCATCGAGAGCGAGCTGACCCGTCGCATCGGCGAGGCGGGCAAGCGCCTGCATACCGGGCGTTCGCGCAACGACCAGGTGGCGACCGATACGCGCCTGGGCGTCAAGGCGCTGGCCAAGGAGCTCATGGAGGCCAATCTTGAGCTGCGCCACGTGCTGGTGGAT
This sequence comes from Collinsella sp. HCP28S3_G2, assembly GCF_052065125.1. NCBI lineage: Bacteria > Bacillati > Actinomycetota > Coriobacteriia > Coriobacteriales > Coriobacteriaceae > Collinsella > Collinsella sp. HCP28S3_G2. Next base: position 151,295 of record NZ_JBQHUO010000001.1, read on the forward strand.
GCGGCCAAACAGTACAACAAGGTGATTCTGCCGGGTTACACGCACATGCAGCATGCTCAGCCCGTGCTGCTGTCGCATCATCTGCTGGCGTATTCTTGGATGTTCGCGCGCGACTTTACACGCCTGAAGGCCGCCTTTGATGCTGCCGACAACTGCCCGCTGGGCGCTGCCGCGCTTGCCGGTACGAGCTATCCGCTCGATCGTCAGATGACGGCCGCCGAACTTGGCTTTGCGGGCGTGATTCCCAACTCGCTCGATGCGGTTTCCGACCGTGATTTCCTCCTCGATCTGCATTACGCCGGCTCCGTCATGGCGATGCACCTTTCGCGTCTTTCCGAGGAGATCGTGCTGTGGTCGAGCTCCGAGTTTGGCTTTATCACGCTTTCCGACTCGTATTCCACTGGCTCGTCCATCATGCCGCAGAAGAAGAACCCCGATTTTGCCGAGCTTATCCGCGGCAAGAGCGGCCGAGTCTATGGCAACCTGGTGCAGCTGCTCGTGACCATGAAGGGCCTGCCGCTCGCTTATAACAAGGACTTGCAGGAGGACAAGGAGGGCGCGCTCGATACCGCCCATACGCTCATGCAGTGCCTGTCCGTTATGGCCGGTATGATTTCGACCTGGACCGTCAACGAGGATGCCATGGCGCGCGAGTGCGGCGTGGGGCACCTTGCCGCCACCGATGTTGCCGATTACCTGGCCAAGCGTGGCCTGCCGTTCCGCGAGGCCCACGCCGTGGTGGGCCATTTGGTCCTGATGTGCGAGAAGCGCGGCTGCAATCTTGAGGACCTGCCGTTTGAGGTGTTCCAAGAGGCAAGCCCGCTCTTTGAGCACGACATTACCGAGGCGCTCGACATTCCGTCGATTGTCGCTGCACGCACGACCGAGGGCGGTACCGCCCCTGCCGCCGTTGCCGTGCAGCTGCAGCGTGCCCAGGCACAACTCGTTGCCGACGAAGGTGTGCTTGGATCGCTGACCAAGGTCGTCGAGATGGGCCACGGGGCAAAGTAAGGGTTTAGTTGAAGCGGCTTTGGCCATTTATTGATAAATCGTTTTTGCTTTTACGGGCGTCTGCTGCAGCGGACGCCCGTATTTTGTTGCAATGGGAAAGGGGCTTGTCGATAACTTCTGTAGGACCTTTGGGCAGGTTGTGAAGGGGCTACGTTCACGGGCGGCAACCGACCGTCCACTCGGTTCGGTGCGGTTGATGCGCGGTCGGATGGTACTCTAATCGGGCTTCGAAACAGAAGTGACACATATGGAACGTTTTAATAAATTGTAGTGTTTCAATAAACAGTTTTTTGTTTAACTGCAGCTAAAACTCTGTTACGATGCAGTCCAGGCGGGTGCCGGAATGGGACTTGGGCACGCGCGAACCTACTTGAAAGGCTACCTTATGGCTATCGAGAAGACCTTCATTATGATTAAGCCCGACGCTGTGCGCGATCGCAAGATCGGCGAGATCGTCGCTCGCATTGAGCGTAGCGGCCTTGTCATCGAGCGCATGGAGATGACCACGCTCGAGCGTGCTACCGTCGAGGAGCACTACGCCCATCTGGCGGACAAGCCCTTCTTTGGCGGTCTCTGCGACTTTATGACGAGCGGTCCGGTCGTCAAGATGGTCGTTTCCGGTCCCTCCGCTGTCTCCAAGATGCGCACCCTTATGGGCGCTACCAACCCGCTTGACGCTGCCCCCGGCACCATTCGCGGCGACTTCGCTGTCGATGTCAACGCCAACGTGATCCACGGCTCCGACTGCCTGGAGAACGCCGAGATCGAGATCAAGCGCTTCTTTGGCTAAACCAGCTTTGACTCCTCAAAGCTGTTAGCGTGTGGCTTTGGCGCCGCGGAATTCCATCCGTGGCGCCCTTTTTATTCCAGTAGATTTCTAGGTATATCCCAAAAATCTAATAAAGAGCCCCCGCCCGGATTTGCGTTCCGGACGGGGGTTTTCGTTGGCGTATGGCGTTGTAGGTCTTTAAGCTTCGTCGACGACCTTGAGGCCGCGGGTCTGGTCGATCTCGTTGAGGAGATTGACGCGACGCTCGTGACGGCCGCCCTCAAACTCGGCGTCGAGCCACTCGTCGACGATCATCTTGGCGAGCTCGGAGCCCACGACGCGGGCGCCAAAGGCGAGCACGTTGGTGTTGTTGTGCATGCGCGAGAGCTTGGCGCTGAAGGGCTCGGAGCACACGACGGCACGAACGCCCTCGACCTTGTTGGCGGCCAAGCTAATCCCGACACCGGTGCCGCAGATCAGGATGCCCAGGTCGACGTCGCCGTTGGCAACGGCCTTACCCACCTTGTAGCCGGAGATGGGGTAGTCAAAGCTCTCGGAGGTGTCGGTGCCAAAGTTCACGACCTCGCAGCCGCGCTCCTTCAGGTGCTCGGAGATGATGTTCTTGAGCTCGACGGCGGCGTGGTCGTTACCGATACCGATCTTCATGGATGCTTCCTCTCTGGTCTGTGCGGCGAGATTGCTAAAGGTTTTACCGCGTTCGACTGCATGATAGCGCGACTTTTGTTTAAACGCTCGGGCGTTTTTTGCTCAAACGCTTTAGCATGCAATAAGACCGGCTTCTCATGAATAATGCCGCTAATTTGTGCTCGAGCGCCGTCCGCCGGAACCATGGTTGTGGTTTTTGATGCATTGTTATCAAATAAAATAGCGAACTATTTTGAGAGCCCAGCCCGTTATACAAGTAGGAGATACCTATGCCTGCCGATTCCCTTCGTGATACCGCGTTTTGCGATGTTTTGAACCGCGAGCTTGTCTGTGCGCTCGGCTGCACCGAGCCCATTGCCGTTGCCTATGCAGCGGCGCTGGCGAGCCAGACGCTCGGCTGCGAACCCGATCATATGGATGTTGCCTGCTCGGGCAACATCATCAAGAACGTAAAGAGCGTGACCGTGCCTAACTCGGGCGGTATGCATGGTATTGAAGCCGCGGCCGTGCTGGGTGCCGTGGGCGGCGACGCCAAGAGCGCGCTCGAGGTGCTCGAGAGTGTTGACGATAAAGACCGTGCTCGCGTGGCCGAGCTCCTCGCCGATGCCGGCTACTGCGATGTGTCGCTTGTCGAGGGTGTGCCCAACCTCTACATCAAGGTGACTGCCACAGCCGGGGGGCATACCGCGGTCGTCGAGATTACCGACCACCACACCAATGTTACGTGCCATACACTCGACGGTATTCCGGTATGCGGCAAGTCGGTGGGGGAGTGTGCCGCCTGCGCCGAGCGCGTGGTGGCCGAGCGCGCGGCAGATAGCGCCGACACGCCCATGTCGATTGAGACCATCATCGACTTTATTGAGGACGGCGATGTTGAGGGTGCTCGCGCTGCCGTTGAGCGTCAGATCGAACTGAACGGCGCCATTAGCGCAGAGGGCTTGGCGCACGCTTGGGGCGCCGAGGTGGGCCGTACGCTGCTGGGCGCTCGTGCCGATGACGTCGCCTGCCGTGCCCGTGCCCGTGCAGCCGCCGGGTCCGACGCCCGCATGAACGGCTGCGCACTGCCGGTCGCCATTGTGTGCGGCTCGGGCAATCAGGGCATTACCTGTGCATTGCCCGTTATGGAATATGCCGAGTACCTGCGCTGCGACCACGAGCGCCTGGTGCGCGCCGTGATGCTGTCCGATCTTATTGCCGTGCATATCAAAAGCTATATTGGTGCACTTTCGGCGTTTTGCGGTGCTATTTGCGCCGCATGCGGCGCCGGCGCCGCGATTACCTGGCTGTGCGGTGGCACGCGCGAGCAGATTGGCGCGACGGTTTCGAACACGCTCGGCAACGTGGGCGGCATCGTGTGCGATGGCGCCAAGGCAAGCTGTGCCGCCAAGATTTCCGCTGCCGTCGATGCGGCGATTCTGGGCCACGATATGGCCATGCAGGGTCGCGGCTTCCGTGCCGGCGAGGGCCTGATTCAGGATACGGTGGAAGAGACGATCGCCAGCATGGGCTATGTGGGCCGCGTTGGCATGAAGGATACCGACGTCGAGATCCTCAACATCATGATCGGCAAGACTATCGTCGACTGCTAGGGGCTCTGGGGCACTGCATCTTGTTGTTGAAACTATCGCGCTTGTGGCTGTAAAGCACCTGTCTGCATTGCGGACAGCGAGGATCTCGCGGTATGTCACCAGGTCGTTCTCGCGCTTGATGCGCTCGAGGACGGTCGCGACAACAAGCGCCGCTATCGCCGGCAGGAACGCCGCAGCCGCGGCGACGCCGGCGCCCCAGGTGCCCTCCATCCAGTTAAACGCCGGCGACAGTATCAGTGCGAACGCCACCGCCAGCAACGCGAGCATCAGCACGGCCAGCCATAGCATCCGCGTTCCCATGCGCTTGCGATCTCTTTCGACTGCCTCTTCCATAACGGTCACGTCTCCCTTCACGAGCGTGTCTATGGAGGTGTCGAATAGGATGCTCAGCATGAGCAGACTCTGGACGTCCGGATACGTCTTGTCCCGCTCCCAGTTGCTGATCGTCTGACGCGATACATAGAGCTTCTCGGCAAGTTGCTCTTGCGAGAGGCCCATCGCCTCGCGCCGCGTCTTGATCTGGTTGCTGATGTCCATCGTCACCTCCCGGTCGTGAAGGAGCGTCCCGCGAACACGCCGGGTGCGCTATCGAATCTGTTGTACATCATATGCGGCAAGGCTTGCCGGGCGCTGCAAAAACTGTTTTGCACGGGGTTTACCTGCATGATTGTTGCTGCGATGGCTTAGCGATGTTGTCGAGCAGTCATCCAAGTGTACAGGCCCATGGCGGCGTAGCCGATTGCGGTATAGGCAACCCCATGGAACGCAAGGTCCTGGCTGCCCTCGACCTTGAGGGGAAACAGGACCGCGGGTCCGATTCCGAGCGCCGCGGGTACCCAGAAGAGCGTCCTCGCGGAGTTCGCGGCGAGCAGGCCGAGGGTGATTGCAGTTGCGGGGAGCACGGGGTAGATCAGCGCCATCATGGCGATCATGCCGGCATCGGGTGGGACGACCCTCACCAGGAGGACGGGGATTGCCCAGCAGGCGCCAACGATTGCGATCAATGCGATGAGGGACGCGCGTACGGTGACGTTCATGGGGCACCTCCTAACGGGAATCGCCCCCATTCTGGCATACATCTTCAGAATGGGGGCTAAGGGGGATACCATTTCGGGGAACGGGTGCGTACCCGCGCTTTTAACTCAGCATCTTGGCGAGCATGCCGATGCCGACGCCCACCAGTCCGCCGGCGATGGCGCCGATGATGATCTGCACCGCGTTGCGCGTGCCCTTGACCCAAGGGTTCATCTCGCGCTCACGGCGCCCCTCGAGCGTGTCGCGATCGACCTGCTCGCCGCGGCTAAACGCCAACACCTCGCGGTACGTGACGAGGTCGTGCTGCTTCTTCATGCGTTCCATATACACGAACGCCACGAGCATCACGACGAGCGCCACGGCGGCAAACGCCGCGGTGGGCGCGATGTGCATGCCCCAGCCCCATTCGAACTGGAACGCCGCCCACGCGCTCAGCACCAAAAACACGACCGCACTCACGACCGTGATTGTGGATAGGGCGTTGTACTTCTTGACCGCTTCGTTCATTACCTGTGCCATGGTTTCCACATCTCCTTTGATGAGGGAGTCCACGGTCACCCCGAACACGTTGGAAAGCAGCAGCAGGCTCTGGACATCCGGATACGTACGGCCGCACTCCCAGTTGCTGATGGTCTGGCGCGACACGTAGATGCGCTCCGCCAGATCGTCTTGGGACAGTCCGAGCTCCGTGCGATGCTCCTTGATGTGCGAGCCCAGCTCCATGCGTTTGCTCCCTAGAGGGTCGGGGTGACCCCTGTCGAGAGCCACCATGTCATTGACGCGAGCATCGTACCATCAAAGGTCTTTATATTTGACCCCCACGGGGCAAAATCGAGCTGTCAAAAGGCTTTATATACGACATCTAGCTGGGAAAAGAACGGTCCCCAAAGGCGGATGCCTCCGGGGACCGGTTGGTGCGTATAGAGGGGGGCGAGCTTGCTTTGGGTTGGTGTTGGCCCCGCCGTTCGGCTCGACTTTGGAGCGGCGGGGCTCAGCTCTGCCTCGACCGCGGCGCGGGGCGCGGCTTTGTCCCGACGTCGGCAGCGGCCGAGCCCTGTCTTCCCGGCTTAGCCCTCTTCGCCTTTGGGCGTGCCCTTGAACGAGGGCTCTTTCTTCGGCAGCCTTCCCGCGCGTTTGAGGGCGTCTCGCAAGATCCATTCCACCTGACCGTTGGCGCTGCGCATCTCATCGTCCGCCCAGCGTTGGACGGCCTCCCAGATAGCGGGGTCTATACGGAGTGGATACTGCTTGCGTGCCATGACGTGCCTTCTTGTCGAATGTGCAATTTTGCACCCGTCCCCAAATTACTCATTGGTGTTGGGGTTAGTACAGCGAGCCTGCGTTGAGCACCGGGTGCGCCTCGGATTCACCGCAGAGCACCACCATGAGGTTGCTGGCCATCTGCGCCTTGCGCTCGTCGTCGAGCTCGATGGTGCCGCCGGCAGCCATCTCCTTCACGGCCATGTCGACCATGGAGACCGCGCCCTCGACGATCTTCTTGCGTGCGGCGATGACGGCCTCGGCCTGCTGGCGGCGCAGCATCGCCTGGGCGATCTCGGGGGAGTAGGCGAGGTGCGTGAGACGTGCATCGTCGACCTCGACGCCGGCGGGCGCCAGGCGCATCGCGAGCTCGCGGCGCAGGGCTTCGGAGACCTCTTCCACATTGGCGCGCAGCGTGATGGCGCCGGCGGCATCGGACTCGTCCTCCAGGTGGTCGTAGGCGTACACGCTCGCCACGTGGCGCAGCGCCGTCTCGGCCTGCATGGCGACATAGCTCTGGTAGTCGTCGACGTCGAAGAGCGCCTTGGCGGTATCGGCGACGTGCCACACCACGACGGTTGCGATCTCGATGGGGTTGCCCATTTTGTCGTTGACCTTCAGGCGCTCGCCATTCAGGGTGCGCACGCGGGTGGAGATGGTGGTGGGGTTGCCCTTGGCGGCCTTCTGCGCCGCGGCCTTGGCGGCCTTGGAATCGCTCATCTCGAGCTCGATCATCTCGCCGATCCCGGCCGATCCGCCCATGCTCTTGCTAAAGAACGGGTTGGCCCAGAAGAAGCCCTCGTCGCGGACGGTGCCCACGTACTTGCCGAACAGGATGCACACGCGCGCCTGGCCGGGCTGCAGCGAGAAGAATCCGTTGAGTGGGATGAACCACAGGCAAAACGCGAGGATGCTGAGGCCGAGCCCCCATCCGTAGACTGCGGGCGCGTCGACGCCGTCGGGCGTGCTCGCGAGCCCGATGGTGCTCCAGATAAAGAGGCCGATGATGGCGATGAGCGCCACCGCCACGGCGACGAGCATGCCGTAGCCCGACTTGGCCTTGAGTTGCTTTTCCACGCTCATTGTGAGTTCCTTTCACGACTGCGCCGGCGTTTGCGTGACGTCCCCGGCGCCGCGCTCCAGATTGCGATGGGGAGGAGGCGAGTCCCCGAGCAGTCCGTGCGACTGCTGATTGCATTGTGATATCACATTGAGACCAAGTCAAGGAGAATCGGATGCCGTCTCTCATGGCATAAGTGGTTCGGGGCGCCCGGCATCTACGCTCCGTAGAGGTCTTCCTGTTGCATCTTGGCTCGCAAGTCCCTATAATAGCTCCACTCACGGCTGAAGGTTTACCTCTAGATTTGGAAAGGGGAGCTGCACCATGCTTGCTTCCATTTGGCTCTAGCCACGGTCGCGTGAGCGACCGGTACTTCGCTGCATACCACCGATCGCATCAAAGGATTATTCCATGACACAACCGAACCCCTGCGCTTCTTGGAAGCGCTCGCTCGCCATCGTCTGGATCGGCGAGTTCTTCTCCGTGCTCACGAGCTCCATTCTGCAGATGGGTCTCATCTGGCACGTCACCCTCACCACCGGCTCCGCGAGCGCCCTGTCGTTCGTGAGCCTGGCGGCCTTCTTGCCCATGGCGCTCCTCGGCGCCTTCGCGGGCACCATCGTGGACCGCACGTCCATCAAGCGTCTCATGATCGGCGCCGATCTCTTCATCGCGGCCGTGAGCCTCACGCTTGTCTTCGGCTCGCTTCGGGGCGACCTTTCTGTCGCCGTTGTGGCGGCGGTGCTGTTCGTCCGTGCGCTGGGCAGCACGCTCCATACGCCCGCCTTCAACGCGCTCACACCGCTCATCGCCCCGCCCGAGGTGCTCGGCAAGCTGGCGGGCATGCTGCAGTTCATGCAGTCGGGTAGCTATATCATCGGCAACGCCATCGCCGCGGCGGTCTACCCGGCGTTTGGTCTGACTTTCATGATCGCGCTCGATGTCGCCGGGGCGGTGCTCGCGAGCATCGCGGTGGCGACCTCCGGCATCAAGACGCCGGCGCCCGAGCGCCATACGCCCGAGGAGAACGCCGAGGCGTCGCACCGCGCGGTGCGGGCCTTCCTATTGGAGACGGCCAACGGGTACCGCGAGCTCAAACGCCATCACGGTCTGTTCGCCATGCTCTGGATCGGCTTCGCCTTCTCGGTCCTGTTCTCGCCCATATCCGCGCTGTTCCCGCTCATGGTGTTCGACCATTTTGGGGGCACCACTACGCAGTCGGCTATCGCGGAGATCGCGTTCTCGGTCGGCATGATCGCGGCGAGCGGCTGGATCGGGGCGACGGGTGGCCTTAAGAACCGCGCTCTTTCGTGCACGCTGGCCATCGGCCTCATCGGAGCCGCCGCGCTCGCGGGCGGCCTCGTGCCCCCTTCCGCGCTCGTTGTGTTTCTGGGGCTTACGTTCGCGATGGGGGTCTCGAGTCCGCTGTACAGCGCGCCGCAGATGGCGCTCATGCAGGAGCGCGTCGATCCCGAGTGCATGGGCCGCGTCTTCGGTCTGTACGGAGCGGTCTGCAGCTGGGCTATGCCCGTGGGGCTCGTCGCATCGACCTTGTTCGCGGACGCCATCGGCGTAAGCGCGTGCTTCGTGCTCATCGGTGCTGCAATGGTGATCCTAGCAGGCATCACCTGGGCGATCCCGAGCATCCGCAAGATTGGGTAGCGCTCTGGCGGAGTGCGTTTCGTTTCGGACGGCTCGTAGGGTCGCTGCGACGTGAAGGGTGGTCGACGGTGCGCCTGCGAGGGCGCCGTCGACCACCCTTTTGTTTAATTCGTCTGGCCCGGCGCCGATCATCATCTGTTCGCCGGGCGATTGCGATGCCGCCGCTTGCCGATACGCGGCTCCTTACGTTGTGCGCATCCCATCGTTCTGGCAGCGTTTCCTGCAGTTAATCTCCAGAGCTCGAGGCGGTGGCCCCTATGAGTAATCTGCTCGAATCCATTCTGCGCGTCGGTATGACCGTGTTCATCGTCGGCCCGCTCACTGCATGGGTCGCCCGCCGCGGCGCGAGCGAGCGCAGCGAGGCAACGGACAGCCTCGATTGCTTCACGGTGCGCATGCCCGCAGCCATCCGCACGATCATCGCCTGCTGCGCCGTCGCGTTCGAACTGCTCATGCTGGGTGTCTACGTCTGGCAGGGCGTCTCGCTGGGCGAGTGGGACCACGAACTTGTGTGGTTCGGTCATGCCATGGCGCTCGCGGGTATGGCTATCTGGGCCTTGCTGAGCATCCCGCGTATCGACGTGGACGGTGGGCGCATTCTCTCGCGTAACGCCTTCGGCATCCGCAAGGAGACGACGTTTGGCAACATCACCCGTGCAACGCTTCACGCGCAGATGATGAGGATCGACCTGTTCGAGGGCGACCGGAAGTTCTGCTCGATAAGCCTCGAGGGGGTGTGCTCGCTCAACCTCCTCGCCCGTCTGGAGGAGGAGGGCATCGAAGTCTCGGACGCCGTCGACGGTCCCATGACCAAGGCGGGCCTGTGTTGGTCTGCCATCAAGCCGTTGACGATTGTTTTCAACGGCATGGCCCTCGTCTTCTCGCTCGTCCTCGCCTTCATGGCGGTCTTCACCGACGAGGTTGCGCGCCTGCTCGTGCTCATCCCGTTCCTGTTCCTGTTCATAGGGGGGTTCCTGCCCCTGCTCATGCTCGGCATGCCGGCCCGCGGCATCCTCGAGATCGGCAGGCAGGAGCGCGCGCTCGGTTTCTCCTTCTCCGAGGAGATGGCAAGCCGAGGTGCCACGGGTACTTCGCTTGTCGATGACGATTGGTTCATCGAGATCAGCAACGCCCGCGTCGTGGCGTTTCGCCGCGATTACCTCAAGAAGATCACGGCGCACGAGAACAGCGAGAGCGGCGACCGCTGCACGGTGACCACGAGGGGTGGTCGCAAAATCAAGGTGTATGCAAGCGGGCAGCACGCTCGAGGACCTGCGCACGTGGTTCAAACAGGGTGCCAAGGTCAGAAGCACACTCGACCGCGCGGGGGACGCACTCGAGGCGACCGTTTGATTGGGTTGCCTGCCAAGGATCCAAAACGGGAAGGGGCGCTGTCGGCGCCCCTTGTCATACCAGGCCCGCTGGCCAGCGAGAGGCCTGCAGGTCGACATGTCCGTTGGCGAGGAAGGCAACGCCTTCGTCCTCGAGCAGTGTGCGCTGCGCCTCGGGCCCACCGAAGGCGAACCCCTCCGCGAGGCGGCCGTCGGCAAACACGATGCGATGGCAGGGGATGACGCCCGGTTGAGGGTTGACGTGCAGGGCATATCCCACGTAACGGGCTCGCCTGGGCTCGCCGACGAGCTTGGCGATCTGCCCGTAGGTGGCGACCATGCCCGCGGGAACCTGTGCGACCATCTCGTAGACGCTCCCGAAGAAGCTCTCGCGGTTGCTATCAGCCATCACAAACCTTTCAGTGCGCGGGTATCGGCGCGCCCGCGAGCAGCGGACGCGCTACGCCTCCAAATACCTCTCGACAAGCTCCTCAAACGCGCCGTCCATGCCCGTGGTCTCGAGCGCGCCGTCGCAGTGGGGGCGCACGTCGTCGGTGACGTTCGCCACGCCCACGCCGAGTCCGGCGGCCTGGATCATGGAGAGGTCGTTGGCGGAGTCACCCACCGCGATGACCTCGCTCATGGGGATACCGAGCATCTCGGCCAGGCGCATCAGGCCGACTCCCTTGTTCACGCCTGCGGGCATGAACTCGAGGTAGCGCTTCGAGGAGAACGTGATCTCGACGCCAAGGCGCTGCGCCAGGGGCTCAAGATCGCCCCCGAGCTTCTGCAGCGCGTCAAAGTTCCTGTTCACAAACAGGATCTTCACGATGTCGCGCCCATCCAGGAAGGACAGGTCGGGGTGGTCTGCGCTCGAGATATGCGTCACGCCGCTGATCGAGGTGAGGTACGCACGCTCGTCGTCGTCCGCATCGGGCACGAAGACGTGTCCGTCGGCGACGTTGATGTGCATGCTAAGCCCCAGCTCAAGGCCCTTTTGATAGAGCTGCTCGGCACAGTCGCGCGAGAGTCCGCAGGTGGTGAGCGGGCAGGGGTCGCCCACGCGGTTGATAAACCCGCCGTTGTACGACAGAACGTATCCGCCTTCGAGCAGCGACGCATCGACGGCCGCGAAATTGTGCATGATGGACGAGTACCAGCGCCCGCTTGAGGGGACGAACAGAACCCCCAGCTCCTTCATGCGCTTGAGCGCGCGGATGTTCGCCTCGGGGATGGCGTGATTGGAGTCGAGAAAGGTCTCGTCCATATCGCTTGCAACAAGGCGGTACATGCTAGTACACCATGCCCATGGCCTCGCGCACCTCGGCGAGCGTGGCCTCGGCGACCTCGTTAGCGCGGCGGTTGCCCTCGTGCAGGACGTCCTTGACGTAGTCCATATCCTGCACGAGCTCCTCGCGGCGCGCGCGGATGGGGGCGAAGTGCTCGTTCACGCTCTCGGTGACGTACTTCTTGAGCGCGCCTGCGCCGCCCATGCCGATCTCCTCGGCGATCTCGACCTCGGAGCGGCCGGTGCAGATGGCGGCGGTGGAGAGCAGGCCGGACACACCGGGACGGGCTTCGGGGTCGAACGTGATCATGCGCTCGCCGTCGGTCTGGCTCTTCTTGATGCGCTTGGCCGTCTCCTCGGCGGTCATGGAGATGTTGATGGCGTTGCCGTAGGACTTGCTCATCTTGCGCCCGTCAAGGCCGGGCAGCAGCGGCGTATCGGACAGCAGCGCGTCGACCTCGGGGAACACCTTGCCGTAGCGGTTGTTGAACTTGCGTGCGATGGTGCGGGTGAGCTCGATGTGCGGCAGCTGGTCGCGCCCGACCGGCACCACGTTGCCCTTGCAGAACAGGATGTCGCACGCCTGGTGCACGGGGTAGGTGAGCAAAAGGCCGGTGAGCTCATGACCGCTGGCCTCCATCTCGGCCTTGACGGTGGGGTTGCGCTGCAGCAGGGCCTCGGAGACGAGCGACAAGAACGGCAGCATAAGCTGGTTTGCCGCGGGCACGGCGGAGTGCGTGTAGATCATCGTCTTGTCGGGGTCCAGGCCGCAGGCCAGGTAGTCGATGACCATGTTGTAGACGTTGTCCTGGATGTTATCGGTGCTGTCGCGGTCGGTGATGACCTGGTAGTCGGCGATGAGCACGTTGGTGTGCACGCCCATGTTCTGCAGCTCGACACGGCTCTTGAGCGTGCCGAAGTAGTGGCCCAGGTGCAGACGGCCGGTGGGGCGGTCGCCGGTGAGCATGGTGTACTTCTCGGGGTGCTGCGGCAGGTCGGCGCGGATCTGGTTGCTGCGCTCGAGGCTGACCTCATAGCTGAGCTCGTTGGGCATGCTGTGTCCTTTTGGGTTAAGTGCCTGGCCGGCATTGTCGGTCTGGGTTGAAGATGAAGGTACCAGAGAAACGGCGTCTCTTGCCGGAATCAACGATGGTTTTCGCCGTGTCGTCCCGCAGGGTCGTTTCCCTTCTTGGGAAGGAGCCCCTCGATATGCTCGAGCCGCTCCTCATGGGCCACGTGCGCCGCGCGTTCCTCGGCGGCGAAAGCGGGGTCTTCGGGCGTGACGGTCTCATCTCGCTGTCGACTCCGGTAACACCGCGACGGCGCTCCTGAGCCTGCTCGTCGACAAGCCGGTGACTATCTACACCACCAACGGCTATGCATGTCGGTTTACGGGCGAGCTTGCTGCTAAGGTGGTGGTAATTGGCGGCGACTTCAACCCCGTTACCTGCTCGCTCACCGGTCCTATGGTTGAGAGCGCGCTGCGCGAGCTGTACTTTGACCGGGCGTTTATAGGTGTCAACGCGGTGGACGAGGACCGCGGCATCATGACGCCAGGTTATCCCGAGGCTATCAAAAAACGTATCGTGATGCAGAATTCCCAAGCGAGTTACGTACTCGCCGATAGCTCCAAGTTCCACGTGTTTTCAAATGTAAAGGTGTGCGACCTGGAGGGCTTTACTGTTATTTCCGACAAGCGCGACGCCAAAATCGGCGAACGCGTCAAAATGATCACGGCCTAGGACACTGGGGCATCGCATCTTGCCCTCAAGCCGTTGCCCACGTAACGAAGCGTGGGGCAAATGTGCGCCCCATTCCTGATTTGGGGACTAGCTTAGTTCGTCGGCTATTTGGTGCTCGTAGAAGGCTTCTACTACGGCGTTAAAGTCGCGGGCGAAGTCTTCCATGGTTCCACGCCAGGTGGCTCGGCCGGGCTTTCCTTGGCCCACATAGGCGGTTTGAATGCCGCAGTCGGGGCTGGGGAAGTCGCGCTTGGGGTCGTTGCCCACCATAAGGACCTCGTGCGGTTCGAGCCCCATGGCCTGCAGCTGCTCCAGGTAATAGGTGGCATCGGGCTTGCAACGGGTGGCGTTTCCCATGTGCGTCACGAGCTCAAAGGGGGCGTCGGCCAGGTCACCCCAACCCATGCGGCATTCGATGGCCCCCTGGGGAAAGCTGGGGTTGGTAAAGAGTGCGCAACGCAGTCCTGCGTCCCGTACAGCCTGGAGTGCGGCGTGTGCACCCGGCATGGCGTGGGCATTGATGGCATCGTCATTCTTGTACGGGAGAACTTCGCGTTCATAGTAGGTAAAAGCCTCATAGATGAGTGGGTCCGAGAGGCAGATGCCGCACCTGCGCTCGACCTCGGTGCGGTAAAACTCAAGATTGGTGCGATTGTCCGTGCCGCTTCGGCGATTGGCGTTGAGGTCGACCAGGATGGTGCCGAGGCGTGCCATCGTGCCACCGCGGCTGCATCGTCCGATATCCGCGAGCATTGACGAGACATCCTTAAAATAGCGAAGGATAAACGCGTTGAGATTGATGCTGAGAAGCGTCTCGTCCATATCGAAAACGACTGCTTTGAGCACGCGGGCACCTTTCTCGAAAAATTGTTTAGAACGTTGGCTCCGGATACTTTACCCCAAAGCCGTATACTCAACTGCTTATCGTCAACTTATGGAGACGGTCGTTCACAAGATTGCGAAAAAGTCTCCATACGAGTAAAAAATCGCAGTTCACGCTTGAAATCGAAGTGATTTCCACGTAACCTATACGAACGTGATTGCATAAGCGTCACATTAGTATCTGTCGGCTCCCGAGTGTTCCTAAACGTTGTGTGCTTGTCGCACCCTTCTGTAGGTCCTAGCAATCGGGGCCCCGTAGTTCGAAAGGGGTCCACCTTTGAGTGAGATTCAGAACTCGTCCATTTTCTCTCTTGACGATGTCAACGAGGAGGAGATGAACAACCTCATCGACGGTACGATTACCGACTTTGATGAGGGCGATCTCGTTAACGGTACTGTCGTTAAGATCGAGCATGACGAGGTGCTCGTTGACATCGGATTCAAGTCCGAGGGCGTTATCCCGGTCCGCGAGCTGTCCATCCGCAAGGACGCTAACCCTGCAGACATCGTTGCACTCGGTGATTCCATCGAGGCCCTGGTTCTCCAGAAGGAGGACAAGGACGGTCGTCTGGTCCTTTCCAAGAAGCGTGCCGAGTACGAGCGTGCTTGGAACCGCATCGAGGAGAAGTTCAACTCCGGCGAGAACGTCGAGGGCGAGGTTATCGAGGTTGTCAAGGGCGGCCTGATCCTCGACATCGGCCTGCGTGGCTTCCTGCCCGCTTCCCTCGTCGACCTCCGTCGCGTCAAGGACCTCACCTCCTACATGGGCACCCGCATCGAGGCCCGCGTCATCGAGATGGACCGCAACCGCAACAACGTCGTTCTCTCCCGTCGCGTCGTGCTTGAGGAGTCCCGTAAGGCCGAGCGTTCCGAGATCCTGTCCAAGCTCAAGTCTGGCATGCGTCTCCAGGGCACCGTTTCCTCCATCGTCGACTTCGGCGCCTTCGTCGACCTCGGCGGTATCGACGGTCTCATCCACATCTCCGAGCTCTCCTGGAACCACGTCAACCATCCTTCCGAGGTTGTCAAGGTCGGCCAGGAGGTCGAGGTCGAGGTTCTCGACGTCGATCTCAACCGCGAGCGCATCTCCCTGGGTCTCAAGCAGACCACCGAGGATCCGTGGCGCGCACTGGTCAAGAAGTACCCCGTCGGCGCTATCGTCGAGGGCACTGTGACCAAGCTTGTCCCGTTTGGCGCTTTCGTCGATCTGGGCGAGGGCATCGAGGGCCTGGTGCACATCTCCGAGATGGCCAACAAGCACGTCGACCAGCCTTCTCAGGTCACCCACGTGGGCGACAAGGTTCAGGTCAAGGTCATGGAGATCGACCTCGACCGTCGTCGTATCTCCCTGTCTATGAAGTCCGCTGCTGAGACTCTGGGCGTCGAGATCGAGGTTACCCCGCTGCCTTCCGAGAAGAAGGACGAGGAGACCGACGCCGAGTAAATCGGTTTGACGATCACTTGCTTTAAGGGATCCGTCCGCAATGGACGGGTCCCTTTTTGCGTTTGCCGGTGAGGTGCGCAATGCTACTCGTGCGCAATGCTGTCCGGGCTGTTCACAGGCTATTGGGTTGTCGGTGCATGAAAATGCCGACATCCCGCCTCGGGGAGGAGGCGGGAACGCACCGAGTAGACGGAGGGGTGCGGAGCGCGGTCGCGTCTCGACTGGCGACGTTGCCCATCGACAGCCCTATTGTACTGCATGGCATGGTTCTTGGTATATCGTGTCGAACGCTTGTGTTGTGCCTTTGCCTGCGGCAACGGTGTGTTACACTCTTGCACTGCTGAGTGGGCCAGACGGTCGCGCGATGTGCTGCTTGCGGCACGCGTGAGGAAAGTCCGGGCTCCAGAGGGCGGGATGCCGGCTAACGGCCGGGCGGAGTGATCCGACGGAAAGCGCCGCAGAAAAGAAGACTCCCACCTGCGCCGCAAGGCGTAAAGGGAAAAGCTGAAACGGTGGTGTAAGAGACCACCAGCGTCGTGGCAACACGGCGGCTTGGCAAGCCCCATCCGGAGCAAGCGCGAATAGGAACGCTATGGGCCGGCCCGGTCCGCGTTCGGGTAGCGTGCGTGGAGCTGCACGGTAACGTGCAGACAAGATAAATGACCGTTCACGACAGAACCCGGCTTATAGGCCCACTCGGCACTTTGTTGACGCTGCGAACCCGTCAGCGCGACAATCTGCCTTTCAAGCCTTCGGGCATGACCATAAGGTCAATGCCCTCGTCTTTCAAGGCACCTTGCTCGCGCTGACGGGTTCTCGCTTTCGTTGACGGAATCATCGGCGGTTCCGTTCTTGGCATCTCGCTGTTTTTGCCTGGTCATCGGCAGCCTCATTTCTGTTGCAATCTCGTCTTTCAAGGCACCTTGCTCGCACTGGCGGGTTCTCGCTGTTGGTGACGGCATCATTGGTGTTTTCGCTCTTGTTGGCGAGGACAACGGTGCTGTCTTTGCCGTATTATTGAGGCTGTTTGTTGCCGCGCTTAGTTTTGTTGAGGGGCTTTGTTGGACAGCTATTTTACCCTGCGATCGAATATTGAGGCTTCTGGCGAGTTTGTGGATCGCAAGAGCCGGTTTATTGCCCAGCTGGTCCATATTGAATCCGAGGATGAGGCGAATGCCTTCATCGAGATGGTTCGCAAGCGTCATTACGACGCTCGACACAATGTTCCCGCGTGGATTTTGGTCGATGGACGCGAGCGTCAGAGTGATGACGGTGAGCCGAGCCGCACGAGTGGCATGCCGACGCTCGAGGTGTTGCGCGGCGCTGGGCTCAAAAATGTTTGCTGCGTGGTGACGCGCTATTTTGGCGGCACGCTGTTGGGGCCCGGTGGCTTGGTGCGCGCCTATACCGCGGCGACGCAGACGGCGGTGACAGCTGCTCAGGAGGCAGGGCAGGTCGTTGAGATGACGAGCGTCGTGCCTGTTGACGTGCACGTGGCCTATCCGCAGTATGAGCAGGTGCTTCGTTTGGCGCAGGATTCGGGTGCCAAGGTTTCGGATACCGATTACGCGGATGCCGTGACGATTCATTTGGTGTTTAAGGCGGGGGAGCAGGAGCCGTTTTGCGCTAAGATGCGCGAGCTTATGGCGGGGCGCGAGGAGCTTGAGGTCGGCGCTCCCAAATTTGCCGAGTTCTAACGGCGACGGCCGGCGTGCTTTTGGATGAATCCCAAGCACGCCGGCCGTCGTTTTCTGTTGCCGCCGTTTACTCGGCGAGCTGCTTTAGCACATCGCAGGCGATCTCGATGGCGTCGTCGATGCAGCCGGGGCAGCTGCGGAGCGGACCATTGTCCGATCCGATGCCCTTGAGCGTGCCGCAGACGGTCGTCGTGTTTTTCGTTTTAAAACGCTTGGCGATTTCGCGCGACAGCTTGTAAGTCTGGCCCTTGGTCTTGGGGTTATCCATGCCGTCGCTCATTACAAAGCCCATGATGGCCACGGCGCCCGAGATGGCGCCGCAGGTCTCGGTCATGCCGCCCATGCCGGCGCCAAAGCCCTCGGTGAGGATAAAGGCGGTCTGGGGGTCGAGACCGACGGCGGGTGCGAGCGTGCAGGCGACGGCCTGTGCGCAGTTAAAGCCACGGGCGTGGTATTCGGCAGCCTGAGCCTGACAGGCGGTGATGTCGAGCTGGGCAGTATCGATTTGCTTCATCGTTGTCTCCTCGGTAACGGTGTACTCGCTTATAGTACCCTTGCCGATGCATTTGTTTATCGAAAGCCTCATGTATGCCTCATTTTTATCTATCGAATAAATGCCAAGATCTGCGATACATGCCCCCGGTTGATTTGTCCCATAACCTACCTTGGGGATGGGTTGAGAGGGGTGCGGGGTAGCGGTATCGTGAACCGGATAAAAATGTAACCCAGGCAAGGGAGCTAGATATGAGCGAGCAGACCATCGGTACTACATGTGTTCAGGGCGGCTATCACCCGGGAGACGCGGAGCCGCGCCAGGTGCCCATCTACCAGTCCACCACGTGGAAGTATGACACGTCCGAGCACATGGGCAAGCTGTTTGACCTGGAGGAGTCTGGCTATTTCTACAGCCGTCTGCAGAACCCTACGTGCGATCTGGTTGCCGCCAAGATCTGCGAGATGGAGGGCGGCACCGCTGCGATGCTCACGAGCTCGGGCATGGCTGCGAACTTCCTCGCAATCTTTAACGTGGCCGGCGCCGGCGATCATGTGGTCGCAAGCTCGGCCATCTACGGCGGTACATACAACCTGCTTGCCCATACCATGGGTCGTATGGGCGTTACCTGCACGTTCGTTGCCCCCGATTGCACCGATGAGGAGCTCGAGGCAGCCTTTGAGCCCAATACCAAGCTCGTCTTTGGCGAGACGATCGCCAACCCCGCCCTTGCCGTGCTCGATATTGAGCGCTTTGCCAAGGCCGCGCATGACCACGGCGTGCCGCTGATGGTCGACAACACCTTCCCGACGCCCGTGATGTGCCGTCCCTTTGAGTGGGGCGCCGATATCGTTACGCACTCCACCACCAAGTACATGGATGGACATGGGGCCTGCCTGGGCGGCGTGATCGTCGACCACGGCCAGTTTGACTGGATGGCCCATGCGGACAAGTTCCCGGGTCTCACCACGCCCGATGAGAGCTACCACGGCGTGACCTATGCCGAGAAGTTCGGTCGCGAGGGCGCCTTCATTACCAAGGCAACCGCTCAGCTCATGCGCGACCTCGGCCCCATGCAGAACCCGCAGGCGGCGTTTTTCCTGAACAGCTCGCTCGAGAGCCTGCATGTGCGCATGCCGCGTCATTGCGAGAACGGCCTGGCTGTTGCCAAGTTCCTGCAGAGCTATCCCAAGGTGCGCTTCGTGAGCTATCCGGGTCTGGAGGGTGACAAGTACTATGACCTAGCTCAAAAGTACATGCCCAACGGTACCTGCGGCGTTGTGAGCTTTGGCTTTAACGGTGGTCGCGCGGCGGCCGAGACCTTTATGAAGAGCCTCAAGCTCGCTCAGATCGCCACGCATGTGGCCGACGCCCGCACTTGCTGCCTGCATCCCGCTAACGCCACGCACCGCCAGATGAACGATGAGGAGCTTATCGCCTGTGGCATCTCTGCCGACATGGTGCGCCTGTCGTGCGGCCTCGAGGACACGGCCGATCTGATTGCCGACCTTGAGCAGGCGCTCGAGCAGTGCTAGGCTAGCGTTCGTGCAAGGCGCCGATGCCGGCAGAAAGCTTCGGCGACCTTTAGTCCCGATACCGTAGGCGGGGCCCCAATCGCGACTGTTTGCAGGCGATTGGGGCCCCGTTTTTGTGTTGCGCCACTCGAAAGGATGGATATGGAGAAAACCGCAGAGCAACTGCGCCGCGAACACATCGCTCTTGAGGGAGACACCCATGGCAAGAACAAATGGGCGATTCTGTTTACGGTGCTCATCATGACGTTTATGGTGTGTCTGGATTCGACCGTCGTGACCGTGGCGCTGCCCGTGATGCAAAAGGGGCTGGGCGTGGGCCTCGATCGCATTCAGCTGGTAAGCTCGGTTTATCTGCTTGCGGCTTTGCGGTGCGATGCGGCTTGTGGGGCGGGCGGGGGTCGGTCCGTGGTAGACTATCGAGCAACGTTTATTAATCGCGCGGTATCGTTGCCGCGAGAAGGGGTTGCGCCATGCAGGAGCTTGAGGACCGTATTCGCCATGACGGCATCGTAAAGGCCGGTAATGTCCTTAAGGTTGATGCTTTCCTCAACCACCAGTGCGACGTTGAGCTGTTTGACCACATGGGCGCCGAGTGGGCCCGTCTGTTCGAGGATGTCGAGATTAACAAGATCCTTACGATCGAGGCTTCGGGCATTGGCATGGCCTGCATCGCAGCCCAGCATTTTGGCGGCGTGCCGGTGGTCTTTGCCAAGAAGGCGCAGTCCATCAACCTCGACGGCGAGCAGTATGCCACGACCATCTACTCCTTTACCAAGCAGAGGGAGTACCCGGTCATCGTTGGCAAGCGCTTCCTGTCCGAGGGCGACAAGGTCCTGATTATCGACGACTTCCTGGCCAACGGATGCGCGCTCGAGGGTCTTATCAAGATCTGCGAGGCTGCGGGTGCCGAGGTTGCCGGCATTGGCATTGCGGTGGAGAAGGGCTTCCAGGGCGGTGGCGATAAGCTCCGCGAGCGCGGCTTCCGTGTTGAGAGCCTGGCCCGTATCGCCGATATGGACTGTGAGAACGGCGAGATCACCTTCGCCTAAGCGCGCAACACAAGCGATTGGTATGCGATGTGACAAAGGGACTGTCCCTTTGTCACATTTTTTGTATGAGGGGAGGTGTTGATATGGATGAGAACAAGATGGGATGGCGTGAGTATGCGCGCTATGTCGAGATGTCGGTCGAGGAACTGGCGCGCGATTGCGAGGTGCAGGTGTTTCGCGCGACGGGTCCGGGCGGGCAAGGCGTGAACACGACGGACTCGGCGGTGCGCATGAAACATGTCCCTACGGGGATTACCGTGACGGCGCGCGAGAGTCGCAGTCAGTTCCAAAATCGTAGCTGCTGTTTGCGTAAGCTACGCGCTGAGCTTGAGCGTCGCGGGCGTCCACCGCGTCGACGCGTAAAGACCAAGGTGCCTCAGCGCTCTCGCCAGCGCAGACTTAATGACAAACACTTCAACGCCATTAAAAAGGCCAACCGCCGCAAGCCGGGCGGGGAGGAGTGATCTTCTCGATAAGTTGCGGTGAAATAGGGGCTGTTTTGCGGCTTTACCTGCATAAACAGTCCCTATTTCACCGCAACTTAGGGGTGGTTAGCGGGTTGGACGCCAGACTTGGAGGGCGCCGGGTAGGATGTCGACTTCGATGCGCGAGGCGATAACAGGTTCGCCGTCGGCCTGGATGGGGTAGTCGGGCTCCTCAAAGGTGAGCTCGGCATGGCGGCAGCGACGCATGCAAACCGGCGGCAACTTGGTATGGTGGCCGTCCTTGGCCGAAAGGAACATGGGAAGCGCGACCGCGCGCGGAACGGGGCCGCAGGCGTAGCAAACGTCGAGCATGCCGTCGCACGGGTCCGCGTCGGGACAGATGCGATAGCCCGAGCCATAGGTGGGGCCCAGCTGAATCGCCATGATGATCGCCCTCACGCGCTCGGCGGGCGCGCCGTCAAAGCTGACTGTCATGGGGTAGTTGCGATAGCGCAGGCCAAACTGTTCAAGTCCCGAGAGGGTGTAGAGCGGAGCGCCGGTGAGGCCCGTCTTTTTGCGCAGCTCGGTGGTGCCCAGGCCGATGGCGGCGTCAATACCGACGGAGAGCGTCTGGTCGTAGTACTCAACGCAAGCCTCGCCGCTACCGCTTGCGGGGTTCCATGAGCGAATGCGACCGATGTCCTGACGCTGCAGCTCGCAGGTGAGCAGCGTGCCAAAATCCTTGCCGGAGAAATCTTCTATACCGAGCGTTTGGGCAAAATCGTTGCCGGAACCCACGGGTAGGATGGCAAGAGCGGGGCGGGGGTTCTCCTTTTGTGCCATAAGTCCGTTGACGACCTCGTGGATCACGCCGTCGCCGCCAAGGGCGATAACGGTGCGATAGCCCTGAGCCTGTGCGGCCAGCTCCTTGGCGTGCCCCATACGCTCGGTCAATACCAGGTCAAACTGGGATGCGCGTGCAGTCATGTCCAAAAAGCGTTGCAGGCGCTCGGCAACTTCGCGCGCCGCACCCGATTGGGCGGCGGGGTTGGCGATGATGAGCGTGCGACCAAAATCAGTTGCGTGCATGGGCGACTCCCGGCGTATGGCGTGACGGTGCGGTCGCGCTCGGGTCGAATTGCCCCCGATTGTGGCTGCACGGCGAATACTTACGTCTACTCTATCAGGTCGTTGTGGCGCTCGATAGCATCCGCTACCGTACCGCCCTCGTCCACTATAAGCGAACGGCGCTTGGGTGAGATGATGCGCTGGGCAGGGTACACGCCGCGGTGTCCGCCGGCGAGA
The DNA here is from genome assembly GCF_052065125.1 of Collinsella sp. HCP28S3_G2. NCBI lineage: Bacteria > Bacillati > Actinomycetota > Coriobacteriia > Coriobacteriales > Coriobacteriaceae > Collinsella > Collinsella sp. HCP28S3_G2. The sequence continues at coordinate 173,541 of NZ_JBQHUO010000001.1, forward strand.
TAGCTGATAAAGGCCACGATGACAAAGAACCCGGCGGCCGTGCCGTGGAACAGGTCGATGGCCATCATGCAGGTGGTGATGGGCACGTTAAGGCCGGCACAGAACACGCCGAGCATGCCGAGAGCCGCCAGAAAACTGGGGTCGAGCCCGGTAAGGCAACCGATCCAGCCACCGAGTGCCGCACCGATGCCAAACAGGGGCGTGACCTCGCCGCCTTGGAAACCGGCACCCAGAGTGAGTGCCGTTACGACGAGCTTGATGACGGCGTCGGCGAGGGTGGTGTTGCCGGCAAACCCGGCGCCCGAAAGCCACGTGGAAAGGCCGGCGTAGTCCCAGGCGTCGAGGAGGGCATAGACAGCCAAAACCACGAGTGCGCCTATAAGTGCGCGAACGAGGTAATTGGTGATAAAGCGACCGTACAGGCTCTTGACGGTTCGAACCGACCAGGCAAAGAGGCGTGCCGTCAGACCGAAGATAATGGCGCTGATAACAACGATAACGACCGTTTTGGGCGTCATGGCGGGAACGCTGGCGATGGCATTCGCTTCGTACTCGGTACCCAGGGCGAGTGATGTAAAGTAGCCGGTAAACGAGGCGACCAGGCAGTAGATCCCTGCGGTGTAGTCGATCTTGCCGATAAAGCACATCTCCATGCCAAAGAAAGCTCCGGCAAGGGGCGAACCGAATACGGCGCCAAAGGCCGACGAGATGCCGGCGAGCATGAGGTCGTGGTGGTCATGCTTTTTGAGGTGGGCGAGGCTTGAGATGTTGCTGGCGATGGTGCCGCCAATCTGCACCGCGGCCCCCTCGCGACCGGCCGATCCGCCCGTTAGGTGCGTGAGCGTGGAGCAGACGAAGGTGAGGACGGCCATGCGCTTATGGATGAGGCGTGTGCCCAGAGCGGAGTCGATGACCAGGTTGTTACCGCGTTTGGCGGCAAGACCGTGGTTTTTGTACACCCATGCGGTGGCAACGCCCACAACGGGAAGCATGGCGTAGGTCCACGTATGGTGCTCGCGATAGTCGGTCGCGATATTCAACGAGGCCAAAAACGCCCAAGCGGCAACGCCCATGGCGAGCGAGACGATGACGACGAGTACGAGCAATTTAGCGCTCGCGAGTAGGTTGTGGGCATTGCGGCGCGTGTCGGCAGCCAAGAGATGCTCGGAGCGGGTGAGCTGTTGCCTGCCTGCCATGATGACGTCGTTCAGGGAGAAAAAGCCGCCGTCGTCGAGCGGCTGGGAATGATCTTGCGCCTCGTTTGCGGTTTCGGGTTTGTCGGTAAAAGCCATACGTTCCTCTTTTAGGTTGCAACACGAGCATTATAGAACGTGCCAAACGTGACAAACCGGCAGGTTGGTTTCGGTCCTGTTTCGCGGCTTGCGGCCGACAGATGTATTCGAGAACGTGGGTCGTTTCGCCGTCGTGCGGCAGGGGATTATACTGAGACAAGCATAAAGAATTGGCGCCCCCGTTGTGCGCTGTGGCATTAAGAGGTGCATATGGCAGAGAAACTCATTCCGCTGGAGGACGCGCAGTCGATTGTTCTGTCGCACGTTGCTCCGACCGATCTCGTCGAGATTCCCGTGTGGCAGGCAGCCGGTCTTCCCTTGGCCGAGGACGCGGTGGCCGATATCGACATTTCGCCGTTTGCCAACAGCGCTATGGACGGATATGCCGTGCGCTCGGCGGACTTGGTGCAGGCATCTGGCGAGGTGCCCGTGACGCTTTCTGTTGTAGGGCACGAGGCAGCGGGCCATGTCTTTGAGGGCGCAATCGGCGCGGGCGACACGGTTCGTATCATGACGGGCGCGCCGGTACCCGAAGGTGCCGATGCCGTGGTGAAGTACGAGATCGTCGATGTGCTCGACGGTGACGGCAACGAGGGTTCGCGTGTGAGATTCTCGGCGCCGGCCAAGGTGGGGGAGAACGTTCGATCGGCTGCTGAGGAAGCGCATACTGGCGACGTCGTGATGTACGCTGGAGAGGTTGTGGCTCCGGCGGGCGCCGGCTTGCTGGCGAGCGCCGGGTATGCGAGTGTGAAGGTGCATGCCGCGCCGCGCGTGGGCATTATCTCGCTGGGGACGGAACTGGTAGCACCGAGTAACGTGCCGGCGCGCGGGCAGATTCGCGACTCCAACTCGTCGGCGTTGATGGCCGAGGCGCTCGATGCAGGAGCCGAGCCCGTGTTCTACGGCATTGCGCCCGATGATGAGCAGGCGATTGCCGAGTTGGTGCATCGCGCCGCGCAGGAGTGCGATTTTGTCATTACGAGTGGTGGCGCCTCTGCGGGTGATTACGACTATGTGACGGCGCTCGTTCGGCGCGAGGGCGAGGTGCTGTTCGACCGCATCTCGATGCGTCCCGGCAAGGCCATCACGTTTGGCCTGCTGGGGGGCAAGCCATATTTGGGACTTTCGGGCAATCCCGCGGCGGCGTATGTGGGCTTTGAGATGCTCGCCCGCCCGGCGATCCGCAAGATGCGCGGCTTTGCCGAGGGCGTGCGTCCCGTGCAGCAGGCGAAGCTCACACACGGCGTGAAGAAGCGACAGCATCGCCGCTTCTTCGATCGTGCCACGGTTTTGCGCGACCCCGAGACCGGTGAGCTGTTGGTGACCGAGGCCAAGACGCAGAATTCGGCGCTGCTCGGCACGATGCAGCGGGCCAACTGCCTGCTGCGTATTGACGAAGGCCCGTGTGACCTCAAGGCGGGCGACGTCGTGGATGTCGTGCGTGTCGACTTGCCTGAGGGCACGGTGCTATAGGAGGAATGCTATGGAGCTGAAGATATCGATTGTGACGTGCTCGGATACGCGCGATCTTGCCCAGGACGAGGCGGGTGCTGCGCTCGAGGAACTCATCGCGGCGCAGGGCTGGACGGTCGCCTCACATGTGGTCGTGCGCGACGACGTCAGCGAGATCGGTGATGCCATTGTGGAAGCGGCCGATGAGTGCCACGCCAATGTCGTGCTCACCTGCGGCGGCACGGGCCTTTCGATGCGCGACGTGACGCCCGAGGCGACGCGTGCCGTCTGCGACCGCGATGTACCGGGCATTGCAGAGGCAATCCGTGCGTACTCCATGACCAAGACGCGCCGCGCTATGCTTTCGCGCGCCGTGTGCATGCAGCGTGGGCATACGCTTGTCATCAACTTTCCGGGATCAACGAAAGCAGCCCGCGAAAGCTGGGAGGCTGTGAGCGACCAGCTGGAGCACGCAGCTCAAATGACGGCGGGCGGCGGGCACGCCAAATAAGCGCATTACCTGCGGCGGAGTGACCTTACGGGCTGCTCCGCCTTTTTATGCAGCGACAGTGCGGGCCGTCTCGTGGTTATCGGTAAAAGAAAGTTATTAGACGAGAAACATTTATCACAAACACTATTCGCGCAAAAGTATAATCTAGTAACAGAATAAAGCTTGCGGCGGGGTGCCCGGGCGTAGCGTTCGAAAGGGTTGAACATGTTCGATACGGTTTCTCGTCGCGGGTTCGTTTCACTTTCCGCTGTCGCCGCTGCCGGCCTTGGGCTTGCCGGCTGTTCCGGCAACAAGACGTCTGGGCCGACTGGCTCCGATGCCGGCTCCGCCAAGATTTCGTCCAAGAAGGCTGTCGAGCTGCAGGTCTTTGCTGCCAACTCGCTCGAGAAGGCCCTGCCCGAGGTTCAGAAGCTCTATACCGACCAGACCGGCACCACGTTTGCTGACACGCAGTTTAAGGCGTCCGGCGACCTTGTCGAACAGATGCGCGCCGGTGCCGCGGTCGACGTACTCATCACGGCCTCCAAGGGCGCCATGGACGACGCCGAGGCCGCCGAGCTCGTCGACGCCGACACGCGTGAGGACATGTTCGTCAACGACCTCGTGATCATTCGTGCCGAGGGCTCCGACACCAAGGTCGAGGCCATCGCCGACGTCGCGAACCTGGACGGCAAGATCGCCATCGGCGACGCCAAGATCGTTCCCGCCGGCAAGTACGCCAACCAGGCGCTGGCTTCTGTGGGCCTCTACACCGGCACCGAGGGCGACGACGGCGAGTATGCGCCCGATCTCGCCGACAAGGTGGCTCTGGCCGACAAGGTCGGCACCGCTGCGTCTTACGTCTCTACGGGCGACTGCGTGGCCGGTTTTGTCTACAGCTCCGATATCTTCCGCTACGACGGCATCGAGGAGACCTTCGTGTGCCCCGAGGACTCGCACAAGCCCATCGTGTATCCCGGCGCTGTCGCCGATAGCTCCGAGTACGCCGACGAGGCCAAGGCGTTCATCGACTTCTGCCTGACCAACAAGAAAGCCCAGAAGATTTGGGCTAAGTACGGCTTTGAGCTTTCCGCGTAGTTCGCAACATCGCTGCATAACGATATGCTTGAGGGCGGGCGTTCTCGCGATCGCCCGCCCTTTTGATTGAACCGGCGTGTCCGCGCGCCGTTGCCCTGTGTTTGAGGAGTCGCCCGTGCCAAGGAAAACGATTCGCCTGCTCGCCGTGCTGGCTGCGGTTCTGTGCGTGCTGACCGCACCGCCCGGGGTTGCTCGGGCCGAGGCGCTCTTCACCACCGCCGATGGCCGCCAGGCGACCGAAGATTCCGCGCTTATCGATGGCGTCGGGTTTGGCCTCAACGCGTTTGAGCGCAATGCCAAGGGCACGGCCCGTTCGTTTGCGGGTCAGCCCGAGGGCTACCGTTTTCCTATCTACAAGAAGACGACCCTCGTGACGGTGACGACGCCTGAGAGCATCGTGGTCTGGCTCGACGCCCATGCCGCCAAAGACGCGGGGCTCGATATCTCAAAGGCAGATGACCAAAAGGCGCTCAAGAAGATGCTCGTGGGGCTCGACAAGTCGCACTCCATGGGCGGTGCGTTGCTGGAGGACTCTAATCTCGAATGGGTCTTTACCTCGGATAACGCGCTGGTGCAAAGCGATTACCGCTATCAGTTTAAGGTGAAGGGCGGCAACGGCGATTACTACACGGTAGTGAATGCCGCCGACGCCGCGAATGCCGAGCTAGATTTGGGTGACGGCGTCCTGTGGAGCGATAACGCCGCCCTCGTGCGGTACGCGGACGTGTCGACGACGGTGCCGCCGTCGCTGGCGGAGCGCGCCGCAGCCTTCTTGGGCGACATCGACTATCGCCCGTTTTGGGTGTCCATTAAAACGAGCGGCCTTGCCCTGCTGATCTCCTTTGCGCTGGGGCTGTTCGCCGCGTGGAAGACTATGGGTACCTCGAGCCACATCAAGGGCCTGCTCGATTCGGTTTTTACGATTCCTATGGTATTGCCGCCCACGGTCTGCGGCTTTCTGCTCCTCATGCTGTTTGGCCGCTCGACCGGGGTGGGCCAGTGGCTCATCGCGCACGGCATCTCGATTGTCTTTACGTGGCCGGCGGCGGTGATATCTGCCGTGGTTGTGTCGTTTCCCCTGGTCTACCGTACGGCACTTGGTGTCTTCGAGAGCCTCGACACGCAGATGCTCGACGCCGCGCGAACCTTGGGATGGTCCGAACGTCGTATCTTTGCCAAGCTCATGATGCCGCTCGGCTGGCCCTCCATCGCCGCCGGCACGGTCCTCGCCTTTGCCCGCGCGATGGGAGAGTTTGGCTGCACGCTGTTCTTTGCGGGCAACTACGCCGGTATTACGCAGACCATTCCCATCGCCATTTACTTTGAATGGATGGGCGGCAACACGTCGGTGGCCCTCTTTTGGGTCGTGGTCGTGATCATGTTCAGCTTCCTGGTCATCCTGTTCATCAACATGTACACGGCGCATTCGCAAAAGTACCGCGAGCGGGGCCTTTCCCGTGCGGAGCGCAAGCAGGCCAAAGATCTCGCCGGACAGGGCGATTCGCTCGACCCGGCGGGCGGCGATGCCTTGCGTATCGATCGCGAGGCGCTGGCCGAGCTCATGCGCGATGATGCCGCTTTGCAGGGAGGTCGATAGGCCATGTCGCTCGTTTTGGATATCAAAAAGCGCTACCCCGGGTTTACGCTCGACATGCAGCTTGAGGCCGGCGAGGAGCGTGTGGCGCTGCTGGGCGCCTCGGGCTGCGGCAAGAGCTGCACGCTGCGCTGCATTGCCGGCGTGGAGACGCCCGACGAGGGCAAGATCGTCGTCAACGGTGTAACCTTCTTTGACTCGGCGGCGGGCATCAACCTGTCGCCCCAGGAGCGAAAATGCGCCCTGCTGTTCCAAAACTATCAGCTGTTTCCCAACATGACGGTGGCCGATAACGTATGCGCCGGCATAAAGGATGCGGGCGACGCCGCCGCGCGCAAAAAGCTCGCCGAGCGCTATCTGGGCATTTTCGGTCTGGCCGATTTTGCCGACCGCTATCCCGCGCGACTCTCGGGCGGCCAGCAGCAACGCGTGGCGCTCGCCCGCATGGTGGCGGCGCATCCGGGCATCTTTATGTTCGACGAGCCTATGAGCGCGCTCGATTCCTATCTTAAGAGCGCACTCGAGCAGAACATGCTCGACCTGTTCGACGTCTGTAACCGCACCGTGCTCTACGTGAGCCACGACATTGACGAAGCGTGCCGCCTCTGCCAGCGCATCTGCGTGATGCATAACGGGCGCGTCGAGGAGATCGGTTCTGTCGAGGACGTGGTTCGCCGTCCGCAGACGCTGGCGGCGCTGCGCTTGACGGGGTGCAAGAACACAAGCCGCGCACGAAAGATCGGGCCCGAGGAAGTTGAGGCGCTCGACTGGGGCATGACCTTTAACGTGGGTCGCGAGGTTCCCGATAATGTGGTGTACCTGGGCATTCGCGCAAGCTACTTCCATGTTGACAATCGCGCGGAGCGGGGCCGCAACAGCTATGATTTGCACGTGGCCCGAGTGAGCGATTCACGTTTTGAGCGCCTGGTGCTGCTGGACGTGCCGCGCGTCGATGCGCCCACGCGCCTGCAGTGGAAGGTCAACAAGGTGGGCGTGCCTGTCGACGGGCTGCCGCAAGCGGGCGAGACGCTGCGCATGCATTTTGATGCCAGTAGGATCCATTTGGTCTGTCGATAGCGCCGGGTAATGCCGTCGGGGATATAAGTCTCGGCGGCTTTGTCTTGCCGTTCGGCGAATGAGGGATGACAAACTCTTATCAATCAAGATAATTATTTATTAAACGACGGCACACGATGCTGTCGTACGACGATGCCGCGGGGGCTGCAAGCGTGGCTCTGTGTGGTACGTCCGACGAGGTGATTCCCGAGGGCGAGAAGGTGCTGCCGGCAAATCTGTGTCCGCTCATCAAGTCGACGTACGTCTTTGCCTACTCGCAAAAGTGCCCGTTTACGTACTTTAGCGACATGATCATCGGCGAGACCACCTGTGACGGCAAGAAGAAGATGTACGAGCTGCTGGGGGAGCTCAAGCGCACGCACATTCTGCATCTTCCGCAGGGTCGCGATCGCGCCTACGAGCGTGAAGGCTGGTACGAGGAGTGCCGCCTGCTCAAGGAGGAGCTCGAGGGCTTCTACGGCATCACGATTACCGACGATGACCTGCGCGCTGCCGTCCGTCGTCGCAACCGCTTGCGTGCGGCCCAGCTTGAGATGTTTGCGCTGCAGGCTAACCAGCCGGCGGCCATGAGCGGCGTCGACCTGATGAGCACCATGTTTGCCGGTACGTTCAGCTTTGATATCGAGGCCTATACGCAGCAGTTGGAGCAAAAGGTTGCCAAGCTGCGCGAGGCCTACAACGCGGGCGAGCGTCCGGTCGCGGCGGATGCCAAGCGCATTCTGATCACCGGCTGCCCGGTGGGCGGCGTGATCAACAAGATCGGTCGCACCATCGAGTCCAACGGCGGCGTGGTCGTGTGCATGGACGATTGCTCGGGCGAGCGCACGGCGGCCATGATGATCGACCCGGATGCACCCGACATGCTGCGCGCCATCGCCGACCGCTACCTGGATATCAACTGCTCGGTCATGACGCCCAACGAAGGCCGCATGGAAAATACGCTGGCCATGTGCGAGAAGTACCACGTCGATGGCGTAGTGGAGAGCGTGCTGCAGGCTTGTCACACCTTTAACGTGGAGAGTGCACGCATGCAGGAGGCCGTTGAGGGCGCAGGCATTCCGTATATGAAGATCGAGACCGATTACAGCAATGGCGACATGGGCCAGATCGAGACGCGCATCGCCGCCTTCATCGAAACCCTCTAGCTTCTTCAGGCACCGGATCTTGCCCCTCAAACCGTCGCTTGCGTACCCAAAGTACGCTGCGCTCCTCTTTCGGGGCAATCTCCGGCACCTGAGAAACCTAGAGCTAAGGCGCCTGAACGCGCCGCTACCTTTGATGTTTAGATTAGGAGAGAGCCATGATAGGGATCGGGATCGATATCGGGTCTACGGCGGCTAAGGCCGCTGTGGTCGATGGGGAGGGTTTGGTGGCATGGACGTGCGTGCAGCCAACCGGGTTCTCGTCGGTCGATGCGGCCGAGCGTCTGCGTGGCGAGCTTGCCGCGGCTGGCTATGACGTGGCTGCCGACGATGTGCGCGTGGTCGCGACCGGATATGGTCGTGTCGCCGTGCCCTATGCACACAAGGTTGTGACCGAGATTACCTGCCATGGTACCGGTGCCGTGCGTCTGTTTGGCGACCATGGCACGGTGATTGACGTGGGCGGCCAGGATACCAAGGTCATTACGATCAAGGGCGGCCGCGTGGCAAAGTTCGCCATGAACGACAAGTGCGCCGCCGGTACGGGGCGCTTTTTGGAGATCATGGCCGACCGCCTGGGCATTACCCAGCAGCAGATGGCCGACCTGGCGCGTTCCGGCGAGCCCACCAAGATATCCAGCATGTGCACGGTGTTTGCCGAGAGCGAGGTCATTAGTCTGATCGGCCGCGGCGAGCCGCGCGAGAACATTGCGCGTGGCGTGATCGACAGCGTGGTCTCGCGTGTGGCGACCATGGCCTCGCAAGCCGCGGGCGCCCCGTACTATCTGACCGGTGGTCTGTGCGAAAACGCCTATGTCGTCGAGCGTCTTGGCGCATTGGTGGGCTCGCCGGTCACCACCTCGCCCCAGGCCCGCTTTGCCGGTGCCATCGGTGCGGCCATTCGCGCACAAGCGCTCAATTAATGCATCCGTTGTAGGCTCGCATTCATGCGTATACTGGGAGGAAATGATTGACCGATGAGAGGAGGTATCGATGGCTGACGATCTCATGAAGCTCACGCAGATGACTGCCGCGAGCGGTTGAGCCGCTAAGTTGGCTCCTGGAGCCCTCGCCCAGGTCCTGGGCGACTTACCCAATGTGCATAACGACAACCTGCTCGTGGGGTTCGATACCTCCGACGATGCGAGCGTCTTCCGCGTTGGCGATAACTTGGGCCTCGTGCAGTCCATCGACTTCTTCCCACCGATGGTCGATGACCCGTTCCTGTTTGGCCAGATCGCCGCGGCAAACTCGCTGTCGGACATATACGCCATGGGCGGACGGCCGAGCCATGCCATGAACCTGCTTTGCATACCCAGTTGCCTGGGCGTTGAGGTTGCCGGCCAGATTCTGGCGGGTGGCGCCGACAAGTGCGTCGAGGCCTGCTGTGCCATCGCGGGCGGCCACACCATCAACGACGACGAGCCCAAGTACGGCCTGTCCGTGAGTGGCTTTGTCGCGCTTGACCGTATGCTCACCAACAGCGGCGCACACGTGGGCGATGTTCTGCTGCTGACCAAGGCGATCGGCTCGGGCATCATCACTACGGCCATTAAGGGCGAGCTCATCGAACAGGACGAGGCCGCAGCCATGTTCGACTCGATGCGGACCCTCAACGAGGCTCCGATTCGTCTGGCCGAGGACCTCGAGCTTCATGGCTGCACCGACATCACGGGCTTTGGCCTGATCGGACATGCGTGCGAGATGGCCGAGGGCTCGGGCGTGCAGATTGAGCTTGTGTCGGGGGCGGTGCCGCTCTTTGACCAGGTGCTCGACATGGCACGCCTTGGCATTATCCCTGCCGGCGCCTACCGTAACCAGGACTTTTTTGGCCCGCGCGTGGCAGTCGACGATGGTCTGGAGCCGGGGATGCTCGACGCGCTGTACGATCCGCAGACCTCGGGCGGCCTGCTTATCGCGGCGCCTGCTGCCGATGTGGATGAGCTTGCGCGCCGTCTGCATGCCGAGGGGCGCGTTGCCGCCGTCGTCGGTCGCGTGTGCGAGCCGGTGCCAGGCGGTCCTGCCGTCCACGTTGTCCGCTAGCCCGCACGTTTATGTAACTGTTTACCGTTCTCTAGAACGGTTCTTTCGAAAGGAAAAGCTATGTCTACCAAGATTGAAGTCAATGCCATGGGCGATGCCTGCCCGCTGCCCGTCGTCAAGACGCTTAAGGCGCTCAAGCAACTCGATGGCGAGGGCGTTGTCGTGACCTCGGTCGATAACGAGACCGCCGTCAAGAACATCTCCAAGATGGCGCAGGAGAAGGGCTGCACGGCCTCGGTCGAGAAGGTTTCTGACGCCGAGTGGCACGTGACCGTGGCGACCGCCGGTGCCGTGGCCGTTGCGGACCCCGAGCAGGACGGTGCTGCTTTCTGCGACGCCAGCGCCGGCAAGGGCAAACTCGTCATTTCCGTCTACACCGACTGCATGGGCCGCGGCGACGACGAGCTGGGCCACAAGCTCATGAAGGCCTTCATCTTTGCCGTGACGCAGCAGGAGGAGCTGCCCGCGACCATGCTGTTCTACAACGGCGGCGCCAAGCTCACCGTCGAGGGTTCTCCGGTGCTCGATGACCTGAAGGGCCTGGCCGAGCAGGGCGTCGAGATTCTCACCTGCGGTACCTGCCTGGACCACTTTGGCATCAAAGACCAGCTTGCGGTGGGCGAGGTTACCAACATGTACGTGATCGTGGAGAAGATGGAGCAGGCCGTGCGCGTCGTGCGCCCGTAGCGTATTGGTTGGAGTTGCCATGAGGGAGAAGCGCCCGGCGCTTGTCATCACGTTTCCCACCACGGCGGCCGCCATGGGGTGCGAGACCCTATGCATCGAGCGCGGCCTTCCCGGGCGCACGATTCCCGTGCCCGGGGAGGTCGCTGCCAGCTGCGGTCTGGCGTGGAAGGCGTTGCCTGCCGATGAGGAGCTGCTGCGCGCCGAGCTTGCCGCAGCTGGTGTTCCCACCGAGGGCTTTACGGTGATTGACATGTGGGAGGTCGTGCGATGATCTATCTGGATAACGCGGCGACGACCATGCATAAGCCGCAGACGGTCATCGATGCCGTGACGCAGGCGATGTGCTCGCTCGGCAATGCCGGGCGCGGCGCCACGTCGGGTGCGCTCGACGCGGCGCGTACGATTCACGGTTGCCGTGCCAAGCTCGCGCGCTTGCTGGGCTGCCCACGTGCTGACCATGTTTGCTTTACGCCCAACTCCACGGCTGCGCTCAACACCGCCATCTGTGGCGTGGTGCGCCCCGGCGACCGTGTGGTCACGACGGTGCTCGAGCACAACTCGGTGTTACGCCCGCTCAATCGCCTGGCAGCGGAGCGGGGTGTGGCGGTTGAGCATGCGGGCTGCGACGCGAACGGCGTGCTCGACTACGACGAGCTCGAGCGGTTGGTGACGCCGGACACGCGTGCTGTGGTGGTGACACACGCCTCCAATGTGACCGGCAACGCGGTCGACATTGCGCGCGTAGCGGCCATGGCCCATGCGGCAGGTGCGCTGGTGATCGTCGATGCCTCGCAGTCTGCCGGCACGGCGAAGATTGACATGGATGCCATGGGGCTCGACGTGGTGTGCTTTACCGGCCACAAGGGGCTCATGGGACCTCAAGGCACCGGCGGCCTGGCCGTGGCGGAGGGCATTGACGTGGCGCCGTGGACCATGGGCGGCACGGGCGTGCACAGCTTCGATGCGCTGCAGCCGCTTGAGTGGCCCACGCGCCTTGAGGCGGGCACGCTCAACGGTCACGGTATCGCGGGCCTTTCTGTCGGCCTCGACTTTATCGAGGCACAAGGCGGGGTCGAGGCGATTGCGGCGCACGAGCGCTCGCTTGCAGAGCGCTTCCTTGCCGGCGTGCGCGAAATCCCCGGCATTGCGCTCTACGGTGCCTTTGACCAGCCCGTGCGCTCGGCGATCGTCTCACTCAACGTGGGTGATATCGACTCTGCCCAGATTTCGGACGCGCTCATGCAGGGGTGGGGGATTGCGACGCGCCCCGGCGCCCATTGTGCCCCGCTCATGCACCGCGCGCTCGGGACTGAGCGTCAGGGTGTCGTTCGTTTCTCGTTTGGGTATTTCAACACGGACGGGGAAGTCGACACCGCGATTGACGCGCTCCGCGATTTAGCCTGCTAGAGCGTATATACTTGCGGGACGGGTCTTTTGCCCGTCCCGTTTTTGTTTCGACCCGAAAGGTGGTCCCATGGCCTCATCCGCCCCGCGCGGCCTGCGCTCCGACCATGTCGTTACCGTCGGCATCGCCCTGTTCTCGATGCTCTTTGGCGCCGGCAACCTCATCATTCCGCCGCTGCTGGCGCTGCAGGCAGGCTCTGCCACGCCGCTCGCCATGCTCGGCTTTCTCATCGCCGCCATCGGTCTGCCCGTCATGGGCTTTATCGCCGTGGCGCTTGCCGGAACGGCGCGCGAGCTGGCCGGGCGTGTGCATCCTAAATTTGGAGAATTCTTCGTTGCGGCGGTGTATCTAGCCATCGGCCCGTGCCTGGCTATTCCGCGCACGAGCTCCACGGCCTTCGAGATGCTGGTACCGCTGCTGCCGGAGGGCGTCTCGCTCGGCACGGCTCGCCTGGTGTTTGCCGTTGGCTTCTTTGTCGTCGCGTTTGCGCTCACGCTGCGTCCGGGCGTTATCACGCGCGTGCTCGGCCGCATTACGGGCCCCGCGCTCATTGCGCTCATCGTGCTGGTCGTGGGTGCCGCCGTGGTCTCGCCGTTGGGTCCCGCTGGCGCGCCGCAGGCTCCCTACGACGCAGGCGCTGCCGTGCAGGGGTTTTTGACCGGCTACCAGACCATGGACCTGCTTGCGTCGCTCGCCTTTGGCATTATCATCGCCGAGACCATCCACGAGCTGGGCGTGACCGATGACAAGCGCGTGGCCTTCGAGATTTCGCGTTCCGGTGTGATCGCCGGCGTGCTCATGGCCATCATCTACTGCGGCCTGGCGCTTGCCGGCATGCAGCTCGGCACGGTTGTGCCCGATGCCACCAACGGCGCCGCCATCCTTGCCCGCTCTGCCTCCATACACTTTGGTCTTGCCGGCACGATCGTGGTCTTTGCGATCTTTTTCCTCGCCTGCATGAACGTGTGCATCGGCCTCATCAGCTGCTGCTCGCGCTACTTCTGCGAGACGTATGTGGTCGAAGGGGGAGCGGAGGCTTCCGAGGAGGCTATGCGCCGTCCCTTTGCGGTTCTCGCCTTTGTGTTCGCGGCGTTTTCTTGCGTGCTCTCCAACGTGGGTCTCGACGCGATCCTCATGTTCTCGGTGCCCATGCTCAACGCCTTGTATCCCGTTGCCATCGTGCTGGTGCTTATGGGCCTGGTGCACGGTTTTTGCGATGCGCATCCGCGGGTGTGGGTTTGGGTCGGCGGCGTCGTCGCGGTGCAGAGCGTAATCACTTCGGTCCGTGATGCGTTCTTTACGGGCGCGTGGCTGCCGTTCGATGCGCTGCCGCTGGCGGATATTGGAGCCGCGTGGGCGCCGGCCGCCGTTGTGGCGTTTGTGATTGGCCTGCTCCATAGCCAGTTTGTCACACATTCGAGGAGCTAGGGTATCGTCGCTTGCACAGGAGAGAAGTCTCCCCTATAATTTCCTTCGCTTTGGGACACGCAAGGTTTAGACCTTAGCTGCTCAACACCTTCGGGACGTGGCGCAGTTTGGTAGCGCGCCTGCTTTGGGAGCAGGATGTCGCAGGTTCAAATCCTGTCGTCCCGACCATATCTTGCGGGCGTAGTTCAATGGTAGAACCCCAGCCTTCCAAGCTGATGACGCGGGTTCGATTCCCGTCGCCCGCTCCATAGGATAGTTTTAACGGCTTTGGCTCCATTTGGTGCCAGAGCCGTTTTCATAAGCGTGCCGGGCGACGGGAATCGAACCCGGCAGGGTGCGAAGCTGAGAAAATGCGTGAGCATTTTCCAGCGCAGCACGCAAGGGCCAATGGCCCGCAGCGAAACAAGGGTTTGCGAAGCAAACCCTTGGACTTTCCGTCGCCCGCTCCATAAGATTGATGAATGGCTCTGCTTCCTTTTGGAAGCAGAGCATTTCCATATACCTGCCGTGGACCCCACATCCCCTCCTAAGTTGCGGTGAAATACGGACTGTTTTCCGGCTTTTATGGCCCATGTAGTCCGTATTTCACCGCAACTTGCACCTGAGCTTCAGGTTGAGATTGCTCGGCCAGGAAACGCCGGCTATTATCTGGCAGATTATGGTTGGCACGTGCCGTCGCTACTCGAGGCCTGCGATGCGCTGCTCGACGAGCGCGGTTTTCGCGGGTCGGCCAAGGCCGGCATCTCGGTGTTTGACGACGACTTTGGCCTGCATGCTCAGCAGGTGGCACCATCCGCCTGCTCGACAAACGCGACGTAGCCCGCAAGTCGATGTTCACCACGCATTCGCTCCCTTTGTCGATTCTGATCGAAGAAATCGAGCAATCGTGCGATGATATCTTCTTCATAGGGATTCAGCTGGGCGACACGGAGTTCTACAACCCCATGTCCCCGGAAGTCTTTGACGCCGTGTACGACGCCGTGGCCGCCAACGACTTTTCCCACTTTGTCCGCTTGGGACAGGAGCTGTAGCAGCGCTTGTCCCTGGTGATTAGGAAAGAAGTGATTGACATGGCAGATTCCAAGGTGGAGTACCCTGCTCCCGATTGCCTGGCGCCCGCCGCGATCGAGGCCAAGACCGAGGCCGCCGGCGTGACCAAGGCTAACCTGCCGGTCGATAAGGCCTTTCTGTTGGCAATGTTCGCCGGTGCGTTTATCGCCTTCGGCGGTCTGTTCTTTACGGTGTTTTTGAGCGACAGCACGCTGGGCTGGGGTGCCCAGCGCGTCGTGGGCGGCCTGTGCTTTTGCCTGGGCCTGGTGCTGGTGCTGGTGTGTGGCGCCGAGTTGTTCACCGGTAATTCGCTTATGGTCTGCGCTCTCAAGAGCAAAAAGATCACCCTGGTCCAGATGCTCAAGGCTTGGGTCGTCGTGTGGCTTGGCAACTTTGCCGGTGCCCTGTTCATCGTCTTTTTGGTGTACATGGCCGGCGTTTACAAGCTCAACGGCGAGGCGGTCGCCAATTCCATGGTGAGTGTCGCCGCCGGCAAGGTGACGATCGACTGGCTGACGATCTTCTTCCGCGGCATCCTGTGTAACATCTTTGTGTGCCTGGCCGTGTGGATCGGTACCGCCGGCAAGACCGTGGTCGATAAGGTCGTGGGCATTCTGCTGCCCATCGCCGCCTTTGTGGCCTGCGGTTTTGAGCACTGCGTTGCCAATATGTACTTTTTGCCCATGGGTGCCGTGATGCACGCGTGCGGCTATGGTGCCGACGTCGCCGGCGCCGATGCGCTCAACGCCGCGGGCATTGCGTTTAACCTGTCCGCCGCCACGTTGGGCAACATCGTGGGCGGTGCGGTTCTGGTCGCGCTCGGCTACTGGTTTATCTACGCCAAGAAGTCTGAGGCGTAGGGTACCGTCTGTTTGACGTTGGACCTCCCGCGGGGCGTCGCCGTGCGAGGATAATAGCGATTGATTGACTCAGCCGATCGAATCGGCCGATAGTTTGACGTTCGAACGATTGATTCACCTTTGGTTTTGAAAGGCCGCACATGAGCGATAGCCAGAACATGTCCGATGAGGTTCGCGCCCGCCTGCGCGCCATTCCCTCCGTCAACGAGCTGCTCGCCGAGTGGCCGGTAGTGAAGGCGGCGGGGGAGACCTGCGACGCGGTGGTGCATGCCGCCGTCACGGCCGAGCTCGACGAGGAACGCGCCGCCATTCGCGCCGGTGCCGCCCCGCGCTCTAAGCGCGACCTGGCCTCGGCGATCGAGTGGCGTGCGCACCGCTCCGCGCTGCCGAGCCTGCGCCCTGCCGTCAACGCCACGGGCGTGGTCATCCATACCAACTTGGGCCGCGCCCCGCTCGCGGAGTCGGCGGCAAAGGCCGTGGCCGAGGTTGCGCGCGGGTACAGTACGCTCGAGTACAGCGTGGACACCTGCTCGCGCGGGTCGCGCAAGGAACACGCCGCGCATCTGATCCGCTCGCTCACCGGTGCCGAGGACGCGCTTGTGGTCAACAACAACGCCGCCGCGGTGCTGCTGGTGCTGGCGACCCATGCCGCAGGCAAGGAGGTCATCGTTAGCCGCGGCGAGCTTGTCGAGATCGGCGGCAGCTTTCGCATCCCCGATGTCATGGCGTCTTCGGGCGCCAAGCTCGTCGAGGTCGGCGCCACCAACCGCACGCACCTAGCAGATTATGAGCAAGCCATCACGCCCGATACGGCCATGATTTTCAAGGTCCATCCTTCCAACTATCGCATCGAGGGCTTTCACGAGGAGGTGAGCTCTCGGGAGCTTGCGGCGCTTGCTCACAAGCATGGCCTGCTGTTCTATGAGGACCAGGGGTCGGGCGCGCTCCTGCCCGATGACATCCTGGTGCGAGGTGGCGAGGAACCCACGCCGGCTTCGGTCGCGGCGGGGCTCGATATCGTGTCGTGCTCGGGCGATAAGCTGCTGGGCGCGGCGCAGGCGGGCATCATCATGGGCCGTCGCGATCTGGTCCAGGCTTGCGGCGCACATCCGCTCATGCGCGCTCTGCGTCCGGGCAAACTGGCTCTGTCGGCGCTCGAGGCCACGCTGCGTATCTACATGGACGGCGCCGATGTTGCCCATCGCGATATTCCGGTGCTCAGCATGCTTACGCTGCCGCAGGCCCATTTGGAGCGACGTGCCCGCAAGCTGCGCGATCGTATGGTCGCCGGGCTCGATAAGGCCGGTTGCCCGTGCGCCGTTCAGGTGGAGATCGTCGAGGAATCGTCGACCCCCGGTGGCGGCTCGCTGCCTACCATGGAGCTGCCCACGATGTGCGTTGCCGTGCGTCTTGTTGACGCGCGCCTGACGGTCGATGCGCTCAAGCGCTCGCTTGTCCAGGACTTCGACACGCCGGTCGTCACGCGAACCTCGCACGATCGCATTTTGTTTGACGTCCGTACGCTCGTGGGCGACCGCGATATCGAGACGGCGGCGTCGACGCTTGCCGCATGCGTTGAGAAGGCGCTTGCTCGATGAGTGAGGTCCACGCGCTGGTGGAGTGTCCCGTTATCGTTGGCACGGCGGGCCACGTCGACCACGGTAAGTCGGCATTGATCGAGGCACTGACCGGCAAGAATCCCGACCGTCTGGAGGTTGAGCGTCGTCGAGGTATGACCGTTGAGCTTGGCTTTGGCGAGCTGGCGCTGCCGAGTGGCAAGATTGTCGGCCTGGTCGACGTGCCTGGCCATGCCCACTACCTGCGCGCCATGGTGCAGGGCGCCACGGGTATCGACGTGGCCGTGCTGGTGGTTTCGGCCGTCGAGGGCGTGATGCCGCAGACCCGCGAGCACGTGCATGTGCTGGAGCTGCTGGGCGTTACGCATATGGTGGTCGCGTTGACGATGTGCGACCTGGCCGATGCCGAGATGACCGAGCTTGCCGAGCTCGATGTCGATGACTTTTTGTCGGGTACCGTGTTTGCGGGCGCGCCGATTGTGCCCGTGTCGTCCAAGACGGGCGAGGGGATCGACGGGCTGCTTGCGGTGCTCGACGAGCAGGTAAGTGCCTGCTGGGATGCTTGCCGCGACCGTTCCGATCGGAGCGATGCCGCGTCTCGCCTGCCGATTGACCGCTGCTTTACGATCAAGGGTGTCGGCACCGTCGTTACGGGAACGCTGCACGATGCACCGGTTGCTGTGGGCGACGAGCTGATGGCTTTGCCGTCGCGTACGGTCTGTCGTGTGCGCGGGATTCAGGTGCATGGCGATACGCCGCGCGCGCTGCCTGGGCAACGCGTGGCGCTTAACCTGGTCGGTGACGGTGTCGCGGCGCTTGACCGTGGTGAGATGCTGGGCGTGGCGGGTCGCTTTGGTCAGACGTTGCGCTTTATGATGACGTTTACCTACCTGGGCCGCGAGGGCGCCAAGCCGCGCGTGCTCGAGTCGGGCGCGCGCGTGCACGTGATGGCCGGCACGGCCGAGGTCATCGGCCGCGTCATGCTTTTGGAGGGCGAGGCCCCCATGGCGGTGGGCGAGACCCGTACCGTGCAGGTGCGCCTGGAGGAGCCATTGCCGCTGCGCGCCGGAGACCATGCCGTGGTGCTGTCGTATTCGCCCGTTATGCTCATCGGCGGCGGGCGTGTGCTGCTTTCGCGCTGCCGTCGCTCACGCGAGCTTTCGGCCGGCGAGCGTGCGCTGTTTGCGGCGCTTGAAGCCGGCGATGCCGTTGCTGGCGTAGACGCGTGGCTGGCGCTGCAGGCGCTGCCGGTTGCGGCGGCTGATGTTGCCGAGGCGCTCGATCTTGTTGCCGGTGAGGCCGATGCCGCACTGGGCGAGTTGGTGGCGCGAGGTGTTGTTTGCGAGCTTGCCGGCTCGGGCGGCACGTTGTATGCGAATGGCGCCGTGCTCGATGCCGCCATGGACGTGCTGGCGGCGACCCTGTCTGCCATGCACGCGGCGGCTCCCAAGGAGACGGGTTTTACGCCCGGCGCCGTTGCCCATGCTGCGTGGCCTGCCGCCGATGAAGACGTTGCCGCGGCTCTGATTGCCGAGGGCTGCTCGCGTGGCGTGTGCGCCGCCGAGGGCACCGAGGTGTTCGACCCGCACTCCGCTGCTGCCGCGGCGCGTGTGGTGCGCGAGGCGTGTGAGCGCATTGTGGCGCTGCTCGACGGGGCCGGCCTCGATGCGCCGACGCTGCCCGAGGTGGGTGAGCGACTGCAGCTCGACCGCGACACCATGACGCGCGCCCTGCGCGAGCTTTCGCTCAACCGCTCGATCGTTAAGGTCGAGCGCGACGTTGCCCTGTCTGCCATCTCGGAAGCCCATGCGCGCGAGCTTGTCGCCGCTGCCATTGAGGCAGCCGGCGGCGCTGCCACCACGAGCGTGCTGCGCGAGGCGCTGGGCGTGTCGCGCAAACGTGCCATCAGCATCTTGGAGCACCTGGATGCCGTGCGCTTTACGGTGCTCGACAAGGAAGCCGGTGGCCTGAGGTCCCTGCGCTAGACTGGCTGCTCGGTTTGGTAAAATACCGCCGCACTTGGGAACGGATGGGCTCCGGTGGGCTCCGCGGTCCTCAAAACCGTTGCGAGGCGTGCAAAACGTCTTGGATGTGTTCGATTCACATACGTTCCCGCCACACTCCTACCAGCGCTTTTGTGCTCGCGGTCTTGCTGCGTGCCGCAAAGGCGCTGTTTTGTTTTTGTGCGGGTCGGCCGTGTCGTCTGTCTTGCCGCCGGTGTGCCCGGGCGCATCATGTGTCCCCAATGTGGTGGTTTGGAACATGTGGACGAAACAGCTTCGAAACACGCGATTTGTACGTCGGGTGCTCAAAAACGCTTCTACCTGCATCGTAATCAAAACGAAACATCTGCTCGTCGGCTTATGCGAAACTTTGCTGCAACAGTGCGATATTATCCATACACGATAAAGTTCGCGGCGCATAGGGTGCCGTGACCGACATTTTCGTTTCCCATCATTGGAGGAAGCATGAGCTACACGCAGAAAGTTCTCGAAGAGCTCAAGGCCCGCTATCCCGAGCAGCCTGAGTTCATCCAGGCCGCGACCGAGATCCTCGGCACCATCCAGCCGGCGCTCGATGCCCACCCCGAGTACGAGGAGGCCGCCCTGCTGGAGCGCCTCGTCGAGCCCGAGCGCATCGTCATGTTCCGTGTTCCCTGGGTCGACGATCAGGGCAAGGTTCAGGTCAACCGCGGTTACCGCGTCGAGTTCAATTCTGCCATTGGACCCTACAAGGGCGGCCTGCGCTTTAACCCGACGGTCACCCTGGGTATGCTCAAGTTCCTGGGTCTGGAGCAGATCCTCAAGAACAGCCTGACCACCCTTCCCATGGGCGGCGGCAAGGGCGGCTCCGACTTTGACCCCAAGGGCAAGTCCAACAACGAGATCATGCACTTCTGCCAGTCCTTCATGACCGAGCTCTATCGCCACATTGGCCCCAACACCGACGTTCCCGCCGGCGACCTGGGCGTTGGCGGCCGCGAGGTTGCCTACATGTTCGGTCAGTACAAGCGCCTGACCAACGAGTGGACCGGCGTCCTTACCGGCAAGGGCCTCTCCTTTGGCGGCTCGCTCGCCCGTACCGAGGCCACCGGTTACGGTCTGGTCTACTTTGTGGATGAGTACCTCAAGAGCCGCGGCGACTCCTTCGAGGGCAAGAACGTTGTCGTTCACGGCTCCGGTAACGTCGCTATCTACGCGGTCCAGAAGGTCGCTCAGCTCGGCGGCAAGGTGCTCGCCTGCTCCGATACCCACGGCTGGGTCGAGGATCCCGACGGCATCGACTACACCGTGCTCGAGCACGTCTACAACAAGAAGCGCTCCGGCCACGACAAGGGCGTCACGCTCGCCATGTATGTTGACGAGAAGCCCAACGCCGTGTGGCACGAGGGCGACGGCCGCGGCGTGTGGCAGCTGCCCTGCGATATCGCGCTGCCCTGCGCTCGCGAGAACACGCTGCTGCTCGAGGACGCCCAGGCGCTCGTCGCCAACGGCTGCAAGGTGGTCGGCGAGGGCGCGAACATGCCCACGACCATCGAGGCCACGACTTACTTCCAGGAGAACGGCGTCGCCTTTATGCCCGGTAAGGCTGCCAACGCCGGCGGCGTGCTCGTGTCCGGCCTGGAGATGAGCCAGAACGCCGAGCACCTGTCCTGGACCTTCGAGGAGGTCGACGGCAAGCTCGAGCAGCTCATGCGCGGCATGTTCCACAACGTGGACGACACCGCCAAGGAGTACGGCCAGGAGGGCAACTTTGTCATGGGCGCCAACATCGCCGGCTTCCTGAAGGTCGCCGACGCCATGCTCGCCCAGGGCGTCTGCTAAATCTTCGCTCGACATAGCATGTGATGAGGCTCCCAGCCATCAGGCTGGGAGCCTTTTTCTATGGTGGCGAGGGCTGTGCTCCCTCGTTTGGTACACTTAGAGGTACTGGACAAGTGAAGAGATGGGGGAGAACGTGCTCAAGTTCGGTACCTACGTTCGCGTTGGAAACGCGGCCGAAGCCTATGAGCTCTTACAGAAGAACCGCAACAACAAGATTGTGGGCGGCGGCATCTGGATGCGCCTGGGTTCGCGTCGCGTGGCGACGGCGATTGACCTTTCGGCCTGCGGACTCGATCAGATCGAGGAGACCGAGACCGAGTTTCGCATCGGTGCCATGTGCACCCTGCGCCAGCTCGAGCGCCATGCCGAGCTCAACGCGCTTGTCAACCATGTCTTTGAGTTCGCCGTCCACGATATTGTGGGCGTGCAGCTGCGCAACACCGCCACGGTGGGCGGCAGCATCTACGGTCGCTTTGGTTTCTCGGACGTGCTCTCGGCCTTTTTGGCGCTCGATTCGTACGTTGAGCTGACGGGTGCCGGCCGCGTGCCGCTCGCCGAGTTCGTGGATATGGGCTACGTGCGCGACGTGATCGAGCACGTGGTGGTCGTTAAGCACGATTACCGTGCAAGCTACGAGGCCGTGCGCAAGGCCGCGACCGACTTCCCCTCCTTAAACGTCACCGCCGCCTGGTGGGACAACAGCTGGCATGTCACCGTGGGTGCCCGCCCGCTGCGCGCGACCCTGCTGCAGGGCGAGGCATGTGGCCTGGTGAGCGAGCAGCCTTCCGAGGACGAGCTGCGCGCCCTGGCCGCGTCCGTACGCGCGCTGAGCTACGGCACCAACCTGTGGGGCTCGGCCGACTATCGCCGTTGCATCTCGGCGCCGCTTGCCGTGCAGGCCGTGCGTCGCGCCGCCGGCATCGAGCTTTCGGCCTCGCTTGCCCGCGAGCTCGAGGGCGTGCAAGTGCCTAAGTTTGCCACGGACGAGTATTCCTGCCGCCGCGTGCCCGGCGTCGATTCTAGCGAGGTGCGCTAATGGCTGCCAAACTCATCGATCTTTCCTTTACGCTCAACGGCCGCAAGGTCAAGGTTCAGATTGCCCCCGACACCATGCTCTTTGCGCTGCTGCGCGAGCAGGGTTGCGCCTCGGTGCGCTGTGCCTGCGAAACCACCAACTGCGGCCTGTGCACGGTGTGGCTCGACGGCGACCCGGTGCTGAGCTGCTCGGTTCCCGCTGCGCGCGTCGAGGGCCGCTCCGTCACCACGCTCGAGGGTCTCAAGGCCGAGTCCGAGGCGCTCGCCCACGCAATGGCTGCCGAAGGTGCCGAGCAGTGCGGTTTTTGCGCCCCCGGCCTCATCATGAACGTGCTGGCGCTTGCCCGCGCTGCCAAGGAGGACCCGAGTCTCGTCGCCACGCGCGAGGAGCTCTCGCGCCAGCTCGCCGGCAACCTCTGCCGTTGCAGCGGCTACGAGAGCCAGCTGCGCGCCATCGTCCGCTTCCTTAACGAGTCCGGCGTGCAGGTGGGCTTTGAGATGCCCGAGCTTCCGGTCAACGACACCAGCTGCGATGGCGTCTCGTACAAGCAGATCACCCATAAGCAGCCCAAGAAGGACTCGAAGGCCCTGCTCGAGGGGCGTCCCGTCTACACAGGAGACCTGGTGCCCGCCGGCGCCCTTATCGTCAAGCTCAAGCGCAGCCCGTATGCCCGTGCCAAGATCCGCTCCATCGATACGTCGCGCGCCCTGAAGGTGCCCGGCGTGGTGGGCGTCTACACCTACGAGGATGTGCCCAAGCGCCGCTTTACCATCGCCGGCCAGAGCTATCCGCAGCCGAGCCCCTACGACCGCCTGATCCTCGAGAACCTGGTGCGCTACCAAAACGAGGAGGTGGCGATCGTCGCCGCCGAGACCGAGGAGGCCGCCGACAAGGCACTCAAGCTCATCAAGGTCGACTACGAGGTGCTCGAGCCCCTGCTCGACTTTACCCAGGCGCTCGATAACGACATCGTGGTCCACCCCGAGGGCGACGTGACCTTTATGTTCCCGCAGGGCGGCGACGTTGCTCGCAACCTGGTGTGCAGCGGTACCAGCGATTTTGGCGACCTGGACGAGGCCTTCGCCCAGAGCGACATCGTCTTTGAGCGCACTTACACCAGCCAGGCCACGCAGACCGCGCCCATGGAGACCTTCCGTGCCTTCGCGACGACCGACGCGTTCGGCCGCATCTCGGTGACCACCTCCACGCAGGTGCCCTTTCATGTGCGCCGCATGGTCGCGCAGTCGCTCGACATTCCGCAGTCGCAGGTGCAGGTTATTAAGCCGCGCATCGGCGGCGGCTTTGGCTCCAAGCAGACGGGCTGCTGCGAGATCTTCGTGGCGTTCGTGACGCAGCAGACTGGCCGTCCGAGCTATTGCTGCTACACCCGCGAGGAGACCATCACTGCGGGCAACTCGCGTCACCAGATGCAGATGACCGTCAAGCTGGGCGCCATGAAAGACGGCACCATCACGGCCATCGACCTGCACACGTTGTCCAACGCCGGCGCGTATGGCGAACATGCCACCACGACGATCGGCCTCTCGGGCCACAAGAGCCTGCCCATCTACAACCACGTGAAGGCGAGCCGCTTTAGGTGGGACGCCGTCTACACCAACACCAACCGCGGCGGTGCGTATCGCGGCTACGGCGCCACCCAGGGCCAGTTTGCCGTGGAGAGCGCCGTCAACGAGCTCGCCGACATGCTGCACATGGATCCCGCCGACCTGCGCCTTAAGAACATCGTGCGCGAGGGCGAGATTATGCCGCAGTACTACAACGAAAAGCTCAACGCCTGCGCGCTCGACCGCTGCCTGCTGCGTGCGATGGACATGATCGGCTGGCGCGACAAGCCGCTGGCCGTGGACCTGGGCGACCGCGTGCGTGCTCTGGGCTGCGCGCTCACCATGCAGGGCTCGGGCATCTCCAACGTGGATATCGGCGGCATCGACATGCGCCTGGAGGAGGACGGCTTCATTACCATCGGCACCGGCGCCACCGATAACGGCATGGGTGTCGACACGATCCTGGCGCAGATTGCCGCCGAGGAGCTGGGCGTGGAGAGCTCGCTTATCGTGGTGCGCGGCGTGGACACCGACGTCTCGCCGTTCGATGCCGGCTCGTACGCGAGCTCGGGCACGTACGTGACGGGCCTGGCAGCCAAGAATGCCGCGACCGAGCTGCGCGAGAAGATCTGCGCCAAGGCCGCCCAGATGTGGGACGTGGACGCCGCCGACGTGGTCTTCGACGGCCAGTACGTGCGTCTGTCTGACGAGCGCGCCGCTCTCGAGTGCGGCCGCTACCTCACGCTGCGCGACTTTGCCAACCTGTGCGTCAAGAACATCGCGGGCGGCGACGCGCTCACCTCGCATGCTTCTGCCTGCCTGCCCGTTTCGCCTCCGCCGTTTATGGCCGGCATTGCCGAGGTCGAGGTCGACAAGGCCACCGGCAAGGTGACTGTGGTGGACTATGCGGCGGCTGTGGACTGCGGCACCGTGATCAACGAGGCACTCGCGCGCGTCCAGGCCGAGGGCGGCATTGCCCAGGGCATCGGTCACGCACTCTACGAGATTGTCGAGCACGACGACCGCGGTCGCCTGCGCACCGGTAACTTTATGAGCTACAAGCTGCCCACGCGCCTGGATATCGGCAGCATTCGCGTGGCCTTTGAGCCGAGCTACGAGCCGACGGGCCCGTTTGGCGCCAAGTCGATCGGCGAGGTCGTCATCAACACACCGCTCGCCGCCGTTGCCTCGGCCGTGGCGCACGCCACCGGCCACCAGGTTCGCTCGCTGCCGATCACGCCCGAGAAGGCCCTGCTGGGGGAGTAGGCGAGGCGCGGCAGCCGCCGGTCTTTGGCAAGCCCGAGGAAACTGCAGCCCACTTTTCAACCGAATTGTGGGCTGCGGGAGATAGCCGATGGGGGTAGCTAATTTGGGACGGGGCTTTTTTAGCTACCCCCACAAGCGGGGTAGCTAAAAAAGCCCCGTCCCAAATTAGCTACCCTGTTCCGCTGTAACTCGTGGTGAGGTCGTGGGCCTAAAAAGGTGTGCGTGCGCTTGCCGTTCGTATCTGCTATCATTCCTAGTCTGTGCGCTCATGCGGGCGTGGCGGAATTGGTAGACGCGCCAGATTTAGGTTCTGGTGGGATTCCCGTGAAGGTTCGAGTCCTTTCGCCCGCACCAACGCACCTGCGTCGGCCTCGGCCGTCGCGACACTTTGTTGCATAAAGGTACCAGCACCTCAGATAAGCTGGGCAGTATGAGGAGGAACGTGTTGAACATCACCGCTTCTGACGTCAAGGACGCCAAGCTCACCGCTACGGTCACCATTCCGGCCGCCGACGTCGACGCCGCGATCAAGAAGGCCTACAAGGACACCGCCAAGAAGTACCGCTTCCCGGGCTTCCGTGCCGGCAAGGCTCCCCGTCCGGTCATCGACGCTGCTCTTGGCGCCGAAGCCACCCTCGCTCAGGCCACCAACGATCTGATCGCCGCCAACGAGCCCGCCGTCCTCAACGAGCTGGACATCGTCCCCACCAAGAACGGTGACTACAAGGAGCTCGACCTCGCCAAGGATCACGAGGACTACACCTACACCGTCGAGTTCTCTCTGCGTCCTGCCGCCGAGCTCTCCTCCTACGACGCCGTCGAGATCGAGATGCCTCCCGCGGAGGTCACCGAGTCCGAGATCAACAACCAGGTCGAGATGCTCCTCAACTACCGTGCCACCTTCGAGGACGTCGAGGATCGTGCCGTCGAGGCCGAGGACTACGTTACCGTCGACCTCAAGGCCGTCGAGAACGCCGACAACTTCGCTGCCGAGGGCCGCATGCTCATTGCCGGTAGCGACAGCAACCCCAAGGAGTTCAACGAGGCTCTGATCGGTGCTAACGTCGACGACGTCAAGACCGTCACCTGGACCGACGAGGTCGAGGATGGCGAGGAGGCCGAGACCCACACCGTCGAGGTCACCGTCAAGGGCATCAAGGTCCGCAACACCCCCGAGCTCACCGACGAGCTTGTCAAGTCCGACTTTGGCTTCGACAGCATCGACGCTATGCGCGACGCCATCAAGCTCGAGATCGAGCAGGACAAGGCTTCCCGCCTTCCGGCCGAGAAGGAGAACCGTTGCGTCGCCGCTCTCGCCGAGCGTCTGCAGCTCGAGGAGATGGACGCCGACTACGAGCAGTCTGTCTTTGAGGAGCTTGGCCAGAACTTCCTGTCCAACCTCGCTGCCCGCGGCATGACGCTGGACACCTGGCTGCCCGCTTCCGGCCTGACCATGGAGCAGTTCATCGGCGACCTGCACAAGCAGGCCAACGACGTTGCCCGCGAGTCCCTGGCGCTCGACGCCCTCGCCCGTGAGCTCAAGATCGAGGTCACCGAGGACGACGTCAACGCCGAGTTCGAGAAGGCCGGCGTCAAGGACGTCGAGGCTTCCAAGGCCGAGTTCATCGCCGATGGACGCATGCCTGCCGTCCGCGAGTCCATCCGTCGCTCCAAGGCCGTCGACCACCTGGTCGAGAACGCCAAGGTGACCGAGGTCGACGAGACCGCCAAGGACGCCGAGTAATTCTCGCCACCTTTCCCGCGAGCGCATGCAGGCGCCCGTGATGGGGTAAAGTTATAAACCGGTTATTCGGTTGCTTCGTACGGTGCCAGCCAATGCATAGCATGCGGGCACCGTTCGTTTATCTAGAACCAATTTGGTCCGCAAGAGAGAAATGGAGATGCGTATGATCGCTAAGTTCGATTCCGCCCTCGTGCCATACGTTATCGAGCAGACGCCGCGCGGCGAGCGCAGCTACGATATCTATTCGCGCCTGCTCAACGACCGCATCATCTTCTTGGGCGAGGAGATCAACTCCGTCAGCGCCAACCTGGTCGTTGCCCAGCTGCTGCATCTTGAGAGCCAGGATGCCGAGAAGGATATCTCGCTCTACATCAATTCGCCCGGTGGCGAGGTCTACTCCGGCCTGGCGATTCTGGACACTATGAACTTTATCAAGCCGCAGGTCTCCACCATTTGCGTCGGTATGGCCGCGTCTATGGCCGCCGTGCTGCTTTCGGCCGGCGCCAAGGGCAAGCGCTTCTGCCTGCCGCACTCCAAGGTCATGATTCACCAGCCCAGTGGCGGTGCCCAGGGTCAGCAGACCGAGATCGAGATCGTGGCCGAGGAGATCAAGAAGACCCGTCGCGAGCTCAACCAGATCTTGTCCGACGCCTCGGGCCAGCCGATCGAGAAGGTCCAGGCCGATACCGAGCGCGACAACTACCTGACCGCTGCCGAGGCGCTTGACTACGGCCTGATCGACCGTATCGTCACCTCGCGCGATCTTGCCGCGAAGGACGCCTAGGATGGCCGGTAACATGCAGGACAACTTTGACGAGAACGGCAACCCCATCCGCTGCTCCTTCTGCGGAAAAGAGCAGGGTCAGGTGCGCCGCCTTGTAAAGGGCCCCACCAACATCTTTATCTGCGACGAGTGCGTTGCCGCCTGCTCCGAGATCTTGGAGGAGTCGCTGGCTTCGGACTTTATGGATGCCGCCTGCAACGGCAAGCTGCCGGGCTTCCTCAACGACCACGGTCAGGCTGCCGGGCAGCCTGCCATGGATCCCGAGCCCGAGGGCTTTGAACTCGAGGACGACGTACGTCAGGTCATCACGCACGTGCCGACCCCGCACGAGATCTATGACGAGCTTTCGGCCTATGTCATGGGTCAGGAAGACGCCAAGCGCGCCATGTCGGTTGCCGTGTACAACCACTACCGTCGCGTGATCGAGGGCGGCGCCGCGCTTTCGGCCTTTGACGAGGCCTCGGGTGCGGGTTCGCGGCTCGACGACGATATGGACGAGGTGGAGCTCGCCAAGTCTAACATCTTGCTGCTCGGTCCCACCGGTACCGGTAAGACCT
This sequence comes from Collinsella sp. HCP28S3_G2, assembly GCF_052065125.1. Taxonomy (NCBI): domain Bacteria; kingdom Bacillati; phylum Actinomycetota; class Coriobacteriia; order Coriobacteriales; family Coriobacteriaceae; genus Collinsella; species Collinsella sp. HCP28S3_G2. The sequence goes on from NZ_JBQHUO010000001.1 coordinate 201,512, forward strand.
TGCTCGCCCAGACGCTCGCGCGCATCCTCGAGGTGCCGTTTGCCATCGCCGACGCCACCGCACTCACCGAGGCCGGTTACGTGGGCGAGGACGTGGAGAACATCCTGCTCAAGCTCATCAATGCTGCCGATGGCGATATCGAGCGTGCGCAGGTCGGCATCATCTACGTGGACGAGATCGACAAGATCGCCCGCAAGGCCGAGAACCTCTCCATCACCCGCGACGTTTCGGGCGAGGGCGTTCAGCAGGCGCTGCTTAAAATCCTTGAGGGTACGGTGGCAAGCGTTCCGCCCACCGGCGGCCGCAAGCACCCCCAGCAGGAGCTGCTGCAGATCGACACGACCAATATCTTGTTTATCTGCGGCGGTGCCTTTGTGGGTCTGGACAAGATTATCGCCGATCGCGTGGGCAACAAGGGCGTGGGCTTTAACTCCGAGATCGCCGGCCCCACCTCGGTCGACGAGAACGACCTGCTGCGTCAGGTGCTCCCGCAGGACCTCAACGCCTTTGGTATGATCCCCGAGTTTGTGGGACGTACGCCCGTCGTCACCCAGACACAGGCGCTCGACGAGGACGACCTGGTGTCGATCCTGACCGAGCCAAAGAACGCCGTTGTGCGTCAGTACCGCAAGATGTTCCAGCTCGAGGACGTTGAACTTGAGTTTGAGGACGCCGCCCTGCACGAGATTGCCCGCATGGCGCTTGCCCGCAAGACCGGCGCCCGCGGCCTGCGCTCCATCTGCGAGGACGTGCTGCAGCAGACGATGTTCGACCTGCCGAGCGAGGAAGGAGTCGCCAAGGTCATCGTGACCGAAGCCTCCGTAAAGGGCACGGAACAGCCCCAGCGCATCTACGGGTAAACCTGCCAAAAAGGGACAGGTTTATTTTGGCAGGTTTTATCAGGGAGAATGATGTTTGCCCATATAAAACCGACCAAAATAAACCTGTCCCTAAATGGTAGGTTTCGCAAATGCGAATTTGAATAGCCTCCGACCACCCGCGGTCGGAGGCTATTTTATATATACGCAATAACCCCAACTACCTGTGTTATTCTGTGTGTTTGTTTAAGCCTCAGCAAAGTCGTATCAGACTGAAGTAATCGATACCTAAGGGGAGGAATGCAGACCCTGGCGGGCCTACATTCCTCCCCGGTGGGACGGGAGAGATATATGGAAGAGATGCCCAAAAACTACGATCCGTCGACCAACGAGCCGGCGATCCTGCAGAAGTGGCTCGACGGCGGCTACTACAAGCGCCGTGAGGGCGTGGGCGACTGCACTGTCACCATTCCGCCTCCCAACGTGACCGGCAAGCTCCACATGGGTCATGCCACCGACGACTCCATCCAGGATGCCATCATCCGCATGGCCCGCATGCGCGGCAGGTCCACCCGCTGGGTGCTCGGTACCGACCACGCCGGCATCGCCACGCAGACCAAGGTCGACAAGAAGCTCAAGAGCGAGGGCATCAGCCGCCTGGAGATCGGCCGCGATAAGTTTGTCGACGCCTGCTGGGATTGGACCCACGAGTACGGCGGCATCATCGTCGAGCAGATCAAGCGTATGGGCTGCTCCGTCGACTTTGATAACGAGCGCTTTACCATGGACGAGGACTACGCCCAGGCCGTGCGCAAGGTGTTCTGCGACTGGTACCACGACGGCCTGATCTACCGCGGCAAGCGCATCGTCAACTGGTGCCCCAACTGCACCACCGCCATCTCGGACGACGAGGCCGAGTACAAGGACGAGAAGGGTCACCTGTGGCACCTGCGCTACCCGCTGACCGAGCCGGTCAACGGCCAGGACTACATCGTCGTCGCCACTACGCGTCCCGAGACCATGCTCGGCGACACGGGCGTGGCCGTCTCCCCGAAGGACCCCGAGAAGGCCGCCTTTGTGGGTAAGACCGTCAAGCTCCCCATCGTCGACCGTGAGATCCCCATCTTTGAGGATTGGCATGTCGACGCCAACTTTGGCTCCGGCTTTGTCAAGGTCACCCCGGCCCACGACCCCAACGATTACGCCATGGGTCAGGCCCACGACCTGCCGCAGATCAACATCTTTGACGAGCATGCGGTGGTCGTCGAGGGCTACGGCGAGTTTACCGGCATGACCCGCGAGGAGTGCCGCGAGGCCGTCATCAAGTGGTTTGAGGAGCACGACCTGCTCGATCACGTCGAGGATCACGATCACTCCGTCATGCACTGCTACCGTTGCGATGCCGCACTGGAGCCGTGGCTGTCCGAGCAGTGGTTTGTGGCCGTCGACAAGCTCAAGGGGCCGGCGCTCGATGCCGTCAACTCCGGCAAGGTGACCTTCCACCCCGCGCGTTGGACGCAGACCTATACCACCTGGATGGAGAACCTCAAGGACTGGTGCATCAGCCGCCAGCTGTGGTGGGGCCACCGTATTCCCGTGTTCTACTGCGAGGACTGCGGCTGGGAGGATGCCCTTACCGAGGACACCGACGTGTGCCCTAAGTGCGGCGGTCATCACGTGCATCAGGACGAGAACGTGCTGGACACCTGGTTCAGCTCGCAGCTGTGGACTTTCGCCACGCAGGGCTGGCCGCAAAAGCCGGAGCTGCTCGAGGGGCATCACCCCACGACGGCACTCGTCACCGCGCGCGATATCATCGCGCTGTGGGTCGCCCGCATGGTCATGAGTTCGCTGTACTTCCTGGACGAGGTGCCGTTTAAGGATGTCGTCATCTACCCGACGATTCTTGCCAAGGACGGCAGCCGCATGTCCAAGTCCAAGGGCAACGGCGTTGACCCCATGGACCTCATTGGCATGTACGGTGCCGACGCCATGCGTTACAACCTGCTGACGCTCTGCACCAACAACCAGGACGTCAAATTTGACGCGAACATCGATAAGAAGACCAAGAAGCTTATCGACAGCCCGCGTACCGAGCAGGCCAAGTCGTTTGTGACCAAGATTTGGAACGCCAGCCGCTTCCTGCTTATGAACATGGAGGGCTACACGCCCGGCGAGCCCGTCGTAGAGACGCCGGCCGACGCCTGGATGTTCAGCCGTCTGGCCAAGGCCGTCAAGATGGTCACCGAGGGCATCGAGAACTACACCTTTGGCGACATGGCCCGCGGCGTTCAGCAGTTCTTCTGGAACGAGGTCTGCGACTGGTACGTCGAAGTCACCAAGGCGCGCCTGAAGGGCGAGGGCCGTCTGCAGGCGCAGCGAAACCTGATCTTTGTGCTCGATACCTCTATTCGCCTGATGCACCCGCTCATGCCGTTTGTCACCGAGGAGATCTGGGACAACATGCCGGCGAGCGTGCTCGACCTGGACGCCGAGGGCGACGTGGACCGCGCCGAGGCGCTCATGATCGCCAAGTGGCCCGAGCCCGCCGACTATGTCAAGTATGTCGACGAGGACGCCGAGCGCGCGTTTGAGCTGTGTCGCACCGTCGTTTCTGCCGCCCGCGCCACGCGTTCGCGTTATCGCCTGAGCCCCAAGGCCGAGCTCGACGTGGTCGTGCGTGCCGGTGCCGAGGACATCGAGAAGCTCGAGAGCCTGCGCTCGACCATCGAGCCGCTGGCCAATACCGCCTCGCTGGTCATGGGTACCGATGTTGAGAAGCCGGCTGCGAGCATCGCCGTGGTCGACAGCGGCGTCGAGGCCTTTGTGGTACTCGAGGGAAAGGTTGACCTTTCGGCCGAGAAGGCACGTCTGGAGAAGGAGATTGCCGCGGCCCAGAAGGAGCTCGCCGGCTGCGAGAAGACGCTCGCCAACGAGGGCTTTGTGGCCAAGGCCGCGCCCGCGGTGGTCCAGAAGAAGAGGGACCGTGCAGCTGAGCTCAAGGAGATCCTGGAGGCGCTGACTGCTCAGGTTGCTGACTTCTCGTAGGCGTTACTGGGGGACGCGGTTTGGGGCATTGCTCGCTACTGCGGACAGTCCTGCTCGCACGAAGGCCACATTAAGTGGCCTTCGGCTCGTGCGGAACTTGTATCGAGCAAAGCCCCAAACCGCTCCCAGGTCGTTTACGTGGTTGTTTGCAACTGGTGGGTTAGGCCACTTGGCTGTGGCCTTGATTCTGCTGCAAAGCGGTGTTTGGCTGATATTTTGAATGGGAAGGGCTCGTTGTTGATTCGGGCCTCTTTTTATGTTGAGGGGACTTTGGGTTATGGCTAAGCGTTCTGGGTCGTATGTCGTTCCTTTCTCGTTTGATTTGCTTTCGTTTAGTGAGGCTGTGGGGCTTGCTGCCGATACGGGGCGGATTTCTGGGGATGCTGGTCCTCTGCTCGAGACAGTTGTCGATATGCTCGATGAGCTGGGGCGGCCGGACGAGTACTTTGATTGCATTCAGGTTGCCGGTACCAATGGCAAGACTTCGACCACGCGTTTTTCGGCTGCTATCCTTCGCGGCGAGGGGCTCAAGGCTGCGCTTTATACGTCGCCGCAGCTTGTTCGCTATCCCGAGCGCATGGAGGTCGATGGGCGCGTCGTGAGCGATGAGACGTTTGCCCGTGGCGTTTCTGCTGCTGTTGAGGCGGGGCATCGAGTGAATGCGCGCCGCGTGGTGGCGGGGGAGCGTGCCTATACCATCACGCCGTTTGACCTGCTGACGGCCGCCGCGCTTGTGGTGTTTGCCGAGGCTCGCGTGGATGTCGCCGTGCTCGAGGTCGGCATGGGCGGTCGCTGGGACGCCACGAGCGCGACCGATCCCGTTGCCGTTGCCATCACGGGCATCGGACTCGACCACACGCGCATTCTGGGCGATACGCTCGAGGCCATTGCGGGGGAGAAGGCCGCCGTCATTAAGCCCGGACGCCTGGTTGTGCTGGGCGAGGGCACGCATGAGCCGAGCGTTCAGCGCGTTATGGACAACCGTTGTCGCGAGTGTGGTGTGGTGCCGCTGGTGGTGAGCCACGCCACGACCAAGGTGCCGGCGCATGTGGGCGATACGGTTGAGTTTAGCTGTACCACGCCGCGTGCGATTTATACGTCGAGCATGGTTAAGCCGGCGTATCAGCCGCAGAATGCCGCGTGCGCGATTATGCTCTGCGAGGGGTATCTGGGTCGCGAGCTCGACCACGAGGCGCTTGATGCTTCGCTTATGGGCTGCCCCACGCCGGGCCGTTTTGATGTGTTGGGAACCGACCCGCTCAAGCTGATCGACGCCTGCCATAACCCCCAGAGCTGCGAGAACTTTGTGAGCGCCTTGGACGAGATCGATCCGTGCGTAGAGAATCGCCCCACGTTGCTGTGCGCCGCGCTGGCAGACAAGGACGTGGCGGGTATTGTCGACGTGCTGATCCCGGCCTTCCCGCGCGTGGTCGTCACACAGACCGATTCCGATCGCGCCCTGCCGGCGGAGGAGCTTGCTGCCCTGGTGGACTCCGATAAGCTCGCAGGCGTGTACCCCAGCGTGTCCGAGGCCCTCGCAGCCTTTGAGGCCGCAGGCGAGCCCTTCGTAGCAGCAGGCACCATCACCCTGGCCGGCGAAGTTGCCGGTCTGCTCCGCTAGATCCCTTCCGCAGGGTAGCTAGTTTGCCTGCTCGCCACGAAATGGGCCTATCTACTACGTTTGACCGGCTACCCTCAACCATGCCGAGAATCGCAAAATCAAAGCCGCAGGTAGAAGGCTTGTAAATTTTCAAAAAATACCCGCATGGTCGCCCCATGCGGGCTAAACGTAGTAGATAGGCCCATTTCGTGGCGGCATTCATGTGATGCGGCAAAGGGGCTGTCCCTTTGCCGCATTGCCTAGTCTAGGCGGACTGGGTCGTGGGGGTAGGCGTTGAGGATCTCGACGCCGCTCTCGGTGACCAGGGCAAGGTCCTCGATGCGGACGCCGGTGCGGCCGGGGAGGTAGATGCCCGGCTCGATGGAAAACGTCATGCCCGGCTCCACGACCTGCTCGTTGACGAGCGAGACGTCACCCGGCTCGTGGTCTTGCAGGCCGATCGAGTGTCCCAGACGGTGCGTAAAGTACTTGCCATAACCCGCGTCCTCAATCACGTCGCGCGCGGCACGGTCCAGGTCGCACATGCGCACGCCCGGGGCGATGAGCGCCTCGGCGGCCTCGTTGGCGCGGCGCACGATGTCGTAGATGCGTGCCGTCTCCTCGTCCGGCTCGCCCCAAAAGAACGTGCGCGTCATGTCCGAGCAATAGTTGCGGCGACGTCCGCCAATATCGAACAGCACCACGTCGCCACGCTTGAGTACCGTATCGTCTGGCTCGTGGTGCGGGTCGCCGGCGTTGGCGCCAAAGCTCACGATGGGCGGAAAGCTAAAGCCCTCGCAATCGTGCTTGCGATACAGGCCAAGCATCTGGTCGGCGATCTCGCGCTCTGTCACGCCTTCGTGGACGAGCTCGATCGCGTCGGCCATCACGGCGTCGTTAGCGGCCGAGGACACGCGCATAAGCTCCTGCTCGCCGGCGTCTTTGTAGGTTCGCGCGGCGGTCACGGCAAAATCGCCGAGGAAGAATTCGCTCGCGGCATGGCGCTCCATGAGGGGCATCAAGAAGCCGGAGCGCATGACGGTGTCGATGCCGAGCGGTTTGGTCGGATCAACCTCGCGAGCGATGGCGTCGGCCACGACGTCGGTATCGGTGTGGTACGCGACGCGGGCATTGTCATACTCGGGCAACTGATGCAGCGCGTTGACCAAGATCACGGGCTCGCTACCGCGTGCGAGCAGTACGCCGCAAAAACGCTCGAACATATCGGCATAAAAGCCGGTCAGGTAATAAATCGACCACGGGTCGTTTACGAGCAGCTGCGCGCCGGGGTGCTGAGCCTCGAGCGCATCGAGCACGCGTGCCACGCGCTGGTCATCGACATGTGCCATACATCGTCCTTTCGTTAGGTTGCCACCATGGTATCCCCAATGCCAGGGTAGTCAATTTGGGACGGGGCTATTTTAGCTGCGTCAAACATGCGAGCTGATAGGTAAAAGTAGTCAATATGGTCCCGTCCCAAATGGGCTGGTTTCAAAACTATGGCGGATTACGGGGCTGGACCTGTATTACTTGACCATGGGAAAAATAGCGAAATTAAAACCGCAGGTAGAAGGCTTATCAAAAATCGAAAATTGCCGGTATGGATGGGGGTCTCCGAATCAGCCCCGTAATCCGGCATAGTTTTGAAATGGCACTAAAGTAGGCACAAGCTAATTACCGATCCCAAGGCAAGTTGCGGTGTAATAGTTCCGTGATGCCGGGGTTTTGGCGGAAATCGGGAATTATTTCACCGCAATTGAGGAGGGGCGGGGTGGATGCGGGGTAGCTAAAAGAGCACCGTCCCAAACGAGCTGCTTAGGCCGGGTCGATGTCCATGCTGGCGATGAGGTCGGTACCGGTGTCTAGGAGGTTGGGGAGGACTACATCGCCCATGCGGATGGGGGCTTTGACCACTAGGCCGCGGATGAGGTCCATGGTCTGGGCATGGAGTTCGAGCGGGATGGCCTCGGCCGTGCGGACGGGCAGCAGCGCCTCGTCGCCGCCTGATACCGCCACGGTGGTAGTGAGGACGCGCATGGGGCAGGTGAGCTCCTGATGTGCGAACTGATCGCCGCGCGGGCAGCTGTTGCCGGTCACGGCGTGCACCGTCGCCACGCGGTCGTCGGCCCTGCGCTCCACTTCCACCGTAAGGAGGCACTCGGATGGGCAGGTGGTGCAGTTGAACTGTAGCGTCTCGATTGCATTTGTGCTCATGGCTATGCCTCCTCGACGGGCTCGACGGAAAGGATAATCTCGCTGGCACCCAGGTCGAGCGCTCGCTGTATCACCTTTGCCGGCAGCGGGAAGCTTTCCATAACGCTCGGTTTAAACGCGCGGACCTTGCCCGTAAGCAGTTCCTCGTCGTCCGCCAGAATGCGCACGCGGGCGGCATCGACCGGCCGGCGCACGCGGAAGTTGAGCCTGGTGAGTGCCACGGCCGTAATGCGTCCCGGCAGCGCGTAGCCGGCGATGCCGGCAGGGGAGACCGTGAGCTGGCAGCCAGCGCCCGTCTCGACATCCGCGCCGGTCCCCAGCGCGTACGCCGCCGCGGCTGCGCCGGCACGCTCGGACTCGGTCGTCACGTTATCGGCCAGGTCGTGCACGTGCAGCACGTTGCCGCAGGCAAAGATGCCCGGCACGCCCGTCTGCAGGCTCTGGTCCACCACGGCGCCGCGCGTGCGCGGGTCAAGCTCAACACCCGCGCCTACCGAAAGCTCGTTCTCGGGAATCAAACCCACCGAAAGCAGCAGTGTGTCGCACGGAACGATGCGCTCGGTCCCCGGAATGGGCGCCAGATTTTCGTCGACCTGGCTCACCTCGACGGCCTCCACGCGGTCGTGCCCAATCACGCGTGTGACGGTGGTGGACAGGTGCAGCGGAATGCCAAAATCGTCCAGGCAGTTCTTCACATTGCGGCGCAGGCCGTTGGCGTATGGCATAAGCTCGTACACGCCCTCGACCGAAATCCCCTCGAGCGTGCAGCGACGCGCCATGATGAGCCCAATGTCGCCCGAGCCTAAAATGACGGCGCGCGAGCCGGGCTTGAGGTTGTCGATGTTGATGTATCGCTGCGCCAGGCCGGCGGTAAACACGCCGGCGGGGCGGCTGCCGGGAATCTTGATCTCGCTGCGCGTGCGCTCGCGACACCCCATGGCAAGGACGACGGCGCGCCCGGTGAGCTGCAGCATGCCGGCGGGGCTCATGAGCGTGACGGTGTGTGCCGAGGCTTCGCTCGCCGCGCCACTTGCGCCCGCGCCTGCGACTTTGTCCTCGCTTGAGTCGATCCCAATCACCATGCTGTCCAGGAACAGTGCGATATCGGTTTCGCGCACCTGGTCGATAAAGCGCTGTGCGTACTCGGGACCGGTCAGTTCCTGCTTAAAGTGTGAGAGGCCAAAGCCCGGGTGGATGCACTGGCGCAGGATGCCGCCCAGGTGCTGTTCGCGCTCCACGATGGCCACGCGCGCTCCGGCCTTGTGTGCGGCAAGTGAGGCCGCCATGCCGGCAGGTCCGCCGCCGATAACGACTACGTCGAACGCCTGTGTCTGCACGGCGCCGGCAGCAATTGATACCCTGTCGGCATCTGCGCAAGTGCACTCGACGCCCGATACCGCACCCATATCGATACTCGTCGCCATCCTAGCGCACCCCCTTCAACGGTCCCTCTACCAGCCAGGAGCCATCGTCTTCCAACGGTACCTCGCTGGGGTCGCAGCCCAGCTCGCGGGCCAGAATCCGCACCACGCGGCTCTGGCAAAAGCCGCTCTGGCACCGACCCATGCCGGCGCGGCAACGGCGTTTGACGCCTTCGACCGAAACCGCACCCGGGCGGCGTCGGATCGCGGCCACGATCTCGGCCTCGGGCACCGTCTCGCAGCGGCAGACGATCTGCCCCCACGCGGGGTCGGACTCGATCAGCTCTTCCTTGCGCGCAAGCGGCGCACGGTCGAAGTCGTCCGGCGCGCGACGAATCGGATCCCAATCGGCCCGCTCGCGCAAAGCAACGCCCGCCTCGCGCAGCACCTGCTCCATGCGCTCGGCAATGGCCGGAGCGCTCGCTACGCCCGGCGACTGAATGCCCGCCGCCTGGAACAGCCCCGGCACCACGGCGGACTGTCCAATAAAAAAGTCGTTCGTTCCCTTAATGACCGGACGCCCGCCGGCAAACGCTCGCACCACGCGGCGCGTGTCCAGATCGGGCACCAGTTTGCGCGCGCCGCCCAACAGCGCGTTTACATCGCTCGCATAGGTCTGCGTGTCGCCCGCCTCGCGCACAGCGGCCGTCGCGGTGATCACCGTGTTGCCGTGGACGGTGCCCGTAACGATGACGCCCTTGGAAACCGGCGTGGGAACGGGGTAGAGCGGCATGAGTGCGCGCGGCTCCTTGTCCAGCACCACAATGTTGCCCTGGCGCCAGACCATCTGGAACTCCTCGGCGCCCGCCATATGCGAGATGTCTGCGGCGCCGTTGCCCGCCGCGTTAATCAAATAGCGGCAGCGCACATCACCGGCCGGTGTTACCAGCGTAAAACGAGCGGCCCCGTCACCGCTCATGTCGCCAGCGCCGGGAGCTACCTCGATCGTCTCCACCGGTGCGGAGCGCACAAACGTCACGCCGTTGGCGACCGCGTTCTCCATCGCGGCGATGGCGACCTCAAACGGATCGACATAGCCGGTCGAGGGACACCACAGCGCGCACGTGGCCTGGGCGCTGGCGCGCGGCTCCAACTCGTGGATGCGCTCGGCCCCGATGATCGCCAACTCGGGTACGCCGTTTGCCAGCCCGTTGCTTTGCAGCTGCTCCAGCTGCGCGCGGTCTTGGTCGCTAAATCCCAGCACCATGGACCCGGTGCGGCAAAACAAAAAGCCCAGCTCCTGGGCCCACGTGCCATATAGCTCGCAGCCGCGGGCGTTGACCTGGGCCTTAACCGCGCCCGCCGCCGGATCGTAGCCGGCGTGCACCAGGCCGCCGTTGGCCTTCGACGCGCCCAGGGCAATGTCGTTGGCCGCATCGACCACGCAGATGGACAGGTCATAGCGTGCGAGCTGCCGCGCGATGGCGCATCCGGTGATGCCCGCGCCCACAATCGCGATATCAAACGTTTCTGTCACAGTGCCTCCAAGACGAGTTGACAGGCTGTCAATAAGGCTATCCTACGGTGTGCGCATCCCCCGCGCTGCGGCAATGCGGCGAATAGCACCGCTGCATCCGCCAACGGCAGGCGAGGGGAGACTCAGGTCAATCGGTGACCTCGTCTGGCACCCCTGTTGTCAAAGGTTTGTCTCGTTCTGTAACGGTAAGCAGAAGAGTTGGGTTCCAGATGTTACAGATCGAGACGTTTGCCAGGCGGGCCCTCTGTTTGTCTTGATTTGTAACAGTAAGAGTAGAAAATCGGTCCTATGTGTTACAGATTGAGATTTAAAGTCAGGGAGAGGTCATCTGTCTCGATCTGTAACATCTCGGGACCGTTTTGGGGTCTAGATGTTACAGATTTAGATGAACCCATCAGTCGGTTTCGAATGTCTAAATCTGTAACAGTTAGACCTGTTTTTGCCGAGTTGTTGTTACAGATTGAGATATTGGGATTGGACATTTTCCTTTGTCTTGATCTGTAACAGATAGAAGGGTTTCTGGCCCCTAGTTGTTACAGATTGAGATATTTAACGGGGGGCTCACCGTTCATCTTGATCTGTAACAGTAGGGACTGATTTTGGAGTCAAGATGTTACAGATTGAGATTTAAGTCTGGGAGAGAACGGTTTGTCTAATTATGTAACATCTGGACCTGGATTCCGCTCTCACCTGTTACAGATTGAGATGTTTCTATCCGCCCATGCCTGCGACCTGCCAAATCGTTAACCCCCGTGTTACACTAACTCGAGTTGTAACTACCCCGAAAGGTACCCGTAATGTCCAAGTACATCTCCGAGCTCATGTCGCCGCAGCTTATGGGCGTCATCTATGCCTTTGTTGGCTTTATCATCGCCCTGTACGTGCTGTCGGTCGTCTATGTGTTTATTGACGCCCGCCGCCGCGGCGCTAGCGCTTACGTGGCATGGAGCATCATTGCCCTCGTCCCGTTTGTAGGCCTTATTGCCTACCTGGTCCTGCGTCCGCACTCCTATGCGGCCGACCGCGAGGAGCAGGAGCTGGACATGGCCCTGCGCGAGCGCCAGCTTGCCCAGTACGGCACCTGCCCGCAGTGCGGTGCGCCCATCGAGAAGGACTTTGTGGTCTGCCCGGTGTGCGACACCCAGGTTCGCAACGTGTGCCCCAGCTGCCATCGCCCGCTCGACGCGCACTGGAAGGTCTGCCCCTACTGCCGAACTCGCATCCAGTAGCGCATCCATCGCCGGGCCGGCCGCAAGCCACGGGCACGCCGCGCGCCACGCGAACGCCGCGCGCTCCGCACGCGCCCCACGCGATGAAGCATGCGTAGAAATTCGCCCGCCGTGCCATTCAGGTGCGGCGGGCGCTTGTATACCTAGGTAACCTGCCTATAATGATGCAAGTCAAAACGCACGCGCCGGCAAGCGCAATGCACACCGCACGGCGCCAAGCAGCACTTGCACCAGGCATCCGAGAGGAGAAAACATACCCATGAAGGCACTCTACAATGACGGTTCGGTGGCCGAGCTCCCGCAGGACGAGGTCACGCACGTCATCCGCCACTCCGCCGCGCATATCATGGCGCAGGCCATCAAGCGCCTGTACCCCCAGGCCGATTTTGCCTACGGCCCCGCGACCGACAACGGCTTTTACTACGACGTCGACCTGCCCGAGGGCGTCAAGATCAGCGAAGACGACTTCCCCGCGATCGAGGCCGAGATGAAAAAGATCGTCAAGGAGAACCTCAAGTTCACCGTGTACGAGAAGTCCCGCGCCGAGGCCATCGCCCTTATGGAGGAGCGCGGCGAGAAGTACAAGGTCGAGCACATCGGCGATCTGGACGACGACGCCCGCATCACCTTCTACCAGCAGGGCGACTACATCGACATGTGCGTTGGTCCTCACATCTGCTACACCAAGGCCCTCAAGGCCTTTAAGCTCACCGGTGTCTCGGGCGCCTACTGGAAGGGCGACAAGGACAACAAGATGCTCACCCGCATCAACGGCGTCGCCTTTGCCACCAAGGAAGAGCTCGACGAGCACATGCACATGCTGGAGGAGGCCAAGAAACGCGACCACCGCAAGATCGGCCGCGAGATGGACCTCTTTATGATGCGCGACGAGGCCCCTGGCTTCCCGTTCTTCCTGCCCAACGGCATGATCCTTAAGAACACGCTGCTGGACTACTGGCGCGAGATCCACCACAAGGCCGGCTACGTGGAGATCTCCACGCCGCTCATCATGAACAAGCAGCTGTGGAAGACCTCGGGCCATTGGGACCACTACAAGGACAACATGTACTCCACCGTCATCGACGACGAAGAGTACTGCATTAAGCCCATGAACTGCCCGGGCGGCGTGCTGGTGTACGCCTCCAAGCCGCACTCCTACCGCGAGCTGCCCATCCGCGCCGGCGAGATTGGCCTGGTGCACCGCCACGAGCTGCGTGGAGCCCTGCACGGCCTGTTCCGCGTGCGCTGCTTTAACCAGGACGACGCCCACCTGTTTGTGCGTCCCGACCAGCTGACCGACGAGATCGTGGGCGTGGTCAACCTTATCGACTCTGTGTACCAGAAGTTTGGCTTTAAGTATCACGTTGAGCTTTCCACCCGCCCCGAGGACTCCATGGGTTCTGACGAGGACTGGGCACGAGCCGAGGAGGGTCTGCGCACCGCTCTGGAGAAGCTGGGCATGGAATACGAGGTCAACGAGGGCGACGGCGCCTTCTACGGCCCCAAGATCGACTTCCACCTGGAGGACTCGCTCGGCCGTACCTGGCAGTGCGGTACCGTGCAGCTCGACTTCCAGATGCCGCTCAACTTTGATCTGGAGTACGTGGATGCCGACGGCACCAAGAAGCGCCCCATCATGCTGCATCGCGTGTGCTTTGGCTCCATCGAGCGCTTTATTGGCATTCTGATCGAGCACTTTGCGGGCAAGTTCCCCACCTGGCTGGCTCCCGTGCAGGTCAAGGCGCTTCCGGTCTCCGAGAAGAGCCGCGACTATGCCCACGAGGTGTGCGCCAAGCTGGAAGAGGCCGGCATTCGCGTCGTCTGCGACGATCGCGACGAGAAGATCGGCTACAAGATTCGCGAGGCCCGCAGCATCGACCGCGTGCCCTATATGCTCATCCTGGGCGAGAAGGAGGTCGAGGCCGGCAACATCTCCGTCCGCGATCGCTCCAACGAGACCGTTCAGATGAGCGTCGATGAGTTTGTTGCCAAGGTGACCGAGGAGATTAAGACTCGCGCCTAGCACAAACAATACAAGAAGCAATAAAGGCGATCGTCCTCGCGGGCGGTCGCCTTTATTGTTGTGCAAAAAGGTACGCATTGTCGGCGATGCTTCTTCGGCCGAGGTGTTTGTCAACGAAGGTGCGCTCGTGTTCTCCACGCGCATCTACCCTGCGACCTATGGCGTGTCCGTTGACGCCGCTGGCGCGAACGTGACCTACCACGCGCTCAACATCTAGGCGACTCGTCGCATATTGGCGCTATACTGCAGCCGTTGCCCACGATGCGGGAAACATCCGCATCGTGGGCTTTTGTTTTGAGGGGACGGTGCCACGTGGACGTGCAACAGCTAGAAGAGGCTTGGGCTGCAAGGGCCAACGCACGTGAGGCGCGACTGGTTGCAGCCTCGCATGCGCCGGCAGCGCTTGCGCTGTTGGGGACTGTGCGCCCCGGTGACCGCCTGGTGGCCTTTGCGGATGACTTTGCCAAAGCTTTTGTGCGCGGCTTTGATGGCTGCGACATGGCTATGGTGGGGGAGCCGTCGGTTGCGGCGTTTGCTGCCGCGTCTGAGGGCTTTGATGCTTCGCCTGATGCCGAGGGGCCGCACCTGTGGTGGTTCGTCAACTCCATCGGCGGGCATGGCCTTCGTGTGCCCGATTTGCGCGCTCTGGGTCGGGCGGCTCGCGAGGTCCATGCGCTGCTCGTGGTGGATAACACGGTGGCGTCGGCTTTTGGCTGCAATCCGCTGCGCTTGGGCGCCGTGCTGTCGCTCGAGACACTCGACCGCGTGTGTGCCGGTAAGGCCCCGCGTAAGCTCGTTGCCGCTTCGGTGGCGCGATCGCAGCTCAAGCGCCATCGTGTGGATGCCGCGGCTGAGTGCGCGCATGCATTGTTTGCGGGCTGCGGTGCGTCGGCGCTCGATCTTTCTGCTGAGGAGGCCGACGTGCTGGAGCGCGGGCTTTCCTCGCTTAACGCTCGCATGCAGGCTCACTTCGATCGAGCCCGTGCGCTGGCCGAGTATCTGGCCGCGAACGAGATGGTGCGCAACGTGCGCTATCCCGGGCTGAGCTCGCATCCTGACCACGCGGTTGCAACGGGGATCCTCGAGCATGGCTTTGGCCCGGCAGTTGAGTTTGACCTTATCGAGCGTAGCGCGGGAGAGTTGTTCGACGCTTTGCCGGGGGAGTTTCGCACATCGCCTGCCGGCGGCGCAACGACGCGCCTTTCGGCCCCACGTGGCAAGCAGGGGGACACCATCCGCCTCTTCGCCGGCACCGACGACCCCCTGACGGTAGCCGCCGCCCTCGATAACGCCCTCCGCAAGTAGCTAATTTGGGACGGGGCTTTTTTAGCTACCCAATGTCAATTTTTGGCTATGAGTTAAGAATGCTCTAGATGGGTAGCTAAAAAAGCCCCGTCCCAAATTAGCTACTCTTTGATGGTGTCGATCAGGTCGTTGGCCCTTGCGGCTATGACTTCGTTGATCTCTGCCTGCAGCTCCTCGTAGGCCGCTATGGCTCGCTCGCCGGCGGGGGTGAGCGAGCTCCCGCGGGCGCCGTCGCGCTCGATGAGCTTGCACCCCAGCTGCCCCTCGGCCTCGTTCACAATGCGCCATGCCTTGGAATAGGCCATGCCCATGCTCTTGGCGGCGCGGTTGATCGAGTGTTCGCGGGCGATACCCTGCAGCAGCAAGACGCAGCCGTGGCCGAACACGCCCGGCAGATCTTTGTCGCACGACTGAATGACCAGTTTTGCCGTCGTCTTGTACTCCATGCGCTCCACGTCTCTCCGCTAAAGTGTTTGCTGGGCAAACGCAAAGCCTGCGTTAAACCCTCGTGTGCTCTTCTTAAGTCATGCATTGTAGCAGTCAAAGTGCGTTAAGATACTTGCCCAGTATTGGGCGCCCAAGGTTGGGCTGGGTCCTACGAGGCCTGCAGCCGACCGGTCGCATGGAAAAAGGAGAAACATGGCTACGTTCTTTCCCGGTGAGTCCCACACGTTTTCGGAGTATCTGCTGGTCCCTGGTTATTCGTCCTCGCAGTGCATCCCCAACAACGTCTCTCTTAAGACGCCGCTAACCCGCTTTAAGCGCGGCGAGAAGCCGGCAATCACCCTGAACATCCCCATGGTTTCCGCCATCATGCAGTCCGTCTCGGGCGTCGACATGGGTGTCGCGCTCGCTACCGAGGGTGGCCTGTCCTTCATTTACGGTTCCCAGACCCCCGAGTCCGAGGCCGCCATGGTCAAGGCCGTCAAGGATCACAAGGCCGGCTTCGTTCAGTCCGATTCCACGCTGACCCCCGACATGACCATGGAGCAGGTCATCGAGCTCAAGGAGAAGACCGGTCACTCCACCATGCCGGTCACCGACGACGGCACTCCCAAGGGCAAACTCCTGGGTATCGTTACCAGCCGTGACTATCGCCCCAGCCGCGATGACCACCAAAAGAAGGTCTCCGAGTTCATGACCCCGCGTGAGCAGCTCATCGTGGGCGACAAGAACATCAGCCTCAAGGTTGCCAACGACGTCATCTGGGACAACAAGCTCAACGCCCTGCCCATCGTCGACGACAACGATCACCTCATGGGCATCGTCTTCCGCAAGGACTACGACAGCCACAAGACCAATCCCAACGAGCTGCTCGACGGCGACAAGCGCTACATGGTCGGTGCCGGCATCAACACCCGCGACTATGCCGAGCGCGTGCCGCTGCTCATCGAGGCCGGCGCCGATGTCCTGTGCATCGACTCTTCCGAGGGCTTCAGCGAGTGGCAGAAGCGCACCATCGAGTGGATTCGCGCCAACTACGGCGAGGATGTCAAGGTCGGTGCCGGTAACGTCGTTGACGCCGAGGGCTTCCGCTTTTTGGCCGACTGCGGTGCCGACTTTATCAAGGTGGGTATCGGCGGCGGTTCCATCTGCATCACCCGCGAGACCAAGGGTATCGGCCGTGGCCAGGCCACCGCGCTGATCGACGTCTGCCGCGCTCGCGACGAGTACTACGAGGAGACCGGCGTCTACGTGCCCGTGTGCTCCGACGGCGGTATCGTCTACGACTACCACATGACGCTCGCTCTTGCCATGGGTGCCGACTTTATGATGCTGGGCCGCTACTTTGCCCGCTTTGACGAGAGCCCGACCGAGCGCGTCAACGTCAACGGTCAGTACATGAAGGAGTACTGGGGCGAGGGTTCTGCGCGTGCCCGCAACTGGCAGCGCTACGACCTGGGTGGCGCCGCAAAGCTCAGCTTTGTCGAGGGCGTCGACTCCTACGTTCCCTACGCCGGCTCCCTTAAGGACGGCGTGGGCGGCACGCTCTACAAGATCAAGTCCACGATGTGCAACTGCGGTGCCCTCTCGATTCCCGAGCTCCAGAAAAAGGCACGCCTGACCCTGGTGAGCTCGACCTCGATCGTCGAAGGCGGCGCCCACGACGTAGTCGTCAAGGATTCGCAGCAGTCTGTGTCTTATCGATAGGATAAGAGCCGCACATAAAGGTTGAGTTCCAACCACGTTATTAAGATAAAGCGAGATGCCTGCAAGTCGTAGGCATCTCGCTTGTCGTATTTGCTATCATCAGTCAAGTTAACCTTAGGGTCGGTCGGCTTGGCTTTGTTCGCTACAAGTTCCGCACGCAAAGAAGAGCACTTAATGTGCTCTTCGTCTTGCGGAGGACTGTCCGCAGTAGCGAATAAAGCCAAGCCGACCGACCCCAGCTAAGATTAAAGGAGCTGATATGTGCGATTGCACAGATCATAAGGACGAGATCCCTGCCTACGACGCGCAGGCCATTGAGTCCAAGTGGATGAAGGCCTGGGAGGACTCCAACCTCTTTGCCGTCGACACCGACGCCAGCAAGCCCAAGAAGTACGTGCTCGAGATGTTCCCGTATCCTTCGGGCGACCTGCACATGGGCCACGCGCGCAACTATACCATCGGCGATGCCATGGCCCGTCAGGCCCGCATGCGCGGCTTTGACGTGCTGCATCCCATTGGCTTTGACGCCTTTGGCCTGCCCGCCGAGAACGCCGCCATCAAGCACAACACGCAGGCTGCCGCCTGGACGTATAAGAACATGGACCAGGCGCTCGCCACGATGAAGCGCATGGGCTTCTCCTACGATCTGGATCGCATGGTCAAGACCTGCAGCCCCGACTACTACCGCTGGGGTCAGTGGATCTTTGAGAAGATGTGGGAAAAGGGCCTGGTCTACCGCAAGAAGAACCCGGTCAACTGGTGCCCCAACTGCAAGACCGTTCTGGCCAACGAGCAGGTTACCGAGGGCAAGTGCTGGCGCTGCGGCACCGAGCCCGAGAAGCGCGACCTTGAGCAGTGGTACTACAAGATTACCGAGTACTCCCAGGAGCTGCTCGACGATCTGGAGAAGCTCCCCGGCTGGCCCGAGCGCGTTAAGCAGATGCAGGCCAACTGGATCGGCCGCTCCGAGGGCGCCGAGGTCGACTTTACCCTGTGTGATGCCAACGGCGATCCCATCGAGGGCGACGAGGGCAAGATCACCGTCTTCACCACGCGTGCCGACACGCTCTTCGGCGTCTCCTTCTTTGTCCTGGCTCCCGAGTACGCTCGTCTGCACGAGCTCGTCGAGGGCACGGAGTACGAGGAGGCCGTGACCAAGATCGTCGAGGACTCCAAGCATATCTCTGCCGTCGAGCGTGCCCAGGGCACCCTCGAGAAGCACGGTGCCTTTACGGGGCGCTACGTGGTTAACCCCGTCAACGGCGAGAAGGTTCCCGTGTGGGTTGCCGACTATGTCGTTGCCGATTACGGCACCGGCGCCGTCATGGCCGTTCCCTGCGGCGACCAGCGCGACTTTGAGTTTGCCCGCAAGTACGACCTCCCGATCGTCCCGATCATCCTGGACGATGACGACCGCGCTGCCGTCGAGGCCAGTGGCGAGACCATCGATACCTTCCATGCCGAGACCGTCGACTGGGATTGCGCCCACGCTGCCGAGGGCACGCTCGTCCAGTCCGGCAAGTACACCGGCATGCGCGGCGGTAAGCACTCCGAGGGCGAGGCTGCCATCGTGGCCGACCTCGAGGCCATGGGCTGCGGTCGTCGCAAGGTCGAGTTCCGCCTGCGCGACTGGCTCATCAGCCGTCAGCGCTATTGGGGCAACCCCATCCCGGCCATCCATTGCGAGCACTGTGGTATTGTGCCCGTGCCCGAGGACCAGCTGCCGGTGACGCTGCCCGAGAACCTGGACCTGGGCGCCGGCGAGACCCTCGCCGAGTGCAAGGACTTCTACGAGACTACCTGCCCGGTCTGCGGCCGCCCGGCCAAGCGCGAGACCGATACCATGGACACCTTCACCTGCTCCAGCTGGTATTACCTGCGCTATACCGACCCGCACAACACCGAGCTGCCCTTCTCCCGCGAGGCGGCAGACCGTTGGATGCCCGTCGATAACTACATCGGCGGCATCGAGCACGCCATTTTGCACCTGCTCTACAGCCGCTTCTTTACCAAGGCGCTGCGCGACCTGGCTCTGCTCAGCGTGGACGAGCCCTTTACCAACCTGCTGTGCCAGGGCATGGTCAAGGACGAGAACGGCGACACCATGTCCAAGTCCAAGGGCAACGTCGTGCCTCCGAGCTCGGTTATCGAGCCCTACGGCGCCGACACCATGCGTCTGGCGATCCTGTTTATCGCCCCGCCCGAGAAGGACTTTGACTGGGATCCCAAGGCCGTCGAGGGCGCCAACCGCTTTATCAAGCGCGCCTGGCGTATCGTGTGGCAGCTTGTCCAGTCGGGTGACGCCAACGTTGCCTTCGACAAGTCCGTGCTCGACGAGACCGCGATGAAGCTCTATCGCGAGCGTCACCGCACCATCGCCAAGTGCACCGAGGACTTCGATCGCGGCCAGTTTAACACCGCGATCTCGGCCGTCATGGAGCTCGTCAACGCGGCGAGCGCCTACCTCAACGCCACCGAGGGCGCATCGCGCGACAAGGCACTGTGCTACGGCGTGGCCAAGGACATCGTGAGCGTCCTTGCCCCCATCTGCCCGTTCTGGGCCGACGAGCTGTGGCACGAGGCACTCGGCTGCGAGGGCAACGCCTACACCGCCGCCTGGCCCGAGTTTGACCTGGCCGAGTCCATCGAGGACACGGTGCAGATCGTGGTCCAGGTGCTCGGTAAGGTCCGCGGCCGCATCGATGTGGCCCGCGATGCCTCCAACGAGGAGATGCAGGCTGCCGCCGAGGCCGCTGTTGCCAAGTGGCTCGAGGGCAAGACGGTCGTCAAGGCCATCTGCGTGCCCGGCAAGCTGGTCAACCTGGTGGTTAAGTAAACCTCGCGCATATAGTTGATGCACAATAGACGAGGGGCGATCCGGCTGGGTCGTCCCTCTTTTTGGATATGGATACTTGCGACTACATCCAATTATCTATTTCTTGTGGAGAACCTGTGCTCACGCTGACCTGCGGGTTTGTGCTATGGTTGCACGTTTTCGCAGGTATTGGTATAGTTTGCCTGTAAATGAAGTTGTAATTGAAAGAAGTGGGGTTTCGGCCCCGCTTCTTTTTTGTATGGATGGAGGTGCCGCAATGGTCAAGACCAAGACCGAGCAGGCGATCATCGACGCGCTCGAGGCCGTCGCTCCCCAGCACGATGTCGATATTGTCGACGTTGAGCTCGTGGGTGCCACCAAGGCCCCCTGCGTGCGTGTGCGTATCGAGGGTGCCGAGGGTCAGAGCCTGTCGCTCAACGACGTCACGGCCAACACCAAGTGGGTCGGCGACGTGATTGAGGAGCTCGACCCCATCTCTTCGAGCTATACGCTCGAGGTGTCGAGCCCGGGTATGGCGCGCCCGCTGCGCCGTCCGCGTGACTTTGCCCGCTTTGTGGGCGAGGACTGCGAGCTTTCCTCCACCGCCACCGAGGGCCGTCGCAAGTACTCCGGCAAGATTGCCGCCGCGACCGAGACCAACGTAACCCTCGAGCTCGAGGACGGCGAGTCTGTCACCCTCGATTTTTCCGATGTTAAAAAGTGCAAGTTGAAGCCCGTCTATGACTTCAAGCCCGCGAAGGAAGGAAACTAACATGGCAGCATCCGACATGATGTCCGCCCTGATGGAGCTTTGCCAGGAGAAGCACATCGACCAGCTCTACCTGATCGACCGCCTGGAGCAGTCGCTCGCCAAGAGCTATGCCGAGATCCTGCATCTTGAGTGGGGCGCCAAGGTGACCATCGACCGCACCACCGGCAAGATCTATGTCTACCGCCTGGAGCCGATCGACGATTCCATGGACGAGGAGGGCAACTTCACCGAGTTCGAGGAGATCGACGTCACCCCCAAGAACACCAGCCGCATCGCCGCCCAGCACGCCAAGGCCGAGATCAACGCCATCGTGCGCAACTCCGCCCGCGAGCAGATCTACGAGGAGTTCTCCGGCCGTATCGGCGACCTCATCAGCGGTACCGTACTGCAGTCCACACCCGACTTTACGATCGTCAAGATCCGCGAAGGCGTCGAGGCCGAGCTTCCGCACTTTGATCAGCGCCGCTACGAGAACGAGCGCAACGAGCGCCCCATGGGCGAGCGCTATCTGCACAACCAGCACATCAAGGCCGTGATCATTGACGTTCGCGACCCCAACTCCACGCTTCCGCCGGTCCGCGGCGAGCACAGCCGTCCGCCGATCGTTATCTCGCGTACCCACCCCGAGCTCATGCGTCGTCTGTTTGAGCAGGAGGTGCCCGAGATTTATGAGGGCACCGTCCAGATCAAGTCGATCGCCCGCGAGCCCGGCCAGCGCTCCAAGGTCGCCGTCCACTCGCTCGATGACCGCCTGGATCCCGTGGGCGCCTGCGTCGGCCCCAAGGGCAGCCGTGTGCGCGCCGTCGTGGGTGAGCTGCGCGGTGAGCGCGTCGACGTCATCCTTTGGGATGCCGATCCGGCCGTCTACGTCGCCAACGCCCTGTCGCCCGCCAAGGTCACTCGCGTCCTTATCGACGAGGAGAAGGCCTATGCCGGCGTCATCGTGCCCGACGACCAGCTTTCGCTCGCCATCGGCAAGGAGGGCCAGAACGCCCGCCTGGCCGCACGCCTGACCGGCTGGCACATCGACATTAAGTCCGAGACCCTTGCCGCCGACATCCTCAAGAACGTTCCCGTTCACGAGGAGCCTGCCGCCGACCTGATCGGTGACGAGGAGGATGACGACGCCCGTCGCTGCGAGTACGTGTCCGAGGACGGCATCCAGTGCCGCAACCAGGCCCGTCCCGGTTCCCGTTTCTGCGGTGTCCACGACACCGACGCCTTCGATGATGCGGAGGACCTGATCTAGCGCGCGGTTGCGCTGGACAGGTTCCGGCGCACATCCCACGCTCGTTCAGTCTCTAGGCACCCAAGGTGCCAGAAAGGGTAGGTGAAGTCATATGGCAAAAGTCCGTGTGTCCACCCTGGCCAAAGAGTTCGGCATGACCTCCAAGGAACTGATGGGTCACCTCGCCGAAATGAAGATTCCCGCTAAGTCTGCTTCCTCCGCACTGGAGGACGCTTATGTTGCCATGGTCCGCAAGCAGCTTGCCTCGGTGATCGAGGCCCGCGCCCAGGAAGTCGAGGCCGCCAAGCAGGCCGAGGAGGAGGCTGCCGCCGCCGAGGAGGCAGCGCGTGCCGCCGAGGCCGAGCGCGAGCGCATCGCCGCCGAGAAGGCACGCGAGGAGGAGCGCCGCCAGTTTGCCGCCGCCCAGGCCGCCGAGGAGGCAGCCCGTGCCGAGGCCGAGGCCAAGAAGAAGGCCGAGCAGGAGCGCCTTGCCCGCGAGAAGGAGGAGGCTGCTCGCGAGGCCCAGCGCCGCGCCGTTCCCGCTTCCGACTCCGGTTCGCGCTTCCGTTCGCTGCTCGATCAGATCGCCGCACAGGAGACCGTGCTCAAGGAGAAGAAGGACGCCGAGGACAAGGCCAAGGCCGAGCGCGGCAACCGTCGCGGCGGCAACAGCGATCGTCGTGGCGGCCGTCGCAACGACCGCAACGCCTCCGAGAACCGCCCGCACAGCCATCGCACCAACGCCAGCAACAATGTCGCTGCCGGCATGGATTTCCCCAACCCCGATAAGCAGGGCAAGGGCAAGAAGCGCAAGGGTGGTCACAACAGCGAAGAGGACCACTACAGCCGCATGGCGCGCGAGGCCGAGGAGTACAGCCGCGAGAAGGTTCTCGAGGAGGCCCGTGCCGCCGTCGAGGAGGCCTCTCGCGAGTCCACCGGTCGCCGCAAGAAGCGCAAGGAGAAGCGCGAGCGCGAGGCCGCTAGGGCTCAGGAGGAGCGCAAGATTGAGGAGGCGCTGGCCCAGGGCGTGAACCCCGAGGAGCTCGACGCCATCAAGGTCTCCCAGGGCGTTACCGTCCAGGAGCTTGCCGAGGCGCTCGACGTTCCGGCCAACGACATCATCAAGCGCCTGTTCCTGCTGGGCACCCCGCTCACCATGACGCAGTCCATGTCCGACGACCTTGTCGAGCTTGTTGCCGACGACTTGGGCCGTCAGATCAGGATCATCACCCCCGAGGAGGAGAACACCTTCTCGTTCTACGACGATCCCGCTGACCTTAAGCCCCGCGCCCCGGTCGTCACCGTCATGGGTCACGTCGACCACGGCAAGACGAGCCTGCTCGACGCCATCCGCCACACCGGCGTCGCTGCCGGCGAGGCTGGCGGCATTACCCAGGCCATCGGCGCATCGCAGGTCATGATCAACGACCGCAAGATCACCTTCATCGATACCCCGGGCCACGCTACCTTTACGGCCATGCGTGCCCGTGGCGCCAAGGTGACCGACATCGTCATCCTGATCGTCGCCGCCGACGACGGCGTCATGCCCCAGACGGTCGAGTCGATCAACCACGCCAAGGCCGCCGGCGTTCCCATCGTCGTCGCCGTCAACAAGATCGATAAGCCCGGCGCCAACCCCGACCGCGTGCGCCAGGAACTCACCGAGTACGGCGTCATCCCCGAGGAGTGGGGCGGACAGAACATGTTCGTCAACATCTCGGCCAAGCAGAAGATCGGTATCGACGACCTTCTGGAGACCGTGCTGCTTCAGGCCGACGTGCTCGAGCTCAAGGCCAACCCCGATACCTTCGCCTCGGGCAACGTCCTCGAGGCCAAGCTCGACAAGGGCCGCGGCTCGGTCGCTACCGTGCTCGTGACCCGCGGTACCCTGCACGTGGGCGATACGCTGGTCGCCGGCCTTACCTATGGCCGCGTTCGCGCCATGCTCGACCCCAAGGGCCGCGCCGTCACCGAGGCCGGTCCCTCCGACGCCGTCGAGATCCTGGGCCTGCAGTCCGTCCCAAACGCCGGCGACGAGTTCCGCGTGTTCGAGGACGAGCGCGAGGCGCGCGCCCTGGCCGATGAGCGCTCGCTCAAGGCCCGCATCGAGGAGCAGAGCCGCGTGAAGCACGTCACGCTCGAGAACCTCTTCGAGACCATCGCCGACGCCGAGGTCAAGGAGCTCAACCTGATCATCAAGGCCGACGTCCAGGGCTCCATCGAGGCCCTTCAGGACTCGCTCGACAAGATGGATCAGTCCGAGGTCCGCATCAACACGATCCACTCCGCGGTCGGTGCCATCAACGAGACCGACGTCGTCCTGGCCGACGCCTCCAACGCCATCATCATTGGCTTTGGCGTGCGTCCCGACGGTAAGGCCCGCTCCGCTGCCGAGCGCGAGGGCGTCGAGATCCGTTGCTACGACGTTATCTACAAGTGCCTCGAGGAGCTCGACGCTGCCCGTATCGGCATGCTCAAGCCCACCGAGGTCGAGGTCTCCACGGGTACCGCGACCGTCCTGGACACCTTTAAGGTGCCCAAAGTCGGTATCGCCGCCGGTGTCCGCGTCGAGGAGGGCGAGATCGCCGCGACCGATTCCGTGCGCCTGGTGCGCGACGGCATCGTTGTCTTTAACGGTAAGATCGCCTCGATGCGCCACTACAAGGACGAGGCCAAGAGCCTCAAGAGCGGTTCCGAGGGCGGCATTGGCCTGGAGAACTTCCAGGACATCAAGCCCGGCGACCAGATCGAGGGTTACCGTATCGACCAGGTTGCCCGTACCGAGTAGGGGGTAGCGCTATGAAGCAAACGCAGGCAACCCGCCGTCTGGGCGAGCAGCTTCGCGAGAAGCTCGGTTATATCCTTCTCTTTGAGGTTTCCGATCCGCGTCTCGACCTGGTCACCCTGACCGCGGTCGAGGTCGCGGTGGACCGTTCGTTCGCGCGCGTGTACGTGTCATGCGATGCGAGCCGCTACGATGAGGTCATGGAGGCGCTCGCCAGCGCCAAGGGCCGCATTCGCAGCCTGTTGGCTCGCTCGCTCGATTGGCGCGTTACGCCCGAGCTCGATTTTCGCATCGATCGCTCGACCGATGAGGCCGAGCGCATTACGCGTGCGCTGGAGAATGTCCCGGCCACGCTGGCGATCGAAAAGGACGAGGACGGCTATCCCATAGCGGATGCCGCCCAGGAGGCAGCTTTAGATGACTAATTCCGCCGACCTCGTCTCGTGCGAGTCTGCAGATATTATACGACGCATCCTCGAGCTTATCGAGGGTGCGTCCTCCATTGCGATCTCGGGTCATACCTCTCCCGACGGCGATGCCCTGGGCTCCGTGTTGGGCCTGGGTCTCTCGCTCATGAAGGCGTTCCCCGACAAGGACATCGCGCTGCTGCTCGCAGACGACGATCCCGTTCCGCGTATTTACCGCTTTATGGAAGGCGCCGATCGTCTGGTGCCGGCTTCGAGCTTTACGGGCGATCCCGACCTGTTTATCTCGGTGGATGTGCCGGTTGTCGAGCGTCTGAACAACTCGGCCGACGTGCTCCGCCGCTCCAAACATGTGGTGTGCTTTGACCACCATCCGGCGCGCGAGGAGTTTGCCGAGGTAAGCCTGAGGCGTGTCGATGCTGCGGCGTGCGCCATGATCATCGACCACTTTTTGGATGATTGCGGCATTGTCGTTCGCGATCGCATCGCCACCTGTCTGCTCTGCGGCCTGGTTACCGATACCGGTCGTTTTCAGTATCAGAATGCCGATGCCGCTGCGTTCCATGCGGCTTCGCGCCTGGTGGCGCACGGTGCCGACCCGGCGCGTGTCGCGCTCGAGGTCTATCAGAGCATGCGCGTCGAGTTCCTGCACCTCAAGTCAATCGTCATGGGCCGCATCAAGACGGTCGCGCACGGGCGCGTGGCGTATAGCTACGCGTACGAAAGCGACCTTAAGGAATGTGGCGTCACCTCGGATGAGTGCGACGGCTTGGTCGATGTGGTGCGCTCGGTGATGGGTGTCGAGGTCTGCCTGTTCCTTAAGGGCATCGAGGGCGATACCAAGGTGCGCGGAAACCTGCGCTCCAAGGGCGACATGGATGTCTCCGAGATTGCGGCCAACTTTGGCGGAGGCGGACATCACGCTGCTGCCGGCTTTACCAATAACGGAACGATTTTCGAGACGCTCACCGCGGCACTTCCCATGCTGGCCGAGCTGGTGGGGGAGGATCCCGCTTCGGTGACCGTCGAGCTCTAACTTTTTGGATGGTACATGGCTCGTCGTACGCCTTCTCAATTGAATATGCTGCTCGCCGTCGATAAACCGGTGGGCTGCACGTCCCACGACGTGGTATCGCGGTGCCGGCGCGCCCTCCATGAGCGGCGCGTCGGTCATGCCGGCACGCTCGACCCCATGGCGTCGGGTGTCATGGTGGTGGGCGTGGGCCAGGCTACGCGTCTGCTGGGCATGCTTACCCTCGATACCAAAAGTTACGTCGCCGATATCTCGTTTGGCGCCGAGACCAATACCGATGATGCGGAAGGCGAGGCCGTCCGTACGGTTGCCATTGCACCCGAGCTGCGCGATCCGGCCTATGCCCGTGAGCGCTTGAGCGCCATGCTGGGCCCTCAGATGCAGGTTCCGCCGGCGTTTTCGGCTATTTCGGTCAACGGCGTGCGCGCCTATAAGTCTGCACGTGAGGGCAATGCCGTTGAGTTGCCTGCGCGCCCGGTCGAGGTATATTCTGCCGACCTGATCGCCGTGAGTGGCGAGGGCGATTCCTGCATTTGGACCGTTGCCTTCTCGGTGAGCAAGGGCACCTATATCCGTGCGCTCGCTCGCGACCTGGGTCGCGCCTGCGATAGTGCCGCGCATATTTCCGCGCTGCGCCGTACCGCTTCTGGCATTGTCTCCATCGGTGCCTGCCATGCGGTCGAGGAGCTTTCTCCCGAGTCCGCTGCCGGCTTTGCCTTGGACCCCATTGCGGCCCTCGGCGCCACGCGTGTCGACTTGCCGGGCAATCTTGCGGAAGATCTGCTGTGCGGACGTCGTATTCCTATTGATCGCGCGCTCGCCGGCTTCGATGCGTCGAAGGCACCGTTTGCGCTGGTGCTCGATGGCGGGCTCAAGGCTTTGGCTCGTATCGAGGATGGTCGCTTTGTGATGGAGCACGTCTTTCCGCAGGCGATCGGCGGTGTTCGATGATGCTGGACCCTCGCGAGCTCGCGCGCACATTTTTTGTGGGCGCGGCGGCGGAGGCCCGCATCGTTTTGGCTGATGCTTTTGGTGACTGCGAGTCTATGGGTGCCGCCTCGATTGCCATCGGCGTGTTCGATGGCGTGCATAGGGGACATCGTGAGCTGATCGACGCGGTCATTCGCGATGCGCGCGTCCACGGCTGCAAAGCGGTAGTCGTAACGTTTGACCCTGATCCAGATGTTGTGGTGAGCCCTGCGCCCGCTCAAAAATTGATGACGACGGCCGACCGCCTGCATGCCCTGACTCAGACTGGGGTCGATGCCGTGGTGGCTGTTCCCTTTACGCCTGTGGTAGCGTCGCTCGACCACGTGGGCTTTCTTGAGCTGTTGGCGCATGTTGTCGACATTCGCTCCATTCGCGTTGGCAGCGATTTTAGGCTTGGCCGCGGCGGCGCCTCGGGCGTTGCCGAGATGCAGGCATGGGGCGCTGAGCGCGGTGTTGACGTGTATGGGCACAATTTGCTGTGCGAGGCCGGCGAGGCTATCTGTGCCACCCGCATTCGACGTGAGCTGAGCTTGGGCCACGTTGAGCTGGCAGCCGATCTACTCGGCCGTCCCTATATGGTGCGTGGCAGTGTGATCCGCGGCCGTCACGAGGGCTCCGATATGGGATTTCCGACGGCAAACCTGCTGGTGCCAAACGGAATTCAGCTGCCTGCCGATGGCGTCTACGAGGGACTTGTGCTGGTCGACGATACCGTGTGGCCCGCTGCCGTCAACGTGGGCCTGCCGCCGACGTATGCCGACGATGCCGCTTCGGCGCATCTCGAGGCCAACTTGATCGGGTATGCGGGCGACCTGTATGGACGTTCGGTTTCGTTGGCGTTTACGCGTTGGCTGCGTCCTTCGCGCGTGTTTGATTCGCTGGACGAGCTTATCGCGACCGTCGAGGGTAATATTGACGATATCCGTCATAACTTGGGTGAGCAGGGGGTGGGCATCCGTGATTAGCGATGAGGAGAAAGACCAGGTGCGCGCTGCGTCCGACCTGGTTGCCATTGTGCAGGAAACGGTTGAGCTCAAGCCCCGCGGCCATGAGTTTTGGGGTTGCTGCCCCTTCCATGGCGAAAAGACCCCATCGTTTCACATTATCCCCGCTACGCAGGTGTGGCACTGCTTTGGCTGTGGCGAGGGCGGCGACGTCTTCACCTACATCATGAAGCGTGAGAACCTGAGCTTTCCCGAGTCGATTCGCTACCTGGCCGATCGTGCCGGCATTGAGCTGCACGATACCGGCGCGCAGCGCGATCGCGGCACCAAGCGCGCCCGCATCTACGACCTGTGCGCCGAGACGGCCCAGTTCTATCACACCATGCTCATGCGCGGTAAGGACAGCCGTCCGCGCGAGTACTTTGCCAGCCGCGGTATGGGTGGAGACGTCTGCCGTCGCTACTGCCTGGGCTTTGCGCCGGGTCGCAATATGTTGGTGGCCCATCTGTCGCAGAAGGGCTTTACCCCGCAGGAGATGATCGACGCCAACGTGGCCGTGAGCCGCGGGCGCGGACAGCTTGCCGATCGTTTTTACGACCGCGTGATGTTTCCCATCTTTGACGAACAGGGTCATAACATCGCCTTTGGCGGTCGTATTATGGGCGACGGCCAACCCAAGTACCTCAACACCGCCGAGACGAGCGTGTTTCATAAAAAGAGAAACCTCTACGGCTTTAACTGGGCCAAGGAGTTTATCGTCGCGCAGGATACCGCCATCGTGGTGGAGGGATATACCGACTGCATCGCCTGCTGGGAGGCGGGGATCAAAAACGTCGTCGCCACGCTGGGTACGGCGCTGACGGAACATCACGTAAAGACGCTCACCCGTTTTGCCAAGCGCATCGTGTATATGTTCGATGGTGACGCCGCCGGTCAAAAGGCCGCGCGCCGTGCGATTAAGTTTATCGAGCAGGACTCGATGGACCTGCGCTGCGTGGTGCTTCCCGACGGCAACGACCCTATGGAGTTCATCACGGCGCATGGTGGCGAGGCACTGCAGGCGCGTATCGACGCCGCCGAGCCCCTCATGGACTTTGTGTACCGCTCACTGCAGGAGTCGAGCGACATTACCACGCCGGGCGGTCGTGCCAAGGCGCTCGAGGATGCGCTGACGCTCATCTATCCGCTGCGCGATAGCTACATGGTCGATACGTACTTTATCCAGATCGCCGACCTTCTGGGCCTGGATTTGGAGACGGTGCGCTCGAGTTCGGGCCGTGTGTTTCGCGATGTCGCCAAACGCGAGGACGCCGAGCGTCGTCGCGAGCAGAACTACGAGCGCCAGCGGGCGCAGGCCGAGCGCGCAGGCGGCGCGGGCGGTCGGGCGTCCGGTCCGCAGGGGGCATCTCGCGGCGCCTGGGCGTCGGGGGCGACGCCGCCGGTATCCACACCGGTCGAGGAGGAACCGTACGACTATGTGCCGCTCGAGGCCTACGGGGCCGCGCCGGTCGAGGTCGTCGACGATATGCCGCCGATCGATGTGCCTGCTGGCATGGACGCGGCGCCCGCGGGGTCTGCTTCGAGCCCTTCCGTTCCGGCGACGCCGATCGTGCTGACCGATCTGGAGCGGAAGTCTCTGGCGGGGGAGCGCGAGCTGTTGACGATGCTCACCAGCTACCCCGACCTATTCCGCACGTACGCCGATCGCATCTGCTCGATCGAGTGGGTAGACCCCCGTCACGAGTCCATCGCGTGGGCCGTGCTCGCGACGCCGCCGGGCACCGATCCCGCGGCGTGCATGGATGCCGCGCGCGCGGTGTGCCCCGATGCGGCTTCGCTTGTCAGCGCCGGGCGCATCTCGGCGACGAGCAAGCACCCCACCGAGACGAACATCGTCTTTATGCTCGATACGCTTGAGCTTTACACCATCAAGCGCCGTATGCGGGCTGCTCAGGCCAAGCTGCGCCAGGACCGGTCGCTCGACGATGACGCGCGCCGTGCATTGACCATGCAGGCCGCGCAGGATTCTTTGCGCCAGCGCGAGCTCCAGAAGTCGATTGGCGGTGTGGCCGATCCGTTCCGGTTGATTGGTTTGGAGACCGCGGGTCCCGATCAGGCCTAGATGTTGTGGTCAATCGGCATGTTATCTGCTATATCCAGTCTGAATTTTGGGTATAGACGTGTAAGTGTGTGCTAAAGTAATGTGTCCTGTGGACTACGAAGGGAGAATCTGTGCCAAATAAGACTGAGAGCACGGGTACTGGGCTGGAATCCTACGTTGCTAAGCTCATGGGCAACGGCTCAAACAGGACTTCGGTAACCGAGGACGAGATCCAGGTCGTCCTGAAGGATATCGATGTTTCTGACGAGCAGCTCAACGCGGTCTATTCCGCGCTGCGCAACAGCGGCATCCAGATTATCTCCGCGAGCGGAAACGACGACGCCCCCATGGACGTCGACGATGACGATAACGATACCGACGATTTCGATGACGACGAGGAGCACGATTCCGGCTCGCTCGACGATCATGAGCTTAAGATGGCCCGTCAGGCGGATGCCGAGATGGGTTCTTGCAAGAGCAAAAAGAAGCGCACCGTCCGCACGTCCCGTTCGCGTTCTCGCGTGCGTGGCATCGATGCCTCCACGGTGATGCTGACCGGTGACCCGGTTCGTATGTACCTTAAGGAGATCGGCAAGGTCGACCTGCTGACTGCCTCCGAAGAGGTCGATCTGGCCATGAAGATCGAGGCCGGTCTCGAGGCCACCGAGAAGCTCGAGGCCGCCGAGGCGGGCGAGATCGAGCTCACTCGCGCCGAGATGCGTCGTCTGACTCGTATCGAGAACGTGGGCCTCGAGGCCAAGCAGGCGCTCATCAGCGCCAACCTCCGTCTGGTCGTCTCCATCGCCAAGCGCTACGTCGGTCGCGGCATGCTGTTCCTGGATCTGATCCAGGAGGGCAACCTCGGTCTGATCCGCGCCGTCGAGAAGTTCGACTACCAGAAGGGTTTCAAGTTTTCCACGTACGCCACGTGGTGGATCCGTCAGGCCATCACGCGCGCTATCGCCGACCAGGCCCGTACCATCCGTATTCCCGTACACATGGTCGAGACCATCAACAAGCTTGTCCGCGTGCAGCGCCAGCTCCTCCAGGATCTGGGTCGCGACCCGACCCCCGAGGAGATCGGTGCCGAGATGGACATGAGTGCCGACCGCGTCCGCGAGATCCAGAAGATCTCGCAGGAGCCCGTGTCGCTCGAGACTCCTATCGGCGAGGAAGAGGATTCCCAGCTGGGCGACTTTATCGAGGACTCCCAGGCCATCGTTCCGCCCGATGCCGCCAGCTTCTCCATGCTGCAGGAGCAGCTCACCCAGGTGCTCGACTCGCTTGCCGATCGTGAGCGCAAGGTTATTGAGCTGCGCTTTGGACTTGTCGACGGACATCCCCGCACGCTCGAGGAAGTCGGCCGCGAGTTTGGTGTCACGCGCGAGCGCATCCGCCAGATCGAGTCCAAGACCCTGGCCAAGCTCCGCCACCCCAGCCGCTCCAGCAAGCTCAAAGACTATATCGAAAGCTAGTCAAGCAAGAAGCGCCCTCAAGCACATCCGCTTGAGGGCGCTTTCATGTAACAAGGGCCGGCAGTTGGGGCACGGGTAGTCTTTTTGGGACGGGGCTTTTTTAGCTACCCAATCTGGGGCCTTTAAAGCTTGAGCTGCTCATTGAGATAGGGTAGCTAAAAAGCCCCGTCCCAAAAAGACTACCCTGGGCGTCTGGTTGATTAGTCGTTGGGGACGTTCTTGAATGACTAGTCGTTTAAGAACGTCCCCAATGACTGGGTCGGAAAAATTCTCAAAAAAGTTCTTGCCCTGAGCTGATTCGTCCGTATAATAAACTTCGTTGCTTGAGAGCACGCACCTATTCCTCGGTAGCTCAATGGTAGAGCACGCGGCTGTTAACCGCGCTGTTGTAGGTTCGAGTCCTACCCGGGGAGCCAGAATTTCTCGGCCCAATCTGCTGGGCTTTAAATTCCTCGGTAGCTCAATGGTAGAGCACGCGGCTGTTAACCGCGCTGTTGTAGGTTCGAGTCCTACCCGGGGAGCCAGATTGTAAAACCCGTCGCTTTTGCGGCGGGTTTTTTCATACCGCGATTGCTTAACACAAACGTTGCCATATCAACATTTCGTGTCGAGGATGTAATCCCGCGACCCACCACCTCAACATGGCGCGGTCGTTGTAGAATATTGCAATGATTGCTCCCACGACATGGTGCCGCGAGCACCAGATAAGGAGATTCTTGTGTCTGAGACCATTAACGGCAGCCTGAGCGTCTCGAACGACGTTATTGCCGATATTGCCGGTTATGCCGCGATGACGTGCTATGGCGTCGTCGGTATGGCCGAGCAGCTCCAGGGCGCCGAGAGCGTGCGCCTGCTTGCCGGTCAGCGCCTCCGCAAGGGCGTGCTTGTCTCCGCCGACGAGAACGGCCTTACGGTCGACCTTCACGTCGTGCTCGAGAACGGCGTCAACATGAAGTCCGTCTGCCACAATCTTTCGAGCTCCGTTGCTTTCACCCTGCAGGAGATCGCCCAGATCGATCCCGCCAGCCTTAAGATCGGCATTCACATCGACGCGCTCAAGAGCCGTCTGAACTAGCATCCGAAAACGGAGATTCAAATACTCATGATTGTAAAGACCATTCGCACCTGTTTTCCGATCGCTGCGGCTGCCGTTTCCGACAAGGCCGAGGAGATCAATAAACTCAACGTCTTTCCCGTGCCCGACGGCGACACCGGCACCAACATGTCGCTCACGCTCGCCTCGGTGACCAAGGAGCTTTCCGCCCTTCCCGCCGATGCCGATATGGAGGCCATCGCCGGCGCCATCACCCACGGCTCCCTCATGGGCGCCCGCGGCAACTCCGGCGTTATCACCTCGCAGATCCTGCGCGGCGTGGCCGAGGGCCTCGTCTCTGCCGATGAGCCCATCACGTCTGCCGACATCGCGCATGCTTTCCGTCGCGCCGTCAAGGTCGCCTTCCAGGCCGTCCGCAAGCCCATCGAGGGCACGATTCTTACGGTCCTGCGCGACGTCTCGACCAAGGCCGACGAGTGCGAGAAGAAGAAGTTCTCGGCCGAGGACGCGCTCGACGCCATCGTCGTCGAGGCCTACCAGTCTGTGGCTCGCACGCCCGACCTGCTGCCCGTTCTGAAGGAGAACGGCGTGGTCGACTCCGGCGCCTTTGGCTTTGCCATCTTCCTGGAAAACTTTGTTGCCGCTGCTCTGGGCCGCAGCACCGTTGTCGAGGATTTCTCCACCACGTTTGATTCCGCTGGCTCTGCCCGCGATGCGGCCCTCGGTCGCGTCGAGATCGAGGCCAACGACGACTGGGAGGGCTCGGAGTTCCGCTACTGCAATGAGTTCCTCTTTAAGGCCGACGCCCCGTTTGACGAGGACGAGTGCCTTAAGTTCCTGGGTTCCATGGGCGACTGCGAGCTGCTCGTGGGCGCCTACCCCGACTACAAGATCCACGTGCACTCCAACACCCCCAACCTGGTGCTCGAGCACATGCTGCAGCTTGGCCAGATCTACGAGGTCTTTATCCACAACATGGAGATGGAGGCCCACGACCGTACCGCCAAGATCCACGAGGACCAGGAAAAGGCCGCCGAGCCCGCCAAGGCCCTGGGTTTTGTCGCCGTTGCCGCCGGTTCCGGTGAGGCCGACATCCTCAAGTCCCTCGGCGTCGACGTAGTCGTTTCGGGTGGCCAGACCATGAACCCCTCGACCGCCGACCTGCTGGGCGCGGTGGACCAGGTCAACGCGACTTCGGTCATCATCCTGCCCAATAACGGCAATATCCGTATGGCTGCCGAGGCTGCCGCTTCTGCCTGCGCCGACAAAAAGGTCGCCGTGGTTCCCACCAAGACCGTTCCGCAGGCGTTCTCCGCTCTGTTCGCGGTGCTGCCCGATTCCGAGCTCGAGGACGCCGTCGCCGCCATGGTCGATGCCATCAGCGAGGTTCGCGATGGCGAGGTCACCCGTGCCGTGCGCGATTCCAGCGCCTCTGACGGCTCGCCGATTCACTCCGGTGACGTCATGGGTATCATTGCCGGCTCCATCGACGTGGTCGGCTCCGATGTGAAGCAGGTCACGCTCGACTGCATCAACCGCATGCAGGAGGAAGAGGAGGGTGACGCGCTGACGATTCTGGCCGGCGAGGAGCTGTCCGATGAGGCCTTCCAGGAGATCGTCGACGCCATCGAGGAGGCTCAGCCCGACCTGGAGATTGACGCCCATCGTGGCGAGCAGCCGCTCTATCCCGTGATCTTCTCGATCGAGTAGGCATCTGCCCATGTCCGAGCTGTGCTCCGTGCCGCGCGTCTCGGAGCGCTTTGCCCAGAGCAATGCGCTCGACGAGGATATCGCGCGACTCAAATATGTTTCGGGTAAACGTGAGGAGGCCCTTCGCCGTCTGGGAATTAGGACGGTGGGGGACCTCCTTCTCCATATCCCTCATCGATATCTGGACTTTACACGCTCCTGGTCCATCGAGATGGCGCCTATCGGTACGGTGTGCACGATCGTCGCCACGGTCGATCGTATCGTTCAAAAGCAGCCCCGCCCGCGTATGCAGGTTACCGAGGTCTCGCTTGTGGACGAGACGGGCGTGCTGCAAGTCGCTTTTTTCCGCCAGCCCTGGATTGCCCAGCAGCTCAAGCAGGGCGACCGCCTGGCCGTGATGGGTAAGGTCGAATTTGCCTATGGCTTTAAGCAGATGGCCTCGCCGCATTTCGAAAGGCTCGAGGACGGGCGTGCCGCGGGCACCATCCTTCCGGTTCACTATGTGAGCGACGGTGTGAGCCAGGCTTGGATGCGCCGTATCGTGAGCGGCGCGCTCGAGATTGTCGGCAATCCTTTCGACCCGATTCCCGCGCCCCTGCGCGCCAAGCGACGCCTTATGAGCAGCGCCCGTGCGCTGCGTTCGATTCACTTTCCCTCGAGTATGGCCGAGCGCGATATCGCGCGCGCACGGCTTGCCTATGAGGAATGCCTCTATCTTCAGCTGGCGCTTCGTCTGCGCAACGACGGCGGTATGGTCGAGGTGGTTCCCTACACCCATACCGCGGGTGGTCATTTGACGGCGCTTAGGCGGGCCCTGCCGTTTTCGCTGAGCGACGAGCAGGAGGCCGCGTTCCAAGACATCCTGCATGACATGTGCGATGGCGACCACGTGATGAACCGCTTGCTGCTGGGCGATGTCGGTACCGGCAAGACCGCCGTCGCCGCCTGCGCGCTGGCAGTCGCGGCCGATTCGGGTACCCAGTCCTGCGTCATGGCACCCACGGGCGTGCTGGCGCGTCAATATGCCGATAAGACCGGCCCTTTGCTCTCGCAGGCCGGTATGTCCTGGGCGCTCCTGACGGGTGCTACCCCGGCCGCCGAGCGCGAGCGCATCCATGCACAGCTGCAGTCTGGTGAGCTCGATGTGCTCTTTGGTACCCATGCGGTCCTTTCGGATAACGTAACGTTTAAACATCTTTCACTCGTCGTTATCGACGAGCAGCACCGGTTTGGCGTGGGGCAGCGCAATGCCCTGCGTGCCAAAGGCCCAGGTGCGGACTTGCTCGTTATGACGGCCACGCCTATTCCGCGCACACTGGCGCTCTCGGTCTATGGCGACCTGGACACGTCCATCATTCGTCATCGCCCCGTTCCCGGGGCCGGCGTCTCGACGCGCGTGCTCACCGAGTCGAGCCGCGACCTGGCTTACGGTGCCATACGCGAGGCGCATGCTCAAGGACAGCAGGCTTACGTTATCTGCCCGCTTGTGGAGCCGAGTGACTCCGCGGACGATTTGGAAGACGTTCCCGGCATTGCTCGCGACGATGAAGGTCGTGTGACGGTGCCCGTGCCGTTACACGACACCGCGACCGAGCTCGACCGCCTGCGTCTGGCATTGCCGGGGCTTTCCGTCGAGCGTCTTCACGGCCGCATGCCGGCGGGGGAGAAGGACCGCGTGATCGACGCCTTTAAGCGCGGCGAGATCGACGTGCTCGTCTCGACTACGGTGGTCGAGGTGGGCGTCGACGTGCCCAACGCCACCGTCATGGTTATCGAGAACGGCGAGCGCTTTGGCTTGGCGGCCCTGCATCAGCTTAGAGGCCGCGTGGGCCGCGGCAGCGTGTCGGGCACGTGCCTGGTCATGACGCATTCCAAGGGCAATGGCGGTGTGTCTGCTGCGCAAGACCGCCTGCGGGCGCTCGAAAAGACCTCTGACGGTTTTGCACTTGCGCAGATGGACTTGCGTTTGCGCCACGAGGGCGAAATCTTGGGTTATCGCCAACATGGCGGTGTGACCCTGCGTTTTGTGGACCTGGACGCCGACGAGGATCTTATCGAATGGGCCCATTTGGACGCGGTCGAGCTCTTGCGGTATGCTTGCAACCTTGACTCCGTGGCGACGCGTCCCTTGCGCGATGCGGTCGCCACGCGTTATCGACATATCTTCAAGGAGGTCAGCGGAGGATGAGAATCATCGGCGGTGAATGGCGCGGCCGCAAGATCGAAGAGCCGCGTGGGCGCGATGTCACCCGTCCCACGACCGACCGCGTGCGCGAGGCATGTGCGTCCATGGTCATGTCGGCATTCGATTTCGATCTGGAGGAGGTCCGCGTGCTGGATGCCTTTGGCGGCTCCGGTGCCCTGGGAATCGAGATGCTCTCGCGCGGCGCTCGCACGCTCATCACGTTCGAGATCGATCGCAATGCCGCCCGACTGATCACTAAGAATATCGAGTCGCTGTGTCGCGACCGCTCGCGTTGGCGCGTCGTTACCGGCGATGTGTTGGCGAGCGCCTCGCGCGGCCGTGTTCCGGGCGGCCCCTTTGATCTGGTCCTGCTCGATCCACCCTATGCCTTTGGTGCCGAGCCGGTCGAGGAGCTGCTGCGCAATCTTGCCCAGCAGGGCTTGCTGGCACCAGGGGCCTTTGCCCTGTTTGAGCATGCCGCAAGCGACGCGGGCGCTCATCCGGCTGGTTTTGAGACCGTGCGAGAGAAACGCTACGGCATTACCTCGGTTGACTTGCTGCGCTGGGTGGCCGCGGACGAGTGCGACCATGCTAATGACAGCGATATTGACGAGGACGTGCCTTTGGAGGATACCCATGAATGACACTATCAACCGCGTGATCGTTCCGGGTACGTTTGACCCCATCACGTTTGGTCACATCGATGTAATCCGCCGCGCCCGCCGCATTTTTCCCAGCGTGATTGTCGCCGTGGCGGAGTCGCAGGGCAAAAACGGCGTGGGCACCACCTTTATGCTCGATGAGCGCGTGGCGTTGGCCCGCGAGGCCCTGGGCGATATTGACGGTGTCGAGGTACTGCCCTTTACCGGCCTGTTGGTCGATTTTGCCCGTGAGCAGGGTGCGGGCGCTGTGGTCAAGGGCCTGCGCGCCATGACCGACTTTGAGTACGAGCTGCAGCAGGCGGACCTCAACTATCGCCTGGACAACGAGCTTGAGTCCATTTTTGTCATGAGTGCGCCGCAGTACGGCTATATCTCGAGCTCGGTGGTTCGTCAGATCGCATCGCTCGGAAGCGATGTGTCGACGTTTGTGCCGCCCAATGTGGTCGAAGCGCTTAAACATCGCTTTTCGTGACGTTTCATATTGCCTGATGGCATGTGGTAAACTAACACGATGACATGTTACCTATGAAAGGAGACCGGATGCCGGGCGAGAATTTTCCTGGCGACAGGATCGTGAGCCTTGTCGAGGAGCTCGAGGGGCTCATCGAAGAGGCTAAGACGCCGTTCGGCAAGAATGCCCAGATGAAGGTTATCGATGCCGACGTCTTCTTTAACATCCTTGACGAGATCCGTATGAGCTATCCCGAGGAGTGGCAGAAGTCCCGTCGCATCCTCAAGGAGCGCGACGAGCTTATGGCTTCCGCCGCCGCTCAGGCCGATTCCATCATTGCCGATGCTCAGCAGCAGGCACTCACCATTGCCGGTGAGCAGGAGATCGTCCGCTTGGCGCAGCAGCAGGCCGACGATATCCTTGATCGTGCCCAGCAGTACGAGCGCGAGACGCGCTATGCGGCCGAGGATTATGCCGAGCAGGTCTTTACGCACCTCGAGGAGAACCTCAAGAGCCTGACCGGCACCGTTACCCGTTGCCGTCAGCAGCTCAACGAGGGTGCCGCCCAGCAGAACGGTCAGTGGTAATGGCTGAGTTCCCGAGCGTTACCGTCGATCTTTCCGAGCAGCTCGAGTTTCCCGGAGACTCGTATCCGCTGACCGGCAAGGTCGATGTTGCCACCTACACGGTGGGCGAGAAGGAGTACCAGCTGCAGGACGGCATTGCTTACGACGTGGTTTTTACCAATGCGGGCACCGGTGTTCTGCTCTCCGGCATGGTTCGAGCGCACGTCACCGGCGAATGCGACCGCTGCCTTGAGCTCGCCTCGTTTGATATCGCCGGCGAGATCGAGGAGTTCTATCTCTTTGAGGAGCCCGAGGATCCCGAGGCCTACGAGGACGGTTACGAGCTTTTGGGCGAGGACCGCATTGTCGATCTGGGGGAGCCCATTAACG
Source organism: Collinsella sp. HCP28S3_G2 (assembly GCF_052065125.1). Taxonomy (NCBI): domain Bacteria; kingdom Bacillati; phylum Actinomycetota; class Coriobacteriia; order Coriobacteriales; family Coriobacteriaceae; genus Collinsella; species Collinsella sp. HCP28S3_G2. The sequence continues at coordinate 240,384 of NZ_JBQHUO010000001.1, forward strand.
ACGCCGTTGTCATGGACACGCCGTTTGTGGTGCTCTGCAAGCCCGATTGCCGCGGCCTGTGCCCCACCTGCGGCATCAATCTCAACGTCGAGCAATGCGATTGCGCCGCCCAGGCCGAGGCCGAATGGGCCGCTGCCACGGAAAATCCATTTGCAGCATTGAAGAATCTCAATCTTGATGAGTAAAAATGTGGTAGTATCGCTACTTGCGCGTAATCGCCACACTGGATAGTTCATAAGGAAGGTCACTATGCCCGTACCTAAACAAAAGCAGGGTCGTATCCGTACCCATACCCGTCGTTCCGCCAACATGAAGATCTCGGCTGCGGCTCAGTCCACGTGCCCCCGTTGCGGCGCTGTCAAGCTCCCGCATCACGTGTGCCCCAGCTGCGGTTTCTACAAGGACCGCGAGGTTATCGTTACCGAGTAACTATATACTCTGGATACGATGCCGTTCCAACTGGAACCACAATGGCCGGCTCAATGAGTCGGCCATTTTTGTATAAGGAGCACTTGAAATGAGTAACGTTCGCGTTTGTGTAGACGTTGTGGGCGGAGACGAGAAGCCCCAAGTTGTTCTCGACGGTATTGAGGCCGCACTTGCCGCCGATCCCGATATCGAGGTCATTGCTGTTGGCCCCGCCGATATCGTCAACCCCTTTGCCGCGGCGCACGCGCGCGTGGAGGCTCTGGAGGCCCCCGATGTCATCGCCATGGACGACGATCCCATCCGCGCCGTGATGACCAAGCGTAAGTCTTCGATCGTGCTTGCCTGCCGTGCTATTAAGAAGGGCAACGCGGACGCGTTTTTCTCCGCGGGGTCGACCGGCGCCATGACGGCTGCCGCCACCGCCTACGTGACGCCGTTTAGATATTTGGTAGAGGGTAAGAAGCAGCCGGTGCGCCCATGCCTCACCAATGCGCTGCCCAACCGCGCCGGTGGCCTTACGGTACTGTGTGACATGGGGGCCAACCCCGATGTCGAGGTCGACGACATGGTTCGCTTTGCCCAGATGGGTGCAGCCTATGCCCGCGTGGTCTTGGGCATCGAACATCCGCGTGTGGGCCTGCTTGGCAACGGCACCGAGGACGAGAAGGGTTCTAACTTTACCAAGGCGTGCTTCCCGGCTATGAAAGCCGCGGTCCCCGGTTTTGTGGGCAACTGCGAGGGCACCGATCTTACGTCGGGCAATTTTGACGTTGTGGTCGCCGACGGCATGTCGGGCAATATTGCGCTCAAGGCAACCGAGGGCGCTGCCAAGTTTTTGCTGCAAGAGCTCAAGGGCGCCTTTATGTCTTCGCTCGGTACCAAGATCGCCGCGCTGCTCATCAAAAAGCAGATGCGCCAGATGAAAGCCAAGCTCTCGGGCGATGCCAAGGGCGGCGCGATCCTGCTGGGCCTTCGCGGCGTCGTTTTGATTGGCCATGGCGCCACGTCGGCCGAAGCCGTTAAGAACGGTACACTCGCCGCGGCTCAGGCCGTTCGAGCCGGGCTTATCGAAAGCATTGCCAATTCCATGGAAGGTATCGTTTAGCAAGAGCTCCGTTACGTGGCTCAAGCTATGCATCGTGGGGTAGAATCGGAGCCGTGCTGCAATGCGGCTTCCGCCCGCGCGACACATTGTATTCCACGACGTATGAGAGGATGCGCTATGGATCGCTCCGAAATCTTTGACAAGATCGCCGAGGTCGCTGCCGACGTGCTGGGCGTCGACGTTGCCGAGATCAGTGATGAGACAACTTTTGACGACCTCGATGCCAATTCGCTCGAGCGCCTGCAGCTGGTGACGGCCATCGAGGACGAGTTTGACCTCGAGATCGATGACGAGACCCTGTTGTCGCTCACCTCCGTTGCCGACGCCGTCGACGCTATCGAAAACGCCAGGGAGGCCTAGGTCTTGGCTTTATCTCAACGACTCACGCGCGCTCAGGAAATCCTGGGCCATGAGTTTAATAACAAGGTGCTGCTACGCGCGGCGCTCACCCACCCCTCGGCAGTAGAGGGGCAGCCGGTCTCTGCCAGCTATGAGCGGCTTGAGTTTTTGGGTGACTCCATTCTGGGCGCCGTGGTTGCCCGTTCGCTCTTTGAGTCTTATCCCGAGTTCGATGAAGGCAAGCTCACGCGTCTGAAAGTATCGCTTGTTTCGGGTGCCACGCTGTCCGAGGTTTCGCACGAGCTGGGCATCGACGACATCATCATCTTTGGCGCCTCCGAGACCGGTACCGGCGCGCGCGGCCTTAACTCGGCGCTCGAGAACGTCTATGAGTCGCTCGTGGGTGCGTTGTACCTCGATGCTGGCTGGGATGCGGCGGCGGAGTTCATCCATCGCACGCTTAAGCCCCATTTGGCCTCCGAGCGTGCCGAGCACCCCGCGAACCCCAAGTCGTTCTTGCAGGAGTGCGTGCAGGCAGACGGTCACGAGCCCCCGGCATACAAGCTGGTAGGCTCCGAGGGCCCGGCACATGCGCCCACCTTTACCGCCGTGGTGCTTGTCGACGGTATCCGTCAGGGCCGCGGCACCGGCGCCTCTAAGAAAGAGGCCGAGGGAGCCGCTGCACTCGAGGCGCTCGACCGCATGGGTTACACCACCAACGGTGTGATTCTCAACAAGAAGCCCGTTTAAGCGAGGAACCGTGTATCTCAAGTCCCTTACGCTCAAAGGGTTCAAGTCGTTTGCCGACCGTGCCCATATGACGTTTGAGCCGGGCCTGACCGTCATCGTCGGTCCTAACGGCTCGGGAAAATCGAATATCTCCGATTCGATTCTGTGGGTACTGGGTGAGCAGAGCGCCAAGCAGCTGCGCGGCCAGGCCATGGAGGACGTCATCTTCTCGGGCTCGTCGGCGCGCAAGCCGGTGGGCGTTGCCGAGGTCACGCTGGTGCTCGATAACTCGGACCATGTGCTGCCTGTCGACTTTGATGAGGTTGCCATCACCCGCCGCATGTATCGTTCGGGCGAGAGCGAATACCTCATCAACTCGAGTCCGTGCCGCCTGATGGATATCCAGGACATTTTGCACGATTCGGGCTTGGGTAAGGATACGCATTCCATTATCAGCCAGGGCAAGCTCGATGCCATTTTGCAGAGCCGTCCCGAGGAGCGCCGCGTCCTTATCGAGGAGGCTGCCGGCATTTCCAAGCACAAGCGCCGTAAGGAGCGTGCGCTCAAAAAGATTAAGTCGATGGACGAGCACCTTACTCGTGCCCGCGACATCAATAAGGAGATTGCCCGTCAGCTGCGACCGTTGGAGCGTCAGGTCGATCGCGCGCGCAAGTACAAAGAGCTGTCCTCGCGCGCGAACGAGCTTACGCAGATGCTGGCCGTTGACGAGCTTCGTTCGCTGCAGTCGCAGTGGAACGATCTGGAGAGCCGTTCCAAAGAGGGTGCCGCCGAGCTGGAGCTTGCGCAGTACCGCTTGGGCGAAAAGGAGCGCGAGCTCGAGAAGCTCCAGGTGATGCTCGAGGAAAAGGGCCTGTTTGTGGGTGACTTGGGCGAGCAGCGCCGTCATATGCAAGATGTGGTCGGCCGTATTAACTCCGATATGCGCCTGCTCGAGGAAAAGGGCCACAATATGGTGTCGCGCCTGTCCGATATGCGCGGCCAGATTTCGAGCTCCGAGCATCAGCGTCGTCGCGTGGTCGAGGAGCTCGAGGATGCACGTGCCCAGCTAGAGGAAGTGACCGGTGCGCACATGCAGGCCCAGGACGACGTTGACGCCGCCGGCCCTGCCGCCGCCGAGCTCCACGAGCGCCGTGTTGCGCTCGACAATCAGATTTCGCAGCTTACGCGCGAGCAACGCGATGTGCAGCGCGTGGCCGACAAGGCTGCGCTCGAGCTTGCCAAGGTGAAAGACTCGCTGAGCAATGCCGAGGTCGAGGACAACATGTACGCCTCGCGCCTGGAGCAGATTGACGAGCAGCTCGAGGAGGTCACGGCCTCGCTCGAGAGTCGTCGCGACCGTGCCGAGGAGCTCGACGGCGCGCTCGATCAGGCTCGCCAAGCCCAGGCCGATGCGCGCCAGGCCACCGAGGTCGCCCGTGCGGCGTTGAAGGACTTGCGCGCCCGTGAGAGCGAGTCGCGCAACAAGCTGTCCGAGGTGCGCTCTGAGCTTGCGAGCCAAAAGAAGCTCGATGCCCGTATGGCCGATAGCTCGCCGTTGGTGAGCCGTCTGGTAGGGGCATTGGGCGATGACGTAACGGGCCGTCTGGGCGACGTGCTCGAGGCGCCGCGTGAGCTTGAGGGCCTGGTCGAGCAGCTGCTTGCCGGCGATATCGATGCCCTGTTGTTTGATGACGCCGCCACGCTTGAGCGTGCCGGTCGTGCGGCTTTGGACCAAAAGAAGGCCTCGGGCGAGGCACTGCTGGTGGCGCGTGGTGTGAGCGGCTCTGCTGCTGCCGAGGGCGCTGCCGGTTCGCGTCTGGTTGATCGCCTGTCCGTGCGTGCCGGTTATGGCCCGATTGTCGAGGCGCTGCTCGGCGGCTATTACGTGGTCGATGACTTGCCTTGTGCGCTGGCGGCGCCAGTCGTTGACGGTGTGACCTATGTGACGCCCGATGGCGCTCGCGTGAGCTTTGGTGGCCTGGTGCGCGTGGGGCTCGATGCCGGCGAGGCCTCGGGTGCCCTGGAGCGGAAGCGCCGCATTCGCGAGCTCGAAGGCCTGGAGCCCGATTTGGCTGCCGTTTTTGAGCATGTGTCGAACCAGGTTATCGAGGCCAATGCGGCCGTCGAGGAGGCGCGTGCCGCCGAGGGTGATGCCGCCGGCGAGATCGCCCGTCTTGAGGGCGAGCGTCGCTCGCTGCTCTCCGAGATTGGCCGCCTGGAGCAAAGCGCCAACAACGCCGAGGTCGAGCGTGCGCGCATCTCCAGGCGCCGCGAGCAGGCGGCGGAGGCCGTTCGCGCCGCGCGCCCGCGCGTTGACGAGCTCACCCGTTCGCGCGACGAGGCCCGTGCGCAGGCAAGCGACCTGGGTCTCCAGATTGCCGAAGCCAACGACGAGCTCGATCGCGTGCGCCGTGACGATTCCGAGGCAGCCGGTAAGCTCGCCGATGCCAAGGTACGCCTGGCCCAGACGAGCGAGCGCCTGCGTTCGCTGAAGGGCCGCGTGCCCGATCTGGAGCATCGCCTGGAGGGCATTGACCGCCGTATCCGCGGAACACGTCAGGCTTCGCGCTCGCTCGAGCTGCTGCGCCTGCGTGTCGATCCCATGCACGAGCGCTATTCGGCCCTGCTGGAGCGTGCATCTGATTGGGCCGCGCGCCTGCGTGACCAGGCCTCACTCGAGGAGGCAGACTCGGCTTCGCTCAAGAAAACCATCGAGGATGCCAAGGCCGAGGTCTCCCGCGCCAAGGAGCGGGTCGATGCCGCCACGGCGACACAAAACGAGTTCAAGGTCGCGCGCGGCAAGCTCGAGGTGCAGGTAGAGGCGGCCATCAAGGCTATTACCGCCGATGGCACCACCGTGCTCGAGGAAGCGCTCATGCTTCCTGCTCCCACCGATCGCGACGCCGCCGAGCGCGAGCTCAACCAGCTCGTGCGCCAGATCAACAACCTGGGCCCTGTGAACCAGGTTGCCATGGAGGAGTACGAGCAGCTCAAGCGCCGCGCCGATTACATCGAGGAGCAGCTGGCCGATCTGGAGAGCGCGCGCAAGGCGCTCTCCAAGATTACCGTGGCCATCGACCGCAAGATGCGTAAAGCCTTCCTGGTGACCTTCGAGAAGGTCGATGCGAACTTCCGCGAGATCTTCGCCATGCTGTTCCCGGGTGGCCAGGCACATCTGGAGATGACCGACCCCGAGCACCCGGCCGAGACGGGCATCGAGGTCGTGGCGCAGCCGCGCGGCAAGCGTATCACCAAGATGATGCTCATGTCGGGCGGCGAGAAGAGCCTGACGGCGCTCGCCCTGCTCTTTGCCGTGTATCGCACGCGTACGGTGCCGTTCTATGTGCTGGACGAGGTCGAGGCGGCGCTCGATGACGCCAACCTGTCCAAGCTCATTGGCGCGCTTGACGTGCTGCGTTCCGATACGCAGCTCTTGGTTATCTCGCATCAGCGCCGTACTATGGAGGACGCTGACGTCCTCTACGGCGTCTCGATGCAAGCTGACGGCGTCAGTCGCGTCGTCTCGCAAAAACTCGATCGCGAAACCGGAAAGGTCGTGAATGCATAATGGGATTCTTCGATGCTCTCTCGCGCGGACTTGAGCGCAGCCGCGAGGCCCTCAACGAGGTCTTTTACTTTGGCGGCGAGGTCGACGAGGATTTTTGGGAGGACCTAGAGGACACCCTCGTCATGGGTGACATGGGTGCCGAGGTCGCCATCCAGGTCTCCGACGACCTGCGTGATGCCGCGGCCAAGAAGAACCTCAAGACCGCCCCGCAACTACGTCGGGCCCTGGCCGAGCAGCTCGAGCAGCATTTTGTACCCGTCGAGCGCGATCCGTTCGCCGACACGCCGAGCTGCGTGCTGTTTGTGGGCATCAACGGTGCCGGCAAGACCACTACGGTCGGCAAGATCGCGAGCGCCATGGCTGCCCGTGGCAAGAACGTCGTGATCGGCTCGGCCGATACCTTCCGCGCTGCCGCCATCGAACAGCTCGATGTGTGGGGCCAGCGCGCCGGCGTCCCCGTCATAAAGCGCGACCGCGGCTCAGACCCGGCAAGTGTTTGCTACGACGTGCTCGACGAGGCCGATAAGCGTGGCAGCGACCTGGTGCTCATCGACACCGCCGGTCGTCTGCACACGAGCCCCGAGCTCATGCGCGAGCTTGCCAAGGTGGTCAACGTGACGCGTAAGCGCGCCGCCAATATGGCCGCCGGCCCCATGCCCGTCTCGGTCGTCCTCGTGATCGATGCCGCGACGGGCCAAAACGGCCTGAACCAGGCGCTCGAGTTTAATGAGGCGCTGGGTCTGGACGGTATTATCATGACTAAGCTCGACGGCACGGCAAAGGGCGGTATCGCCATGGCCGTGGCCGAGAAGCTCAAGCTCCCGATCCTGCGCGTGGGCGTGGGTGAGCAGGTCGATGACCTGCAGGAGTTTAATGCCAAAGATTTCTGCCGCGCCCTGGTGGGCGAGTCCAACTAAGGAGTGACCAGTGTTTGATTCTCTGAGCGATCGCCTCAACGACACATTTGACCGCCTGCGCGGCAAGGGCAAGCTGACCGAGGCCGATATCACCTCGGCCATGCGCGACATTCGCATGGCGCTGCTCGAGGCCGACGTCAACTTTAAGGTCGTCAAGGAGTTTGTCGCCAAGACCAAGGAGCGCTGCATGACCGCCGAGGTCATGGAATCGCTGACGCCGGCGCAAAACGTCGTCAAGATCGTGCTCGACGAGCTCACCGAGATGCTCGGCTCCACCGAGAGCAAGCTCGTCTTTAGCAACCGCATTCCCAACGTCATTATGCTCGTGGGCCTGCAGGGCTCCGGTAAGACCACGGCGGCTGTAAAGCTGGCATACCTGCTCAAGAAGCAGGGCCGCTCGCCGCTGCTCGCCGCGTGCGACGTCTACCGTCCCGCCGCTGCCGACCAGCTGGCCACGCTTGGTGGAGAGATCGGCGTGCCGGTCTTCCGCGGTGACGGCGAGCACCCGGTCGATATTGCCAAGGGCGCCATCCAGGAGGCCGTCGACCACCTGCGCGATGTGGTCATCGTCGATACCGCCGGTCGTCTGCAGATCGACGAGCAGATGATGCAGGAGGCCGTGGACATCAAGAAGGCCGTCAAGCCCGATCAGGTGCTGATGGTCGTCGATGCCATGACCGGCCAGGATATCGTCAACGTTGTCTCGACCTTCGCCGAGCGCACCGACTTTGACGGCGTGATCATCTCCAAGCTCGACGGCGATGCCCGTGGCGGCGGCGCGCTTTCGGTGCGCCAGGTGACCGGCAAGCCCATCAAGTTCGTGAGCATGGGCGAGAAGCCCGATTCGCTGGAGCCGTTCTATCCCGATCGCATGGCCAAGCGCATCTTGGGCATGGGCGATGTCGTCGGCATTATCGAGAAAGCCCAGGAGGCAGCCGATGCCGAGCAGCTCGAGGCTGCCGAGCGCATGCTGCGCGAGGGCTTTACCATGAACGACATGCTCGACCAGATGAAGGCCGTCAAGAAGATGGGCGGTATGAAGGGCATTCTGGGCATGCTTCCCGGCGGCCAGCGCGCGCTCAACCAGATGGGCGGCAACCTGGATGAGGGCATCTTCGATAAGAACGAGGCCATCATCATGTCGATGACCAAGGAGGAGCGCCTGCGTCCTTCCATCATCAACGGCCAGCGTCGCGCCCGCATCGCCAAGGGTGCCGGCGTGACCCCCACCGAGGTCAATAGCCTTATGAAGCAGTGGGGCGAGATGAACAAGATGATGGGCCGCATGCGCTCGATGGCCAACCAGGCGCAAGCCGGCGGCAAGAAGGGCAAGAAGGGTAAAAAAGGCAAAAAGATGCGCATGCCCAATATTCCCGGTCTGGATGCCATGGGCCTGGGCAGCATGGGCGGCCTGGGTGGCCTGGGTGGCATGGGAACAGGTGGTCCCAAGTCCGATATGGACCTGCTGCGCCAGATGGAAGCGCAGATGCGTAATAAAAAGTAACGACTGGTTGAGTCGAGTATGGCGAAGGCCGCCTGGATGGTACTCCAGGCGGCCTTCGCCGTTCGTTCGCAGGTTTTCTCACGCGCGCAAGCGTGTTGACGTTGAGGTGCTTGCCACTAGTGGCAGCCGCAGCCCTCGTGCCCATCATGGTCGTGGTGGCCGTGGCAGCCGCAGGCCTCGCCATGCTCGTGGGCGTGCTCGTGGTCGTGCCCATGGCAGTCGCAGGTGGCCTCGCCGGTCTGCGCGAGCGTGCCGGCAATGAGGGCCTCGATGCAGGCGTCGCAGCTGCCCTGGGCGCCCGCATAGACCGTGATGCCCGCCTGGGTGAGCGCGTTGATGGCGCCGCCGCCGATACCGCCGCAGATGAGCGTATCGACGCCACCGTTGGCGAGCAGACCCGCTAGGGCGCCGTGACCAGTGCCGCCGGTGCCTACGACCTGCTCGTTGAGCACCTTGCCATCCTGGATGTCATAGATTTTGAACTGCTCGCTGCGGCCAAAGTGCATAAAGATGTTGCCGTTGTCGTACGTCGTTGCCACCCTCATGGTGCCGACCTCCTTTGCTGGCCATATGGCCGTCGTCGTAGGTGTAGGGGAGTATGCGATATTGCCGCCCTCGATACTAAGTGCTCGCCCGTTGACCAGCGCGTTTGCCACCTTGCGATGCGCGCGGCTGCAGATGGCCGCCACGGTGGCACGGGCGATGCCCATTTGCTGGGCGACGGCCTCCTGATTGAGGCCTTCCAGGTCGCAAAGCCGTAGGACTTCGAGCTCATCGACCGTCATGTCGATGGCGTCTCCGCTGGCAAGGCCGTCAGGGGTAAAGCCGCGATATTCGGGAATGATCCCAACGCGGCGCAATTTTTCGCGTCTTCCTGCCATACACTCTCCAAATCTGACATATGTCAACAATAGGATAGCGCGTATGCGGAGCCGCTCAAGCTATTTTTGGCATATGTCAAAAAAGCTAAAGGTGCAGCATTTGCGAATGCGGCGCCGTACTGCCGTGCATTGCGTGTGCCGCCCCAAGTGTGCAATTCGATGCTGCGCGCCTGGGCTACAATAAAAATCGCTTATAGGCGACTGACAGGAGGGTCAATGAGCAAAGCTGATCAACAGTTTGTAGCCATGTGCCGCGATATTCTGGACCATGGCACCACTACCGAGGGCCAAAAGGTTCGTCCGGTGTGGGCGGACGGCACCCCTGCCTATACTATTAAAAACTTTGGTGTCACGGCACGCTACGACCTGCGTGAGGAGTTTCCGGCGCTTACCCTGCGTCGTACGGCCCTCAAATCTGCCATGGACGAGATTCTATGGATCTATCAAAAGAAGTCCAATAACGTGCATGACCTCAACAGTCATATTTGGGATGAGTGGGCCGACGAGACCGGTTCCATCGGAAAGGCCTATGGGTACCAGATTGGCCAGAAGAGCCATTATGCCGAGGGTGACTTTGACCAGATGGACCGTGTGCTGTACGACCTTAAGCACACGCCGTACAGCCGCCGCATCATGACCAACACGTATGTGTTTAGCGACCTGTCCGAGATGCACCTGTATCCGTGCGCCTACAGCGTGACCTATAACGTTACGCAGCGCCCGCAGGACGATAAGCCAACACTCAACATGATTCTCAACCAGCGCAGCCAGGACATTTTGGCCGCGAACAACTGGAATGTGTGCCAGTACGCCATTTTGCTGATGATGGTCGCGCAGTCGGTCGATATGATCGCGGGCGAGTTGCTGCATGTGATCGCCGATGCCCATATTTACGACCGTCATGTCGATATCGTCCGCGAGCTTATCGAGCGTCCGCAGTTTGCCGCGCCCAAGGTAACGCTCAACCCCGATGTGCATGATTTCTACGCGTTTACGACTGATGATCTGATCGTTGAGGGCTATGAGCACGGTCCGCAGGTCAAGAACATCCCCATTGCGGTGTAGGTGACGCGCATGACGTGTAAGCTTTCTGCCATTGTCGCCGTGTGCGATGACTGGGGCATTGGGTGCGAGGGTGACATGGTCGTATCCAACCGTGCCGACATGCGCCATTTTGTGGCGTGCACCAAGGGTTGTCCGGTCATTATGGGACGCAAGACCCTGCTGAGTTTTCCCGGCGGGCGTCCGCTTAAGAACCGTCGCAACATTGTGCTCACCCGCGACGAGGGCTTTGCCCCCGAGGGCGTCGACGTAGTGCATAGCGTTGACGAGGCCTTGGCCGCCGTGGTCGATGAACCTGTTGCGTGGGTGATCGGTGGCGGCGAGGTGTATCGGCAATTTTTGCCGTACTGCGTGGAGGCCGAGGTCACGCACAACCATTGCACCCATGACGTGGACACGTATTTTCCCAATTTGGATGTCGATCCTGCGTGGGAAGTTGCGCGGCGCGACGGGGTTGCCACGATTGCCGCGGGCGAGGGTGACGAAGGCCTCGATTATGAGTTCGTGACGTATCGTCGTGTTGATGCTTAAATCGTCTGGCGTGAACGGTATCACCGGGTTGATTGAATGCATGGGGCGGCGCTTAGCGTCGCCTCGTTTGGTATAGATGTGCTGTAAAGAAGGGTACGGGCTGGCTGCTATGACTGATGCCGTTGAGGTGCTGCGAATCGATTCCCTTAATGATGAGCGGCTCGACGCCTACGTGCGACTGACGGAGCGCGAGCTGCGCTGCGTGCTGGAGCCGCAAAAGGGCATCTTTATCGCCGAGAGCGCCAAGGTCATCGAGCGCGCGGTGCGTGCCGGATACGAGCCGGTGAGCTTTCTTTTGGGTGAGCGCTGGCTCGATCAGATGATGCCGCTGTTCGAGCGTCTGGTTGTACGCGAGGGCGCAGGTCCGGTTCCTGTGTTCGTGGCCTCCATGGAGCTCATGGAGCAGTTGACGGGCTTTAACGTGACGCGCGGTGCGCTCGCGGCGTTCCGTCGCCCGCGTCAGATTCCGGTTGATGAGTTCTTGGACGGCGTCGTCGAGGTGGCGGGTGAGCGCCCGGTGCGCGTGTGCGTGCTCGAGGGTATTGTCGACCATACTAATGTGGGTGCGATTTTCCGCTCGGCGGCAGCGTTGAATGTCGATGGCATTTTGGTAAGCCCCACTTGCTGTGACCCGCTGTACCGCCGCTCGGCCCGCGTGAGCATGGGCACGGTGTTTCAGGTGCCCTGGACGCGCATTGGCAGCGAGGCGCGCGTATGGCCGCATGATGGGCTGGCGGCGCTGCACGATGCCGGCTTTTCGTGTGCCGCCATGGCATTGACGGATGATTCGGTGCCGTTGGACGATCCCGCGTTGCGGGCGATTGACCGGTTGGCGATCTTTATGGGTACCGAGGGTGCCGGCCTGGGCGCCAAGACCATCGCGGGCTGTGACCGGGCTGTGCGTATTCCGATGGCGCACGGGGTCGATTCGCTCAACGTGGCCGCGGCGAGTGCTGTCGCTTTTTGGCAGTTGTGTCCGCACGTGAGCAACGAGTATCACTACCAGCCGGGACTGTATCACTAGGCAGATATTTTGCACCGGGCTCTGATTCCGTGTGTTTCGGTTGACGCCGGTCGGTGCTAAGCTGGTGTCGGCTTTGGTCATAAAATTGACGTTTTGTTGTTTGACGTGCGCTGGTGGGGAGGGCGTGTGGCTAAGAAATCTACGGCTATCGATGTAACACAGGGTGTTATTTGGCAGCAGTTGCTTTCGCTGTGCGTTCCCATCTTTTTTAGTTCGTTTTTTCAGCAGGCCTACACACTTATCGGCACCTATATCGTCGGTCAGTTTGGCGGCAAGCTCGCGTTGGGCGGCATCCAGGCCACGATGGTGCTCACGGAGCTCTGCATCGGTTTTTGCGTCGGTGTGGGTGCTGGATGTGCTGTTATTACGGGTCAGTATTTTGGCCAGCACGATGATGAGCGACTGAGTCGTTCGGTCCATACGGCCATGACGCTCGCTCTGGTGGGCGGTATCGTCGTCTCGATTCTGGGCATAGTGTTCGTTGAGCCCATGCTGGTGCTTATGAATACGCCGCATGAACTATTGGCCGAGGGTGTGGCCTATGCTCGCTGCTATTTTGCCGCCATGGTTGCGGCGCTGCTGCTCAATATGGGAACGGCACTGCTGCGCGCCGTGGGCGACACGCGTGGACCTGCCGTGATCATCGCTTCCGGCTGCCTCGTTAATGTGGTGCTGGATATCATCTTCGTTGCCGTGCTGCATATGGAGGCTCTGGGCTGCGGCATTGCGGTGGCGCTGACCATTTGCTCCAACGCCACGATGATCGTGATTCGCATGATGCGCGCACCGGGTGCGTGGCGGCTTTCACTGTCCAAACTCGGCATTGATCCTGTTATTTGCAAGAGCATGATCTCGTGTGGTCTGCCGCTTGGCTTTCAGTCTGCTGCGTATTCGATTTCCAACGTCTTGATTCAGGTGTCGGTCAACTCGTTTGGTGCCGATGTCACCACGGCTTGGGGTCTTTCGGGCCGCTTAGATGGCATTGTCTGGATGGTTACCGAGGCGCTTGGCGTGTCGATCACCACGTTCTCGGCACAGAACTTTGGCGCGCGCAACTACGAGCGCATGCGCAAGGGCTACCATACGTCGCTCGTGCTGTCGTTTATGCTCATTGGTGGCCTGTCTGCCGTGCTGCTGGTGTTCTCGGGTCCTCTGTCGCGTCTGTTTGTCGACGATGCTTCGATCTCGGCCTACACCACGACCATCATCCATTTTATTGCGCCGTTCTATGCGATTTTCTCGATTATCGAAAACGCGTCGGGCTCCATTCGCGGTGCCGGCGTGAGCTTGCAGCCCATGATTCTCACGATTTTCGGCACCGTCGTGCTCAGGGTGATCTGGGTGTTTGCGATCATGCCTTTCGATCCGTCGCTTGAGCTCCTGCTGCTGGTTTACCCCGTAACCTGGCTCATCACGGCCACGATGTTCACCATCTACCACCACAGCGGCAACTGGCTAGGCCGCGCCACTGCCTAATGATCCGTGTGAGACAGAGGAAAACGGATCATTGCTTTCCGTGGTGATGTCGATGATTCGTTTTCCTCCGTCCCCTTTGGATCAATTAGTATTCGATGCCTTGGCGGGCTAGGAGGCCTTCGTCGAAGTAGTGTTTGACGGGGCGCATTTCGGTTACGAGGTCGGCAAGGTCGGCGAGGGGCAGCAAGCCGCGGCCAGTGAGCACGAGCTCCGTGGTGGTTGGTTTCATCGCGATCAACGCTTCGACATCTTCGCGCGTCACAAAGCCCCGTCGCATGGCTTCTCCCAGCTCATCCAAGATCAGCACGTCGACTTGGCTAATCTGCTCGCGCGCCAGCTCCATGATCTGTGCGGCACAGGCTTCGGGCGTGTCGCGGTCGGCTTGTACGATGCAAAGCCCCAATCGAGGAGCTGCGTCATGTTCGGCGCAGTGCAGCTTCTTGGCAAACTGAAGCATGAGCACGTTAAGTCCATAGCCCGTGGCGCGCAGCGCGAGCCCCAGCGCAGCCGTCGTCTTGCCCTTGCCGTCGCCCGTATAGATTTGAACCTTGCCGACTTCCAGTGATGCCATCTCTGTCCTTTCGTGCCCGGTGTCGGTTTATCGCCGGCCGGGTTGGGTATTCTAGTTAGCATTATCAACCCCAGTAGATGGAGTTCAAGCAGATGGAGATGGATGACAACAAACGTAGACGGAATATGATCCTCTACGTGCTCATCGCCTTCGTCGTCTACCTCGTGCTCTCGACCGTTCTGTTCCCCAACATCGGTCACACGCAGCAGATTACGAAGACCGATTACTCGACGTTTGTCAAAGCGCTCGACAAGAAGAGCGTCGATAAGGTCGAGTACAACACGGACGATTACTCGATTTATTACACCAAGAAGGGCGAGGACGAGAACATCGCCTACAAGACGACCGGTGTGCCGAATGATGCGGGCTTTACCGATCGCGTGCTTGAATCTGGCGCCTCGCTTGAGTCGGTCGTTCCCGATAAGAACTCGGGTCTGATGACTTACTACCTGCTCACCCTCATTCTTCCTATGGCGATTTTCTTCCTGATCGGCTGGTGGCTCAACCGCCGCATGAAGAAGGCCATGGGTGATGACGGCCCGTCGATGAACTTTGGCGGCGGCGGTTTTGGCGGCGGTGGACTGGGCAAGTCCGGCGCGCGCGTGATTGCCTCCAAGGATGTGGGCGTGACCTTTAAGGATGTCGCTGGCCAGGAAGAGGCCAAGGAGTCCCTCAAGGAGGTCGTCGACTTTCTGGAGAAGCCGCAGCGCTACGAGGAGATTGGCGCCAAGCTGCCGCGCGGTGCCCTCCTTGTCGGCCCTCCGGGTACCGGTAAAACCCTGCTTGCCAAGGCTGTGGCCGGCGAGGCGGGTGTGCCGTTCTTTAGTATTTCGGGCTCTGAGTTTGTTGAGATGTTCGTCGGCCGCGGCGCCGCCAAGGTTCGCGATCTGTTTAAGCAGGCCAAGGAAAAGGCCCCGTGCATCGTCTTTATCGATGAGATCGATACCATCGGCAAGAAGCGCGACGGCGGCGGCTTTAGTGGCAACGACGAGCGCGAGCAGACGCTCAACCAGCTGCTGACCGAGATGGACGGCTTCGATAACCACAAGGGTATCGTCGTCCTCGCTGCCACCAACCGTCCCGACAGCCTTGACCCGGCCCTGTTGCGCCCCGGTCGTTTTGACCGCCGCATTCCCGTTGAGCTGCCCGACCTGACCGGCCGTAAGAACATTCTTGAGCTGCACGCCAAGAGCGTGAAGACGCAGCCGCCGATCGATCTGACCGCGATTGCCCGCGCCACGCCCGGTGCCTCGGGCGCCGACCTGGCCAACATTATCAACGAGGGCGCCCTGCGTGCCGTCCGCGAGGGTCGCAAGCGCGCCACGCAGGACGACTTTGAGGAGTCGGTGGAGGTCGTCATCGCCGGTCAGCAGCGCAAGTCCACGGTGCTGTCCGACCACGAGAAGCAGGTCGTTTCTTATCACGAGATCGGTCATGCCATCGTTGCCGCACGCCAGAAGGGCTCTGCGCCGGTCACAAAGATCACCATCGTGCCGCGCACGAGCGGTGCTCTGGGCTACACCATGCAGGTCGAGGAGGACGAGCGCTTCCTGACCACGCGCCAGGAGATCCTGGACAAGCTCGCCGTCTATTGCGGTGGCCGTGCTGCCGAGGAGCTCATCTTTGGTGAGATGACGACCGGCGCCGCCAACGATATCGAGCAGGCCACCAAGCTTGCCCGTAACATGGTGACGCGCTTTGGTATGTCCGATGAGTTTGGCATGATGGCGCTCGGTACCGTGCAGAACGCGTACCTTAACCAGGATACGTCGCTCACCTGCGCCCCCGGTACGGCCGAGCGCGTGGACGCGATTGTCGCCAAGCTGATCGAGGATGCTCACGACCGCGCTCTGCAGATCCTGAAGGAGAACAAGTTTAAGCTCCACGAGCTGGCTCGTTATCTGTACAAGAAGGAGACGATCACGGGCGAGGAGTTTATGAATCTCCTCACCCGTGAGAATCCGCTGATGCCAAAGCAGCAGTAATACTAGTTGCGCAGTGCTTTCGCCCCATTTGAGTGTCCACCTCAAATGGGGCGTTTTGCTTGGGAAGAGTTGTATATGAAGATCGTGGTAAGTGCCTGCTTGATGGGCGAGAGCTGCAAGTATAACGGGCTCGATAATTACCATCGCGAGCTGGTCGAGGCTTGCGAGCGCACGGGAACCGAGGTGCTCCTCGTGTGCCCTGAGGTTTTTGGCGGCCTGCCCACGCCGCGCAAGCCGTCCGAGATTGTGAACGGCGAAGTCCGTACCTGCGAGGGCGCCTCGGTCGATCGTGAGTTTCGCCTGGGTGCCGAGCGCGCACTCGACATGTGCGAGCAGGCGGGCGGGCCGGAAGAGATCAGCGCGTGCATCTTACAGGACCGTAGCCCCTCGTGCGGTGCAGGTCGCGTCTACGATGGCACCTTTAGCGGCACGCTCACCGCGGGCAACGGTGTCTTCGTCGACCTGCTCCTGCGCCACGGGTATCGCGTGATTCCCGCAAGTGAATTTGACCCGAGCATGTTGGAATAGCAAATGAAAGGGGGCGGCCATCGAGTAGATGGTCGCCCCCTTTACTGGCAAGCTAAGCAATTTCAACAGATGTTCAATGGCGTTTGCCCAGATAAAACCTGCCAAAATAAACCTGTCCCTTTTTGGTAGGTTAGGCGAGGAGGGTGTGGCCGTAGGCGTTGGCGGCCTTGATGGCGGCGGCGAACTTCTCGTCGGTGAAGGGCTCGGGGTTACCCTGCTTCCACTCGTTGGTGGCGTGCGCGTACTCGCACAGGGCAGGGATATCGGCCTCGGAAAGCCCGACCTGCTCAAGCGTCACGGGCAGGCCCATCTGCTTGTTAAAGGCGGCATAGCGCTCAAGGTTCTCGGTGTCGCCCGTGTAGGCGAACAACACGAGCACGCCCAGGCTTACGACCTCGCCGTGCAGGTAGGTGCCCTCACGCGGAATGCTGCAAGTGGCGTTGTAGAACGCGTGCGCCACGCTCGAGTTGTAGTAGTAATCGTTCTGGTTGGTCAGGTTCGAGACATATCCCGTGTTGACCACGATGTCGAGCGCGATCTGCTTGACGGCCTCGCTCGACAGATTCTGGCGCACGTCCTCAAGACCCTGGACGCCATAGGTAAACAGCGGCTCGGAGCAGGTGTGGGCGAGTGCCAGGCCAAGACCGGCGGTGTGCTCCAAATTTCCGGCGCTCGTGGCGTACTCGACCTCGGGCTGCTTGGACAGGGCATCGCCTACGCCGGCCCAGAAGTACTCTGCCGGTGCCTCGGCGATGATCTTGGGGTTGATGAAGATGTGCGCGGGGCGGTTGGGGTACGAATAGCCCTCGAGCGATCCGTCGTCGTTGTAGACAACGGCAATGGCGGTCGCGGCGGAGCAGTTGGAGCAGATCGTCGGCACCGTAAAGACGATCTTCTTGAGCTCGATAGCTGCGGTCTTCACGGTGTCGAGCGCCTTGCCGCCGCCGCAGGCGATAAGCACGTCGGCTTCCTGGCAGGCGGGGGAGTTTACGACCTTGGCGATATTGGCGCGTGTGCTGTTGGTGCCGTAGACGCGCGTCTCCAGAACCTCGACGCCGGTGCCTGCCAGCGCGGCTTCGATGCCGGGAAGTGCTGCAGCCAGTGCTCGCTTGCCACCGATGATTGCGACCTTGGTCGCACCGTATTCGGCCAGCGCGCTGGGCAACTCGTCGAAGCAGTCCTCGCCGACGGTATAGTCGCTCATTCCGATCGTGCGCATAGCAACCTTCTTTCGTCCGATAAAGTGCTTTCAGGTATTTTGCTCCTAGAGAAGGTCCACAGCCTCGAGAAATTTCGAACGTATAAAACCAGTGTTGAGGGTTTTTCGTCGGCGCGGAACGTGCTAGCATACTCCGCATAAGCGTTGATGGGGACGAGTAGTCGGCCGTCCGCATGCTACAGAGAGCGGGGAGCGCTGAGAACCCGTGCATGCGACCGATGAAAATCACCCCGGAGCTGCGGTCCCAACGGACGTGCCGCCCAGGCACGTCTTAGTAGATATCGCCGAGATGGTCGTCGATACAGGCCAGCCGAGTAACGGATGCGAGCGCGCGGCGACGCGGGCGAGGGCATCTAAGCTGGGTGGTTAAGCGAAGAGCTTTTACGGGCAGACTGCCTGTCTTGTGGCGCTTCGTCCCAGCTTGCAGGGACGGGCGCTTTTTTGGTGCCCAGAGGGCGTGCGCGCCCATGACAAGAAAGGGGTACCGTGGCAAACGAGTACAAGCAGACGATGAATCTGCCCAAGACCGGTTTTCCCATGCGTGCCGGTCTTTCCAAGTCCGAGCCCAAGCGACTCAAGGACTGGCAGGACAACAAGGTCTACGAGCAAGTTCTAAAGAAGAACAAGGGTCACAAGAAGTTCGTGCTGCACGACGGCCCTCCGTATGCCAACGGCCCGATCCACATCGGCCACGCCATGAACAAGATCTCTAAGGACATGATCAACCGTTACTGGATGATGCAGGGCTACGAGGTTCCCTATGTCCCCGGTTGGGACTGCCACGGTCAGCCGATTGAGCACAAGGTCGAGGAGAAGCTCGGCACCGAGAAGTTCAACCAGACCTCCACGGCTAAGATCCGCGAGCTTTGCAATAAGTTCGCTGTCGAGAACATCGAGCTGCAGAAGGCCGGCTTCCGTCGCCTGGGCGTGCTTGGCGACTGGGACAACCCGTATCTGACGCTCTATCACCAGCATGACGCCGCCGACATCGAGGTCTTCAAGGCCATGTTCGACAAGGGCATGATCTATCGTGGTCATAAGCCCGTCCACTGGTGCAAGCACTGCCACACCGCGCTGGCCGAGGCCGAGATCGAGTACTCCGACGAGACGAGCCCGTCCATCTTCGTGCGCTTTGAGATGACCACTAAGCCTGCCGGTCTCGAGAGCTTCGACGGCCCGGTTGACTTCATCATCTGGACGACCACGCCGTGGACCATCCCCTCCGACCAGGCCGTTTCCCTTAAGCCCGGCGCCGCCTATGTTGCCGTTGAGCACGATGGCCGTGCCGAGGTTATGCTCGAGGACCTGGCTCCCAAGTGCTGTGAGGAGTTTGGCTGGGAGTACACCCCGGTCATGGTCGACGGTAAGCCCTATGTGGTTCCCGCTGAGACCTTCCACCACATCCACTACAAGCAGCCGATCTTTGACGGTGTCGAGGGCGTGGCACTGCTGGCCGATTACGTCGGCGTCGATGACGGTACCGGTATCGTCCACAACTCGCCCGGCCACGGCGTCGACGACTACTTCGCCTGCCTCAAGGAGGGCATCACCGATATCTGCATGCCGGTCGATGACGACGGTAAGTTCTACTCCGGCGAGGAGTTTGGTACCGGTGGCCCCTTCAGCGGTATGGATACCGACGAGGCCAATCCGCACATCATCGAGTTCCTGCGCGAGCGCGGCACCCTGGTCCTCGAGAAGAAGATCACGCACAGCTATCCGCACTGCTGGCGCTGCAAGCACCCGGTGCTCTTCCGTGCTACCGACCAGTGGTTTGTCTCGATGGACAAGACCGGTTTGCGCGAGCAGGCTGGCAAAGAGATCCGCGAGAACGTCAAGTGGTATCCGGCCCACGCGGCCAACCGCATCGGTGCCATGGTCGAGCAGCGTCCCGACTGGTGCATCAGCCGTCAGCGCAACTGGGGCGTGCCTATCCCCAGCTACACCTGCGCCGACTGCGGCGAGAAGGTCATGAACGACGCCACGCTCGACGCCGTCATCAAGCTCTTCCACGAGAAGGGCTCCGACGCCTGGTTCACCGACGCTCCCGAGAGCTACCTGGGCGAGGCTTGCGTCTGCCCCAAGTGCGGCGGCCATCACCTCAAGGCCGATAAGGACATCCTCGACGTGTGGTGGGATTCCGGCGTCTCCTGGAAGGCCGTCTGCGAGTATCGCCCCGAGCTTGAGTACCCGGCGGATGTGTACCTCGAGGGCTCCGACCAGCACCGCGGCTGGTTCCAGAGCTCGTTGCTCACCTCGGTGGGTGCCAACGGCCACGCTCCGTACAAGGCGGTCGTCTCGCAGGGCTTCACGCTCGATGGCCAGGGCCGCAAGATGTCCAAGTCGCTCGGCAACGTCATCGACCCCAACAAGGTCTGCGACGAGATGGGCGCCGATATCATCCGCCTGTGGGTCGCCTCGGTCGATACCAGCTCCGACGTCTCCATCGACCACGAGATCCTTGCTCGTACGTCCGATGCCTACCGTCGTTTCCGCAACACGCTGCGCTTCCTGCTCTCCGAGCTCGAGGGTCAGTTTGAGCCCGAGACCGACGGCGTCGCCTTTGCCGACCTGCTGCCGCTCGACAAGCTCATGGTTGCCCGTCTGACCCAGGTCCAGGCCGAGGTCGACGACGCCTACGCCAGCTACGAGTTCCCGCGCGCCTACCGTGCGCTCTACGACTTTGTGGTTACCGAGCTTTCCAACGTGTACCTCGACGCCTTGAAGGACCGTCTGTACTGCGACAAGCCCGGCTCGCTCGAGCGCCGCAGCGCCCAGACCGTGCTGGCTGAGCTCTTCTCGATGCTCATGCGCGACCTGCAGCCGATCCTGTCCTACACGGTCGACGAGGCCATGGCCTATGCGCCCGCCGGCTGCGTCGATCACCAGAGGTACGCCGCGCTGCTCGATTGGTATAAGTCGCCCATCACGGTCGACGAGGCCAATGAGTTCGAGGGCGTGCTCGAGGCCTCGCTCGAGCTCCGTAGCGCTGTGACCAAGGCCCTTGAGGATGCCCGCTCCGCCGGCACCTTCACCAAGAGCCAGCAGGTCCGCGTCAAGGCGGTCGTTCCCGCCGAGATGTATGCGCTGCTGACCGGCGACAAGGCCGTCGATCTGGCCGAGTTCTACATCGTCTCCGATGTTGAGCTAACCCAGGGCGAGGAGCTTTCCGTTGCTATTGAGGCCGCCGAGGGCGAGTGCTGCGACCGTTGCTGGAACTATCGCACCACCGTCGGCGAGTACAACGGTCACGCGCATATCTGCGAGCGCTGCGCGAATGCCTTGTAGTTACGCGGTTTTACCAAACCGCGTAACAGGTTGACGCTGCAAACCCGCCAGAGCGGCAATCTGCCTTTCAGCTTCGGCGGCATGACCAGAAGGTCTATGCCGCCTTGCTTCAAGGCACCTTGCTCGCTCTGACGGGTTTTCGCTGTCGTTACCAAATACGCGACGTTTTCATTGCCGGACAATAGGTAGACGTTGGGTAGTCTTTTTGGGACGGGGCTTTTTTAGCTGCCCTACCTCAAATAAGGACTTAATCTTCGAAAGCGCTGGACTGGGTAGCTAAAAAAGCCCCGTCCCAAAAAGACTACCCGGTGAAGGGACAAGGGGACAGCCCCTTTGTCGCATTGGTGGATATGTCGTGCGTTCTGCGTATGGCAATATAAGATGGTTATTTGCGTTAAATGGAATTCGACGTCCTTGAGGGTAGGGGATTGATTTGGGTCGTACTGGGGATATGACGCCGCCTTTGCGTTGGCGGTTAGGTGTTGCTGGTGGGGTGGCGCTCTTTGTGTTGCTTGTTGACCAGCTGACCAAGATTGCGGTTCGTGCCGTGGGCGACACCCTGCATATGACCGCTATCCCCGGCGTGATCGATTTTGTGTTTGTCCGCAATATCGGAGCTGCCTTTAGCATGGGCGAGGGCCATGGCATAGCGTTTGCCGTGCTGGCGCTTGCGGCCATTGCCGCCATTGCCGTGTACTTGCTCCGTGCTCCTCAGCTCGCTCGCCTAGAGGTCGTGGGTATGGCCATGGTTGCGGGCGGCGCCATCGGCAACGCGATCGATCGCCTGGCCATGGGCTTTGTGACTGATTTTATTGCCACTACCTTCATTGATTTCCCCGTCTTTAACGTGGCCGATATCGGCATTACCGCCGGTGTCGTGCTGGCGCTCATCGGATACATGTTCTTGAGTCCCGCCGCTCGCGAGGTCGATGCGACCGCCGAGCTCAACGCCCGTGACGAGGCCCGCGCCAAACGTAAAGCTAAGCAGCGTGGGGAGCGTGCCCGCAAGATTCGCGAAAGGAATGAGCGCTAATGGCCGACATCCATATTCTCGTTGCCGACGATTGCGCCGGTCAACGCCTCGACGCCTATCTGGGCGCCAACGATGGCTGCCCCACGCGCTCTGCCTGCGCGCATCTGATCGAGGGAGGCGCCGTTGCCGTCAACGGCGAGACCTGCCTATCTAAAAAGTATGCCGTAAGCTCCGGTGACCGCATCTCGGTCGACCTGCCCGAGCCGCATGACCCGACCGACGTGATCCCCGAGGCCATCCCGCTCGACATTCGCTATGAGGACGACTATCTCATGGTGCTCTCCAAGCAGCGCGGCCTGGTGTGCCATCCTGCGCATGGTCATGAGAGCGGCACCCTTGCGAATGCCCTGGTCTATCACTGCGGCATCGACCATCTGGGTACCGTGCAGGGCGAGGACCGCCCCGGCATCGTGCATCGTCTGGATCGCGATACCTCGGGCCTTATGCTCGCGGCTAAAGACGACGACACCCAGCGTGCGCTTCAAAATCTCATTCGTACGCGCACGCTCGACCGTCGCTACATTACGCTCGTTCATGGGCACATCGCCATGGACGAGGGCACTATCAATACTGGTATCGCTCGCTCCACGCGCGACCGCGTGAAGATGGCGGTTTCCGATGACCCCTTTGCGCGCCAGGCCATCACGACCTTTAAGGTCCTTGAGCGCTTTGATTCCACGCGCTTCGACGACGGCTACACGCTTGTCGAGTGTCACCTGTTTACCGGCCGCACGCATCAGATTCGCGTTCACATGCGCCATATCAACCACGCCTGCGTGGGCGATCCACTCTATGGCAAGTGCGATGCTCGTGCCGATCAGGGTTTGACCAGGCAGTTCCTGCATTCCTGGCGTGTGGCGTTCGATCATCCCGTGACGGGGGAGCACATCGAGTGCCGTGACGAGCTGCCATGGGATCTTGCGGCGGTTCTGGATGATCTGGCCCCGCGTTCGCTCGGCCGCACTGCCGCTGGCAACGAAATCGTCCCTCAGCTCGGTCTGCTCGAGGCCTAGCCAGTATTAGGTGGTTTCTTGAACTCCGTAAGCCTGCGGTAAGATATACGGTTGTTTACGTCACGCGTTCCTGGGAGCCTGCATGCTCGCCTTTTTACAAACCAACACACCTATCGTGGTCTTCAACCAGATTGTCGTCACGCTGCTTACGGTCTGTTTTCTGTACCAGGTGGTCTTCTTTGTCATCGGTGCTCTTCGTGGTGAGGTCGCGCCTCCCAAGGCCAAGAAGCTCCATCGTTATGCCTTCTTTATCGCGGCGCATAACGAGGAGGCCGTGATCGCCAACCTCGTGCGCTCCATTAAGGACCAAGATTATCCGTCCGAGCTTATCGAGGTCTTCGTGGTCGCCGATGCCTGCACCGACAACACGGCGCAGCTCGCGCGCGAGGCGGGCGCCGTCGTCTATGAGCGCAATGACTTGGCCCGTAAAGGCAAGAGCTGGGTCATGGACTATGGCTTCGACCGCATCCTTAACGAGTATCCCGATACGTTTGAAGGCTACTTTATCTTCGATGCCGATAACGTTATCGCCCGCGATTACGTGTCCAAGATGAACGATGCTTTTGACCAGGGCTTCCATGTTGTTACGAGCTATCGCAATTCCAAGAACTTTGGCAGCTCGTGGATCTCGGCAGCTAATGCCACGTGGTACCTGCGCGAGGCGCGCTTTCTCAACAACGCGCGCAACATCTGTAAGACGTCTTGCGCCGTTTCGGGTTCGGGCTACCTCATCTCCGCCAGCGTTATCGAGGGTATGCACGGCTGGCAGTTCCACACGCTGACCGAGGATATTCAGTTCACCACGTTCTGTGCCATTCACGGCATTCGCATTGGCTATGCGCCGGCGGAGTTCTTTGACGAACAGCCCGTGACGTTTAAGGCATCCTGGAAACAGCGTATGCGTTGGACCAAGGGCTTCTACCAGGTGTTCTTTACGTACGGTAAGCACCTGGTCAAATCGACCTTCCGCTATCATCGCTTTGCCGCCTACGACATGTTTATGACGATCGCACCGGGCATGCTGCTCTCTCTGATCTCGATGCTCGCTAATGCGACGTTTCTCATCGTGGGCGGCCTTTCGCACGGTTTCTTGGCTACCGAAGTCGAGATGCAGGCGTGTGCCGCTTCGCTCATTATGACCTTCGCTATGATGTATCAGACTTTCTTTATCCTGGCGCTGCTCACGACTATCTTTGAATACAAGCATATTCACTGCGCGCAAAAGTGGCGTCTGGTAACCAACCTGTTTACCTTCCCGATCTTTATGTTCAGCTATATCCCCATTACGGTGGCAGCGCTGTTCTTGAAGGTCGACTGGGTGCCGACGCAGCACGCCGTAAGCGTTACCCTCGACGAAGTCATGCAGGGCGCCAAATAACCACCATCAAAACCACCACAAAGGGGATAGAACCTTTGCGGTGGTTTTACGTTTGAGCGCTCAGTTGAGGGGTTTCGATGTTCTATATCCCGTTTTGGATTTGCATCTTTGCCGGCGCGGCGATTGATGCCCGCGAGCGGCGGTTTCCCAATGAGCTTGCCGGCGCGTGTGCGGTGGCGGCGTTTGCAGGCGTCTGGCTCGACAAGGGCGTTAACATGGCGCTTGACCACGCCGGTCTTGCGGTCATCGTCTACCTTGCCCTTGTGCTTACTGAGTCACTCTGGCGTCGCCTTCGCCATGCCCCCGGCATTGGCATGGGGGATGCCAAGGCGCTCTTTGCCCTTTGCACCTTCGATCCCCTGGGCGGCGTCGTCGCGTTTGCGGTTGCGCTCCTGACCCTTGCCGCTGCCTGTCTCATCGTAAAATCGCGCTCGCTGCCTTTGCTGCCGTTTTTGGTGCCAATATTTGCCATAATCGAGTTCGTGGGTAGTACGCTGTAACCGTTTGCGCGCCCTTTTTAAGGAGCATGCCATGGCAATCAATCAACAGACAGCCGCCATCAAGGCGCGCCTGGATCGCATTCCCGCGGCGTTGTCGCCCGAGCTGGTCGAGCGCATTGCCGCCGACCGCGCCTCGGGTGTCGTTAATCCCTATCGATACGGTGACGACCAGGCCATCCGCCGTGTCGATCGGGCCGCAGACGAGGGCACGCTTATGCGTCCGGCCTTTATGCGCGATATCGAAAAGATTCTTCATCTGCCAGCATACACACGTTATGCAGGCAAAACGCAGGTCTTCAGTTTTCGCAGCAACGACGATCTGTCGCGCCGCGGCCTACACGTGCAGCTTGTCTCGCGCATCGCTCGCGATATCGGGCGTGCTCTGGGCCTCAACTGCGATCTGATCGAGGCGATTGGCTTAGGCCACGACTTGGGCCACACGCCTTTTGGCCATGCCGGTGAGCGTTTCCTCAACGATATCTATCACGAGCGCACGGGGCGTTATTTTTTCCATAACGTACAATCCGTTCGCGTGCTCGACGCGCTGTACGGCCGCAACGTGTCGCTCCAGACGCTCGATGGCGTACTGTGCCACAACGGCGAGTACGAACAGCGTGTTTTTGAGCTTTCGGACATGGGTTCCTTTAACCAGTTCGACCGAACCGTCGAGGAATGCATTGCCACGGGTTATAGCGCAATTGAGCACCTGCGCCCCATGACGCTCGAGGGCTGCGTGGTTCGCATCTCGGATATCCTTGCCTACGTTGGGCGCGATCGCCAAGACGCCATTGCGGCGGGCCTGCTGTCACCCGACGCCTTTGACGATGACCTGGGCGGTGCATACAACAGCTGGATCCTTACGCATGCCTCTATCGATATCGTCGAGCACAGCTATGGCAAGCCGCGCATCGAGATGAGCGAGGACCTGTTTGAGGAGATCCGCCGGGCCAAGCGCGAGAACTACGAGAAGATCTATAGCAAGGGCGGCATAGAAGGCGACTCCGAAGCGGAGCTGCGCGAGGCCTTCGAAAAGCTCTATGACCGTTGCCTGCGGGACATAAACGAAGGCGACGAGTCCTCGTATATCTTTAAGCACCATATTTCTCGCATTGAGCAGCAGCTTTCCTACTACGATCGCACCTATGCATGGCAGGACGATAAGGACCAGACGGTCGTGGATTACATTGCGAGCATGACGGACGGTTATTTCTGCGAGCTCACGAGCAAGCTGTTCCCGGGATTGATGTTTCCGCACCGTACCTATATTAACGAACGGTAGTTCGTATATATTCGGTATACTGTTCATGGAAAACGTTTTTGATTGATGCACGGGATGGCTATGGACGACCTTTTTTCTGCTTCGACGCGTGAGCGTTCCTTTCAGAATGCGCCGCTTGCGGTGCGCATGCGGCCCAATTCGCTCGACGAGTACGTGGGCCAGCAAAAGGCCGTCGGTAAGGGCTCGTGGTTGCGTGCCGCGATTGAGCATGACGTGCTGTCGAGTGTGATTCTGTATGGGCCGGCCGGTACGGGCAAGACGACGCTGGCCCACATTATCGCCAACCATACCAAGAGCGAGTTTGTCGAGGTCAGCGCCGTGACGGGCACTGTGAAGGACCTGCGCCGCGTGATTGACGAGGCCAAGACGCGCCTGAATACGTACGACCGTCGCACCATTCTTTTCATCGACGAGATTCACCGCTTCTCCAAGTCGCAGCAGGATGCCCTGCTGCATGCGGTTGAGAACCGTACCGTCATTATGATTGGCGCCACGACGGAGAATCCGTACTTCGAGGTCAACTCGGCGTTGCTCTCGCGCGGTCGCGTGGTGGAACTTGAACATTTAAAGGACGAGGATATCGCCACGCTTATCGAGCGTGCGCTCGAGGCGCCGCAGGGTTTGAACGGCAAGTTCTCGGCCGATGAGGATACGGTTAAGACCATCTGCGCGCTGGCTGCGGGTGACGCTCGCTCGGCACTCACGACGCTCGAGCTTGCGAGCGAGATTGCCGTCACGCGTCCCGATACCGAGGGAACGCCAGCGCCGGCGGCGGGGGAGCGTTATTCCATTACCGTGGATGACGTAAAGATTGCCAATCCGCGCCGTGGTTTTTCGTATGACAAAAACGGCGACATGCACTACGACATCATCAGCGCGTTTATTAAGTCTATGCGCGGCAGCGACCCCGATGCCACGATCTATTGGCTCGCGCGCATGATCGATGCGGGGGAGGATCCTAAGTTTATCGCTCGCCGTATTATGATTCAGGCTTCTGAGGATGTTGGCAACGCCGACCCGCAGGCGCTATTGGTGGCGCATGCCGCGTTTAAGTCTGCCGAGGTCATCGGTTATCCCGAGTGCCGCATTAACCTGGCTCAGGCTGCACTCTATGTGTGCTTGGCGCCAAAATCCAACGCGTGTGAGGCCTCGATTGATGCGGCGTTGGCCGATATTCATTCAAGTGGGCTGCGCGAGGTGCCGAGCTATCTACGCGATCGTCATCGCCCGGGCAGCGACGAATACGGTGTGTATAAGTATCCGCATGATTATCCCGAAGGCTGGGTCGATCAACGCTATTTGCCCGAGGGGCTGGAGCGCGGCGCGTTTTGGCAGCCTGCCGGCCGCGGCTGGGAAGAGTGGCGTGTAGAGCAAAGCGAGCGCGACCGTAGCGGGAATGCACCGAAGTAGCTGCTGGTAATTTTGTCTCACGTTGCTGCTCTTGGCATGTTCGGTCCCCTTTGGGGTACCATGAACAGCGTCTGTATTTCGATTCCTTCGGGAGGCTTGTATGAGTCCCATCCAAATCGCCCTGCTGCTGCTCGCCGTTGCCGGCGTGTGGGCTGTCATCGAGCTCGCGCTCACGCTGCGAAAGACCCGCACTGTCGTTGATTCGCTCGACAAGACGGTGAGCGGCCTTAACAACACCATCGCCGAGGCTCAGCCCGTGGTAGCAAAGCTCGATGGCGCCGTCGATGAGCTCACCCCCGCGCTGGCGCAGGTTGAGCCGCTCCTCAAGTCGAGCAAGACCGCCGTCGACGCCCTTACCTCCAATCTCGTAGAGGTCGAAGCCGTGGTTCGCGACATTTCCGAGGTTACGGGCAGCATGGCCGAGGCCAGCAATGCTGTGTCGAGTGTGACCGACTCTGCGGCCGGTGCCGTTCAGAAACTCTTTAACAAGGTGAAGGCTCCCGCGGTCGACGCCGAGCATAATCTTTCCGCTGCCGCCGAAGCCGAGCAACCGACCGAGCGTGTCCTGATTGGCGAAGCCGGGGACGATGCCGCTGCTGGTGACGATGATGCACAGAAGCCTGCTGCTAAAGCAGCCCGGTATTACACCTACACGCCCGCCGAGACCTCTGAGGAGTCCAGCGATGAGTAGTGAAGCAACTTGCTCTATCACGCTGACTGTTGCCGGGGATCCGCGTCTGGCACGCTTGGTGCGCATGACGGCGGCTAATGTCGGCGCGCTCTGTTCCATGTCCGTCGATCGCATCGAGGACATTCGTATGGCTGCCGAGGAGGCCTTCATCTTTGGCTGCACGGCCGTTGATTCTGACGTTATCTCGATCAAATTCGATGTCGACGAGTCTCACGTGGGCATGACCTTCACCTTTGGCGACCAGGCGACTGTCGATGAGGATGACCAGGCCGCCGTATATGCCGAGCTCATTCTGGCAAGCGTGTGCGATTCCTACGAAAAGACTGCGGCGCCCCTGACGCTTTCCCTCGATCTCAAGGCGGATATCTAATATGACCGAACGTTCCCGGAGCGGTAAGACCGCTTGGGACAAGGAGAAAACCCGCGAGCTGTTTCGTCGCTACAAAGAGACCGGTGATCCGGACGCCCGCGAGCAGCTCGTCATGTCCCATATGAACCTGGTAAGGTTTCTTGCCAACAAATTTAAGAATCGCGGCGAGCCGCTCGACGACCTCATGCAGGTCGGCTATCTGGGTTTGCTCAAGGCTATCGACCGCTTTGACCCCGAGCGCGGACTTGAGTTCACCACGTTTGCCACGCCCACCATCTTGGGTGAGATCAAGCGTCACTTCCGCGACAAGGGTTGGAGTGTGCGCGTTCCGCGTCGCCTACAGGAGCTCTCTGCCAAGGTTAACCAGGCCACCGACAAGCTCACTAACGAGCTGCAGCGCTCGCCTAAGGTTGAGGAAATCGCTGAGTACCTAGACGTGACCGTTGACGAGGTGCTGGAGGCCATGGAATCGTCCTCGGCCTATACCTCGGTGCCCATCGAGGCCCCCGGTGCGTCCGATTCTGACGACGCGCCTTCAATTCTCGACCGTTACGCCGACGACGACAACGAGCTCGACTTTACCGATGACCGCCTGGTGATTGAGGAGGCCATCCGCGATTTCTCGCCGCGCGAGCGCGAGGTTATCGAGCTGCGCTTCGTAAAGGGCATGACCCAGATCGAGATCGCCAAGAAGCTGGGCATCTCACAGGTGCAGGTCTCGCGCCTGCTGCGCCGTACCCTTAAGAAGGTTCAGGATAAGATCGACCCCGACGGAGTGATGGTTCGTTCATGAGTGAACACCCCCAACAAACCGATCGCGCGCTGCGCGATACCCGTATTCTGACGCTTCGCATTTGGGCCGTCGTCGGCTGCATTGTCATCGCCGCCGTCATCTTTAACCTTATGGGTATCTTGGCGCCGGTTATCGAGTTTCTAGCTGTCGGTTCCATCATCGCTTTTGTGATGTCGCCGATTACTAACTGGCTCGAGCATCACGGCGTCAACCGTGGCATTGGTTCGCTTATCGCGCTGATCGTGGTCGTTGCCGTGCTCGTCGGCGTCGTTTGCATCTTGTCGCCGATTCTCTTTGGTCAGATCATGGAAGTCTTGAGCCGCCTGCCTGAGCAGCTTCGTGTTGCGGGCGGTGATCTCAACGAGATGGTCTCGCATGCCAAGACGCTCAACAACACGCCGCTCAAAGAGTATCTGGACGATAATCTTTCTTCGCTGGTTACCGTGGCGTCCAAGTATGTATCTCAGATTGCCGCCGAGCTTGGTCGCGGTGTATTCCCGTTCATTACCAATACGGCCTCGCAGCTGTTCGTCATCTTCCTGGGTCTGGTGCTTGCCTATTGGCTGGCCTGCGACTATCCCCGCATGCACCACGAGGTCTGCACCATCATTGGTCAGGAAAAAGAGACCTCGTACCGCTTTATGGTCGCGATTCTTTCGCGCTCGGTCGGCGGTTATATGCGTGGCATGGTCGTGACGTCCATCTGCGGTGGCATCCTGGCCTTTATCGGCTTTACGCTCATTGGCCATCCCTACGCGGCACTCATGGCCATCTTTACGGGCATTATGCACTTGGTCCCGGTTGTTGGCCCCTGGGTGAGCGCGGCGATTGCTACGGTGCTCGGCTTTATGTTCAGCCCGATGCTGGCTTTGTGGACCTTGGTCGTGACCATGGTGGCACAAAATGTCACCGACAACGTCATTTCGCCTAAGGTCATGCAGAGCTCGGTGCAGGTGCATCCCATCATGAGCCTGACGGCACTCGTTATTGGTTCGGCGCTTATGGGCGCCATCGGCATGGTTATCGCCATTCCGCTGTGCGCGGCCCTCAAGGGCATTTTCGTCTACTACTTTGAGAACGAGACCGGCCGTCAGCTTGTGGCATACGACGGCGCCGTGTTTAAGGGCACGCCGTATCGCGATGCCGAGGGTAACCCGGTTGCCGCCTACGATGCGCTTGGAGACGATACGTTCATCTATGAGTCCGAGCTCATCGGTAACGAGACTGCGCCCGAGGCCCAGGCCATGCCCAGGCCCGAGCTCGATAACCCCTGGATCAAGCTCTCGGGCCTTCAGCCCGATGCTACGGGCTTTTTCAAGAATCCCTTCGCCAAGGACGACGATTCCAACTCGGATGACGACACCAAAACCGGCATCGACGGCTCCATGGACGATTCGGATTCTAAATAGGTTCTATTAACGTTTCTTGAAGTTGTAAATGACAAGAAACGCGACCAAAGCGATTGATAAGGGGCCAGCTACATAGAAAAAGAGAACGTCAATTGCGCGCAGAGTGTAATAAGCCTTATCGCCGGACATTACTGTATACAATACGTATCCAAATGATGGTTGGTTTGCGTACCAGCATGAGAAGGCTAAGAGCGCTAAAAGTACTACAACCAGAAGTGCATTCAGGACAAATCGTTTGCTTTTCATCGATCGCTCCTTCCGGGTGAATCTTATATGTAATTCTACAGCAGTCCTTTTTCAAAGGATCGCGCAGTACTAAATAACGTGCACTTTCGCTGGAGGGTCGCTGTTTGGCGGCCCTCTTTTTTGCACTTGCGCGGTGGGATGGTAATATCGTTACGTTTGAACTGTTTCGATGTGAAACCGAGGAGATTCCCTCTATGAGTGCTGACTACCCGTCAATGACTACGGCTGAGATTCGCTCTAAGTTCCTCAACTTCTTTGAGGAGCGCGGTCTTAAGCTCTATTCTTCTTCGTCCCTCGTCCCCGACGATCCTTCGCTGCTGCTTGCCAACGCCGGCATGAACCAGTTTAAGGAGTATTACCAGGGCAAGAAGACCATGAAGGAGATCGGCGCTATCTCCTGCCAGAAGTGCGTTCGCACCAACGACATCGACTGCATCGGCGAGGACGGCCGTCACCTGTCCTTCTTTGAGATGCTCGGCGACTTCTCCTTTGGCGGCGTCTCCAAGCAGCAGGCTTGTGCCTGGGCCTTTGAGCTCATCACCAAGGAGTTCAAGCTGCCGCTCGACCGCCTGTACTTCACCGTCTTTACCGAGGACGACGAGACCCACGACGTGTGGCGCTCTCTGGGCGTTGCCGAGGATCACATCTCGCGTCTGGGCGAGGACGACAACTTCTGGGCCGCCGGCCCCACCGGCCCCTGCGGTCCGTGCTCCGAGATCTACTTTGACATGGGCGAGGAGGTCGGCTGCGGCAGCCCCGACTGCAAGCCCGGCTGCGACTGCGACCGCTTCCTTGAGTTCTGGAACCTCGTCTTTACCCAGTACGACCGCCAGGAGGACGGCTCCATGCCGGAGCTGCCGCACCGCAACCTCGATACGGGCATGGGCCTGGAGCGCATGGCCGCTATCATGCAGCACAAGACCGCCAACTACGACGGCGATCTGATGCAGCATCTTATCAAGCTTGGCGAGGAGATCAGCGGCAAGACCTATGACGCCGACGATTACTCCGGTGCCAGCCGCTCGCTGCGTATCATCGCCGATCACTCCCGTGCCGTCGACTTCATGATCTCGGACGGCATCCTCCCCGGTAACGAGGGCCGCGAGTACGTCCTTCGCCGCCTGCTCCGCCGCGCCGTGTTCCACGGTCGCCTGCTGGGTATCGAGGGCGCCTTCCTGACCAAGTTCATCGACGAGGTCAACGCTCAGATGGGCGAGGCCTATCCCGAGCTGCTCAAGAACGTCGCGCTCGTCAAGGGTATCGTCGCCTCCGAGGAGGAGCGCTTCTCCACGACGCTCGATAACGGCCGCGTCTATCTGGACGAGGCCCTGGCAGCGCTTGCCGAGGGCGCCGTGCTTCCGGGCGATGTTGCCTTTAAGCTGCACGACACCTTTGGTTTCCCCATCGACCTGACCGTCGAGATCGCCGGCACCGCTGGCCACGACGTCGACATGGACGGCTTTACCGCCTGCATGGAGGACCAGAAGGCCCGCGCCCGCGCCAATGCCAAGGGCGACGCTTGGGGCAGCTTCAACGACGTGTGGGTCGAGCTTTCCGACAAAGTTGCCGCGACCGAGTTCGACGGCTATGACAACGACGTCATCGAGGGCGCCAAGGTTGTCGCCATTGTTCGCAACGGCGAGTCTGTAGAGTCCGCCGCTGCGGGCGAAGATGTCGAGGTTGTGCTCGACCGCACCCCGTTCTATGCCGAGATGGGCGGCCAGCAGGGCGACGCCGGTGAGCTTTCTGCCGAGGGCGTTGCGCTGACGGTTTCCGATACCAAGAACCACAACGGCCTGTATGCCCACGTCGCCCACGTTGCCGAGGGTACGCTTACCGTCAGTGCCACCGTGACCGCCGCGCTCGACGCCGAGCGCCGTGGCCTCCTGCGCCGCAACCACACCGCCACGCACCTGCTCGACGCCGCCCTTAAGCAGGTCCTTGGCGAGCATGTCTCCCAGGCCGGCTCGCTGGTGACGCCCGAGCACCTGCGCTTTGACTTCACGCACTTTGAGGCCCTGTCCTCCGAGCAGCTCAAGGCTGTCGAGGACCTGGTCAACCAGCAGATCTTCGCTTCCAAGCCGGTCGTTACCCGCGTCATGGGCATCGACGAGGCCAAGGCCGCCGGCGCTGTCGCCCTCTTTGGCGAGAAGTACGGCGACGTTGTCCGCGTTGTCTCCGTGGGCGCCGAGGACCAGCCGTTCTCCCGTGAGCTTTGCGGTGGCACCCATGCCGCCAACACCGCCGAGATCGGTCTGTTCAAGATCATTTCCGAGTCCTCCACGGGCTCCAACGTCCGCCGTATCGAGGCCGTGACCTCTAAGGGTGCCCTCGACTACATGGCCGACCGCCTGGCACTCGTCGACGCCGCTGCCGCTGCGCTCAAGTGCCGCGTCGACGAGGTTCCCGCCCGCGTGGAGAACCTGCAGGCCGAGCTGCGCGAGACCGCCGGCAAGCTCAAGAAGGCGCTCACCGGTGGCTCCTCCGACGCCATTTCCAGTGCCATCGACGGCGCTGTCGAGCTCGATGGCTACAAGCTCGTCGTCGCTGAGCTCCAGGGCCTTGAGGCAACCGATTTGCGCAACGTCTGGGATACCGTGCACCAGAAGGTCGCTGGCCCTGTTGCCTGCGTCGTCGCCAGCGTGACCGAGAAGGGCACCCCGGCCCTGCTTGCCGCCGGCTCCGATGACGCCGTCAAGGCCGGTTTCCACGCCGGCAACGTGATCAAGCAGATTGCGGGCCTGGTCGATGGTCGCGGTGGCGGCCGTCCCAACATGGCCCAGGCCGGTGGCAAGAACGCCGCCGGTATCGCCGATGCCCTCGCGGCCGCTAAGACCGCGCTGGGCGCCTAAGAACCGAAGTAGTCGTTGTGGTTACGCTCGCGCTGGACATAGGGGAGACCAGGATCGGCATTGCCGTCTCGAGCCGTGATGGCAAGATGGCAATGCCTGTCAAGGTACTTCCGGCCGCCGAGGTCACCGGTATGGCCAAGACGTTCCGTTACCTGGTCGAGGACTATGAGCCCGACATCCTGGTAAGCGGACGTCCCTTGACCATGGCCGGCGAGCCCGGCCCCCAGGCTGAGCGCGTTGCCGCCGTGGCACAAAAGATCGCCGACGAGCTCGATCTTCCGTTGGAGTTTGAGGACGAGCGTCTGTCCTCGCGAGAGGCAAAGCGTATCTTGCGCGAGCAGGGCCTCAACGAAAAGCAGATGAGGGGCAAGATTGACATGATTGCCGCCAGCCTGTTTTTGCAGACGTGGCTCGATCGTAAAAACGAGGAGGTTTCGCATGCCTAGCGCTTCCGATCCGCGCCAGCCGAATCGTACACGTCAGCCCGCGTCGCGCCCTGCCCAGCCTGGCCAGCGTCCGGCACAGCCGACGCAGCGCGCAGCTCAGCCTGGCGCGCGCCCGGTGCAGTCCTTCGCTCGTTCGGCCCAACCTGCTCAACGGACGGGTCAGCAGCCTTCTGCTCGTTCGGTTCAGCATCCGGCTTCTCGCGCGGCTCAGCAGCCCACTGCTCGTACGGCCCAGCCTGCAGGCGGTACCCGCTTTAAGCAGCAGGCGCCTGTCCGGCGAACGCAGGCTACCCAATCGCATTCGCATCATGCTCGCGGTTTGCATGGCGTTGCTCCGGCGACCCGCTCGAGCTACGACACGCGTGCTCGACGCGGTGCTCAAAAGAAGAGTTCTCCGGTTCCCATGATCATCGGCGTTGTGGTGGCGGTGCTCGCGCTTGCTGCGATCGCTTTCTTTGTCGTGCCGGCCGTCAAGGGCTTCTTTGCCAGTGAGGATACGAAGGTTACGGCTGGTCAGCAGGTTACGGTGACCATTCCCGACGGTGCTTCGGGCGACACCATCGCCTCGATCCTCTCCGAGAACCATATCGTCGAAAATCCCAAGGATTACTACGCTGCGGTCAAAAAGCTCAATGCCGATATGTCGCTCAAGCCTGGTACCTATTCGTTCACCACATTCATGGATGCGACCAAGGTTGTTCAGCAGCTCATGGAAGGCCCCAATGCGGGCTCCAATGCGCTTACTATTCCCGAGGGTCTAACGGTCGATCAAGTCGCCGACCGTGTGGCCCAGGCCTACGACAGCATCTCAAAGGAAGACTTCCTCAACCAGGCCAAGGCCTCCAACTACGTGGACGACTATAGCTTCCTTAAGGGCGCCGCCAACGATTCGCTCGAGGGTTTTCTGTTCCCCAAGACCTATTCGCTGGGCAAGGACCCGAGCGCCGATGACGTTATCCGCGCCATGCTCGATCAGTTCAACACCGAGTACAAGTCTCTCGATTTTGCCGGGTGCGAGGCCAAGATCAAAGAGCGTTACGGCGTGGAGATGTCCGATTACGACATCATCAATCTCGCTTCCATCGTTGAGCGCGAGGGTCTCAACGCCGAGCAGCGCGCACATGTCGCCTCGGTCTTCTACAACCGCCTTGCCGGCAAGCTCGACGGTCTGCGTTATCTCAACAGCGATGCGACCATGATGTATGTCACCGGTGGCGAGGTTTCCGCCGACGACCTGCAGAGCGATAGTCCGTACAACACCTATAAGCACGAGGGTCTGCCACCCACGCCCATCTGCTCCCCGTCGCTCGAGGCACTCAAGGCCACGCTTGAGCCGACCGACTCCGATGACCTGTATTTCTACATTACGCAGGACGAGGAGTACTTCTCGCAAACCTACGAAGAGCACCAACAGTCTTGGAATTAAACATGAGGATTTTCAGCCCCAAACGATATGTTGCATCCGTCGACCGCATCGACCTTGATACCCTGTGGGCCGACGGCAAACGCGCCATTCTGCTCGATCGCGATAACACCCTGGTGCCGCGTGACACCGAGCAGGTTCCCGCCGCGGTTTCCGCTTGGCTCGACGCCGCCCGCGCCAAAGGCTTTAAGCTGTGCATGGTGTCTAACAACTGGCATCGCGACCAGGTCATGAGCTCGGCACGCGAGCTGGGACTCGAGGCCATTAGCCACGCCATGAAGCCGGCTCCTTTTGCCCTCAAGGCGGGCCTTAAGCGCCTCGGCGCCACGGCCGACGAGGCGGTGCTGATCGGTGATCAGCTCTACACGGACGTGTGGAGCGGCAATTTCGCCGGCGTCGATACCATCCTGGTAAAGCCGCAGGCCACTCAGGACCTGTGGTATACGCAGATCTTCCGTATCTTTGAGCGCCGGGCCCTGCGCGACCTTCCCTGCGAGGAATAGGTCTCGCTATGTCCCAGCACACCAAACACGGCTGCGACCATATCTTCTTTATCGGCTTTTTGGGCGCGGGCAAATCGACGCTTGCGCGCAACGTGGGCACTATGTTCAAACGTCGCTTTATCGATACCGACCGCCTTGTCGTGCGTCGTTGCGGTAAATCGGTGACCGAGATTTTTGAGACCGA
Organism: Collinsella sp. HCP28S3_G2; assembly: GCF_052065125.1. NCBI lineage: Bacteria > Bacillati > Actinomycetota > Coriobacteriia > Coriobacteriales > Coriobacteriaceae > Collinsella > Collinsella sp. HCP28S3_G2. The sequence goes on from NZ_JBQHUO010000001.1 coordinate 277,070, forward strand.
GGGCGAGGAACGTTTTCGCGAGCTCGAGACCTCGGCGCTCCGTTCGCTCCAAAGCGAGCGCAGCCTGCTGGTTTCCTGCGGCGGAGGTATCGTCGAGACTCCGGTGAATATTGAGCTTATGCACCAGATGGGTATCTGTGTGTATCTCGAAGGCGACTTTGAGGATTCGATTCGCCAGATTCGTCGGTCCGACACGCGTCCCGATTTCCGTTCGCCCGAGCATGCCGCGCGCCTGTTTGAGCATCGCCGTCCGCTATATCGCCAGGCCGCCGATATTACCCTTGATATTCGCAACAAGTCCTTCGAGGACGTTTCCTACCTTTGTGCCGAGATGCTTTTGGAGCGTGGGCTGCTATGATTCGCCGTCAACTGATCAATTTCCAAAACCGCAGTGTCGATGTCCGCGTCGGATTGGGTGCGTTCGAGGAGCTGTCGCGCATGTTTGCCTCGGCTGTGGGCAAGCCTAAGCGCGCGTTGGTGGTTTGGAACGACGCCACGTCAGAGCGTTTTGGCGAGGTCGTCGAGCATGCGCTGGTTGATGCCGGTTTTGTCGTGTCGCAGCTCCCACTCGAGATTTCGCCTGCTGGTGCCACGCTGGCCGATGCCGATGCCATCTTTGGCGCCCTATCTGCCAACGGCATTACCTGCGACGATCTGGTTGTCGCCGTTGGCGATGCCGCAACCTGCTCGGTTGTTAGCTGGTGTGCCAACCAGTGGTGCGGTCGCACCGAGTGCGCCTTGCTGCCGACAACGTTCGACGCCATGCTCACGGTCGCGACGACCATGAAGCCGCTCGTCGCCTCGTCGTCGAATGCGCTTCCCGCTATCGCGTTCCGTCCCGAATCGGGCTTGGTCGTGTGTGACCTCGACCTTGTTCGCGGGGCGGACCCCGAGGATCTCAAGCTCGGCTATGTGGTGCTTGTTGGCACCATGCTTTCGAGCAGCAAGTCCCGCTGGAATCAGTTTACCGAGACTGTTCCCGAGATTCTTTCCGGCGAGGAGGTCGCGCTCGTCAATGCTGTGCAGTGGTCCCAGACCGCGCGCAAAGACGTGCTCATGGCCACGAACCCCAGTGCTCGCCATGCACTCGATTTTGGTAAGACAGGGGAGCGCACCCTTCGCGCCTGCCTGGGCGAGGCCGCGGCTAACGTTCCCGCATACCAGCTCCTTTCCGAGGGTATGCGCTTTGAGGCGCGCCTAGCACATGATGCCTGCGACTTCGATATCGACAATGTGTTTGATCTCGACGATTGCCTGGAGGACTTTGGCATCGAAGAGCTTGCCTTCGACTTGGAGCCCACCGCGTTTATCGAGGAGTTCCGCAAGCAGCAGTTTGCCCGCTCAAACCGCAGCATGCTGCCGCTGCCCGCGGCGCTCGGCGCCATTCGCCTGACAAATGTCGAGGACGAGATTCTCGAACGCCATGCGCAGGCGTATCTGGCTTCTCGCAAGAAACTTTTTTAACTTTATTGACATCCATCGTCTTTCGTATCATTTTGAGGGACGGGTTTTCAATCGGTTGCGAATCGCTTGTGGTTCGGCTATTCGTTTGAAGCCCGTCCTGCTCTTTTTGAGGACAATAAGAAAGGAATCTGAATGTCTGAGTTTGCTGCCGGTCCTGCCGGTCGTATCGAGCGTGTCCGTGCCCTGATGGTCGAGCGCGGCTACGATGCTATCGTCGTGCGCGATGAGGCCAACCTCCGTTGGCTCACGGGTGTGAAGGGCGTCTTCGATTACACCTTCGAGTTTCCGCACGCCGCATTTATTACGGCCGATCAATGCCTGTTCCATACCGACTCGCGCTATCTCAACAGCTTTGAGGAGAACACGCCCGCCGGCAGCCCCTGGGTCTACGACATGGACGAGGGCACCATCCCCGGTTGGGTTGCCGGCAAGATCGCGGCCAACAAGTGTCGTGTCTGCGCCGTCGAGGATGACATGCAGATTAACTTCTACCAGGGTATTCAGCGTGGTCTTGAGGATCGCTCCGTCGCCTGCATGCTGCCGCTGATGCATGACGACATTCGTAAGATGCGCGCCATCAAGGATGCCGAGGAGATCGAGCTCATGCGACACGCGCAGTCGATCACCGATGCCGCCTTCCAGCACATGCTCGGCTTTATTAAGCCCGGTATGACCGAGAAGCAGGTCCGCAACGAGCTCGAGAACTTTATGTTCGCCAACGGTGCCGACAGCTTGGCCTTTGGCTCCATCGTCGCGAGCGGTCCCAACACCGCCAACCCGCATGCCGTCCCGAGCGACCGTGTCATCGAGAAGGGCGATTTCGTCCTTATGGATTATGGCGCGGGCTACTGCGACTATCGCTCCGATATGACTCGTACCGTCGTGATGGGCGAGCCCACGCAGGAACAGCTCGACCTGTACGAGCTCGTGCGCCGCACCCACGAGGAGTGCGTCGCCGCTATCCATCCGGGCGTCGAGGGTAACGATATCTTCAAGCTTTCCAAGAAGATCATCGGCGATGCCGGTTATGGCGATTACTACAACCATGGCCTGGGCCATGGTGTCGGTATCGACATCCACGAGCTGCCCAACTTCAACCGCAGCAAGAACATCATCGAGGTCGGCTCGGTTGTCACCATGGAGCCTGGCGTCTACCTGCCCGGCGTGGGCGGCGTGCGCTTGGAGGATTACGGTGTTGTCACCGAGAACGGCTATGAGCCCTTCACCAAGACCCCGCACGACCTGCACGTCATCGACTGCTAAGCCATTCAGTTCGATTTTGGAAGCGGGGCGTCCGAAATGATTCGGGCGCCCCGCGTTCTCTTTTTATGCGCTCGCCGCAGGCGCCGCCTGCAAGTGTATAATTTCGCTCGTATGTAATTTGGACGCTTGTGCGTTCTACCCATAACAAGAAAGGTCGCTATGCCTACCATTTCTACCGCCGACTTCAAGAACGGCCTCGGTCTCCGCATTAAGGACAAGGTCTACACCATCGTCGAGTTCCAGCACGTCAAGCCGGGCAAGGGCGGTGCTTTTGTGCGCTACAAGACCCGCGATATCAAGAGCGGTCGTGTCGTCGAGAACACCTGCAACGCCGGTACCAAGTTCGAGAGCGTCATGCTCACCACCCGTGAGTTCCAGTACCTCTACAACGACGGCGCCGACTACATCTTCATGGACAACGAGTCCTACGAGCAGGTTCCCGTTCCCGAGGACATGGTGGGCGAGAACTCCAAGTGGCTGCGCGAGAACGACACCTGCCAGCTGCTCTTCGCCGACGACGAGCTCATGGGCGTGACCCCGCCGATGTTCATCGAGACCACCATCGTCCAGACCGACCCGGGCTTTAAGGGCGACACCGTTCAGGGTTCCACCAAGCCGGCCACCATCGACACCGGTGCTGTCATCCAGGTCCCGATGTACCTCAACGAGGGCGAGGTCATCAAGGTTGACACCCGCGACGGCAAGTTCGTCTCCCGCGTCTAGCAACCAACTCTTCTAGGAGGACTCATGCCCCAGGAAATCAAGATTGACGGCATCGGTATTTCGCCCGATGTTCTGACCGCCATCGTCTCGCGCGCCGTCACGGATGTCGAGGGCATCGCCTCCGTGGGCGTCAAGGACCTTGCCACCAACCTTGTCTCCATGATGCTTTCGTCCAAGGCCCCGGCTTCCGAGCCGCCGGTAGAGGCCGAGGTCATCGGCGACAAGCTCGCACTCACCGTGCGCGTCGTGGTGTTCTTTGGCTATCCGTTCAAGAAACTCGCCGAGGCCGTTCGCTCCGCCGTGGTCGCAGCTATCGATGCCCAGGTAGGCGTCGAGGTCGAGCGCGTTGACGTTTGCATCGACGGCCTCGTTTTCCCCAAGGAGTAACCTTTGAGCCTTAAGGTTTATCGCGGGCGTACGCTTGCCCGCAGTCAGGCGCTGCAGCTGCTGTTTCAGGCCGAGGCGACGGACAGCCCGCTCGAGCGCGTCCTCGAGGGCGATTTCCTGATCTCGAAGGGTCCCCTCGACCCCTACGCTCTGGAGCTGTGCCGCGGTGCCTACGAGTATATCGACCGCATCGACTGCGCCCTGCGCTCCATCGCCAAGAACTGGGATCTTATGCGCATGCCCGGCGCCGATCGCAATCTGCTGCGTATCGCCGTCTATGAGATGCGCTTCCTCACCGACGAGGAGGTCTCGGACGCCATCGTGATCAACGAGGCTGTAGAGCTTGCCAAGGCCTATGGCACCGACCAGTCCGCGTCGTTTGTCAATGGCGTGCTGGGCAAGATCGCGCGTAGCGAGGAGCTGCCGGGCGAGGACTTGTATCAGGAGCTGCTGGCCGAGGACCGCGCCCGCGAGGAGGCCCAGGCCGCCGAGGCTGCCGCCAAGGTTGCCGCCGCTCAGGCTGCGGCCGGCGTTCTCGACGAGGGTGCCGAGGTCGCCGAGGTCGAGACTGGTACCGTCGAGGAGTAGCCATGCCAGAGGGTTCCGTCCGCAACTTCGACGAGATCTCGGACCGCTTGGACCAGATCATCGCTACCGTTCGCTCCAAGGATACGTCCTTGGAGCGTTCGCTCGATTTGTTTGACGAGGCGATCGAACTTGGCTCCCGTGCGGTCGATATGGTCGACATGTTTGAGTTGACGCCTCGTGAGGCCGATAAGCTCGAGCAGGAATACGATGAGGATGCGGCAAACGAATCCCAGGATAGCCAGGCCGCGTCTCCGGATACGAATGGTTGATGGCATTCATGAAACGCGTGCGTCTCGATGACGAACTGATTTCACAGGGCATCTGCGCCGATCGCGCGGATGCCCTTCGCACTCTTATGGCCGGCTTGGTCTCGAGTGGCGGCGAGCGTTTGACCTCGCCGGGCCTTAAGGTGACGCCCGGTCTGCCCTTGCACGTGAAGGGCCATATTCCCTACGTGGGGCGCGGCGGGCTCAAGCTCGAGGGCGCGCTCGATGCGTTTGGGATCGATCCCATGGGCCTTGCTTGCCTCGATGTGGGCTGCTCCACGGGCGGCTTTACCGATTGCCTGCTCAAGCGTGGCGCCGCAACGGTCGTTTCGGTCGATGTGGGTCGCGCTCAGTTTGATTGGTCGCTGCGCCAAGACGAGCGCGTGAGGCTCCATGAGCGCACCAACGTGACACAGCTGCCCGAACTTGGATATGGCGGCGCTATCGACTTGGCTGTCTGCGATGTGTCGTTTACGAGTATCGCGAATATCATCGACGCCGTGTTGGCGTGCCTGAAGCCTTTGGGTTCGTTCTGCACGCTCGTAAAGCCGCAGTTTGAGGCGCCGGCTGCGCTGGTGGGCGAGGGCGGTATCGTGACCGACCCCTCCGTCCGCCGCGATACGCTTGTGGCGGCGATTGAGCTCTTTGCCGCCAAGGGCCTGTTTCCGCTCGACGTGTGCGTGTCGCCCATCCATGGCGCCAAGGGCAACGTCGAGTTTTTCCTGTACGGCACGAGGTTTGCCTCTGGCGAGCGTGCCGACGATGAGCTGCAATCACAGGTAACGGCTTTGAGCGAGAAAGCTGCAACGCTATGAAGGTCTTTCTGGTTCCCAATTACTACAAGCAAGAGGCGGTCGAGAGCGGCCTGATGCTCGAGCTTTGGCTTTCGCGCCAGGGCTACGAGGTCGCATGGGCTGCCGATCAGCGTTCCAAGATCCAGAGTGCGCCCGATGTTGACGATGCCGACTTGGTCATTACGCTCGGCGGCGACGGCACGCTGTTGCGTGCCGCCCGCATTCTCAACTACCGCGAGATCCCCATTTTGGGCCTTTCCTATGGTCATTTGGGTTTTTTGACGGCTGCGAGCCCCGAGGATCGCGATATTTTGCAGGTCGTGAGCGATGCCCTTTCCGGTGAGCTCCATGTGAGTCGCCGTGCCACCCTCGCCGCGGATATCGTTTCGGTGCGCGAAGATGGCACGAAGGATGTCGTGCGCACGTTTGCCCTTAACGATATGGCGCTTACGCGCGGGCCCCTGTCCGATATGGTTGAGTTCGACATCACGGTGTCCGGCCATCATATCGACCGCCTGCGCGGTGACGGCGTCGTCGTTTCGACAGCGACCGGTTCCACCGGCTACGCGCTTTCCGCCGGAGGCCCCATCGTCAGTCCCGATTACACGGGCATGGTTTGCGTGCCCATCGCCCCACATACCATTCAGGCTCGCGCCTTTTTGACCTCGCCAAGCGATGTCGTCGAGATCTTTATGTCCGATGACCGCCCGAGCGTGCCTGCGATCGCCATCGATGGACAGTTTATTGCCTGCGATGGCACGGTCGAGAGCGTGGCTGTGCGTCGCGGTCCCGGCGATGTTCTGCTGCTGGATTACGGCCCCGAGAGCTTCTATAACTCGGTGAGCCGCGTGTTCTACGGAGTTCGTCATGATCGATGAGCTGCAGGTTTCCAACATTGCCCTCATTCGCGAGGCGACGTTGGTTCCGAGCGCGGGCTTAACGGTTCTGACCGGAGAAACCGGCGCCGGTAAGACTGCGTTGCTCTCGGCGCTTAAGCTCATTCTGGGCGAGCGCGCGGATTCGTCGACGGTGCGCGAGGGCGAGACGCTTGCCAACGTCGAGGCGCGCCTGTTTGACGGTCCGCACGACACGGAGGGCTTCACCGTGCAGCGCAGCCTTTCTGCCGAGGGCCGTAGCCGCGTAAAAATTGACGGCCGCATCGCCAGCGTGCGTGAGCTTTCGGAGCGCGTCGGCGTGATGATGGATCTTTGCGGCCAGCACGAGCACCAGCGCCTGCTCGACCCTGCGCATCATGTTGCCATGGTCGATGCATGGGCGGGGCGCCCGGCGCTCGAGGCGCTCGATCGCTATCGTGCTTGCCTTAAGGCATCGCGCGCGGCTGCCAAAGAGGTCCGTCGCGTCGAAGAGGCTTCACGCGCGCAGGGGAGTCGTGTCGAGGAAGCGCGCTTCGCTCTGGAGCGCATCGCCGAGGTCGACCCCAAGCCGGGTGAGTATGAGGAGCTCGAGGAGCTGTTGCCACGCTCCGAGCATGCCGAGGTGCTGGTGGCAACGGCCAACGATGCCCATGCGTCGCTTGCTGCCGAAGGGGGAGCACTCGATGCCGTGAACAGTGCCGTCGCGGAGCTTTCGCGCATGGCTACTGTCGATCGCAAGCTGGGTGATATCGCCGATGCGCTTTCGGATGCCTGCATCTCGCTCGAGGATTGTGCCAACGAGCTGCGTGCCTATCGAGATGGGGTCGCCTTCGACCCGCGCGAGCTGGCTCGTATGCGCGAGCGGTATTCCGACCTTAAGGGACTTTTGCGTCAGTGGGGTCCCACCATGGACGACGTTTTTGCCATGCGCGATAGCTCGCGAGAGCTGTTGTCGCTGGTAGACGATGGTGATGAGCGGATTAAGAAGGCGCGCGAAGCGCTTGGCGCGGCGGAGCGCGAACTGTTCGCCGCCGCCAAGGCACTTAAGCGTGCACGCAATACGGCAGCCCCGCGCTTTTGCCACGAGGTTGGCCGTCAGATGGCGCGCCTGGAGATGGGCGGCGCCGAGCTCGTTTGGGACTCGCGCGATCTTCCGCGCGCCGAGTGGACGCCGGCGGGCCCGTCGAGCTACGAGCTTTTGTATCGTAGCGGTGCCGGATTGACGCCGCGCCCCCTGCGCCGCATTGCGTCTGGCGGCGAGCTGAGCCGTGTCATGTTGGCGAGCAAGGTTGTTTTGGGTAACGCGGACGGCGTGGATACGTTGGTGTTCGACGAGGTCGATGCCGGTGTTGGCGGCTCTACTGCACGCGCCCTTGCGAACGTTCTGGCAGATCTTGCCGCAACGCATCAGGTGATTGTCGTAACGCACCTGGCGCAGGTCGCCGTCATGGCCGACAAACATTACGTGGTGAGCAAAGAGCCCGGCGACGTTCCCCAAACCCATCTGGATGAGGTGACCGGGGACGCCCGTACCGCAGAGATCGCCCGCATGCTGAGCGGCGATCAATCGGAGGCGAGCTTGGCCCACGCTAAGCAGATGCTCGAGGAAGCGCGTGCTTAGGCCGAGCCGTTACATGTATGTTCGACCCGGCCGCCACGAAACCGGCCCATCTACTACGTTTAATAGGCTATCGGCAACCACGCCTTGAATTGCAAAAAGAAAACCGCAGGTAGAACGCCTGCGGTTTTTCTATTTTCGGTATGTGGTTGGGCCATACTGATAAAACGTAGTAGATGGGCCGGTTTCGTGGCGAGTGGCGTTTGTCGGCTCGCCAAAATTTCTATTCCACGACCTTATCCGGCTGGATAAGCTCCTCGTAGTAGCTAATGTGCTCTCGGGCGTCCTCGATTTCGGGCAGCAGGAAGTTGTAGATAACCTCGATGATCATCGTGGCGCTGATCTTGGAGAACGCAAAGTCGCCCGTGGTGAGCAGCGCCTCGTGGTTCACGGTATTAAAGGTGTAGTCGGCTAGGCGAGCAAGCGGAGACTTGCTGTCGCTGCTGATGACGACTACGGTGGCACCACAGCCTCGAGCCGCTTTTGCCATGCGATTCAGTCGACGCGACTTGCCAGAGTTCGAGATCAGCACGATAACGTCGCCGGGGCGCAACGTGAGCGCAAAGCCGATTGATGTCTCGCTGATGGTGCTTGACATACAGCGAAGGCCCAGTTGCGAAAACTTAAACGTCGCGTCAAGCGCAACGGCGTTGGTATTACCTACGGCTGCAAACTCGATAGCCCCTGCGTTCTTAAACGCGTGCACGACGGCTGCCAGTGTATTGTGATCAATGCCATCGATGGTCGCATTGAGTTCACTGACCTTTGCGGCGAGGATGTTTTTGAGGCTCTGCTCCATATTATCGAGCGAGACCTCGTCTGTGAGGCCTTCACTGCGCTGACTCTCCAGATCGCGCGCCAGCGAAAACTGAAAGCTGCGAAAGCTTCCAAAGCCCAGCTTGCGGCAGAAGCGCGAGACGGTGGCCTCGGAGGTTGCGGCGGCGCGCGAGAGTTGCGCGGCTGTTAGGAGCGGTGCCTCGGACTGGTGCTCTAGGATATAGTCGACAATGCGCTGCTCGGACTCGCTGTATCCCTTGTGCGTGCTAATAAGGGAGAGTGCGCTCTTGCTGCTATCGGACATGGATGACTCCTGGTTGGCATTAAAAGCTGTCTTGTTGTGTGCCGCTCTAGTATACGGGGAAATCAATTACAAGATACACCTTGCTGTTTCAAAAGTTGATGGTAAACTTTCATCGACCGTTTACGGTTGTGAAAGAACCTTTCACCGGATAAATAGGCTGGATTGCTTCTCATATAAGCGGTGGCTTGGTATCTTTCAGGAGTGGAAAAACGCGCACCGTAGCGCGTGTAGGGGAGCGCCCGCGGGCGCAGTACTCAAGAAGGAGGGACACATGGCTAAGTTTGACATCATCGCCGCCACCGGTTGCCCGACCGGCATCGCGCACACCTTCATGGCGAAGGAGGCGCTGGAGAAGGCAGCTGCCGAGCGAGGTCTGACCATTAAGGTCGAGACTCATGGCCAGGTCGGTGTCGAGAACGAACTCACGAAGGGTGAGATCGCCGGTGCCAAGGCCGTCGTCGTCGCAGCCGATAAGGATGTCCAGGCGGAGCGTTTCGCCGGTAAGCCCATGGTTTCCGTCGGTGTTTCCAAGGCCCTGTCCGTCGAGGCTGCCGGCAAGCTGATCGACCGTGCTCTCGCCGCCAAGGGCGATGACACGGTTGCGGCTGCTGCCGATGTCGAGGATGAGGTCGAGGAGAAGGAGTCCATCGGTCACATCATCTATAAGCACCTCATGAACGGCGTCAGCCACATGCTGGTCTTCGTCGTTGCCGGTGGTGTTCTGACCGCCGTTTCGTTCCTGTGGGGCATCACGTCCTTCGACTCGACGGCTGCCGACTACAACAGCTTTGCCGCTATGCTCAAGATCATCGGCGGCATCGCCATGAACCTCATGGTTCCCGTGCTTTCCGCCTATATCGCCGAGTCCATCGGCAAGCGCCCGGCGCTCGTTCCCGGCTTTGTCGCCGGTATGATCGCCATCCAGGGCCTGCCCGTTAATGCCGAGACCGGCATGATCGATGCCGGCGGTGCCGGCGTGGGCTTCGGCTTCCTGGGCGGCATCGTCGGCGGCTTCCTCTCTGGCTATGTCATCCTGCTGCTCGAGAAGGTTTTTGCCAAGCTGCCCAAGAACCTGGACGGCCTCAAGGCCATCTTCCTGTACCCGCTGTTCTCGACCGCCATCGTCGGTCTGGTCATGCTCGGCATCTCCGGCCCCATGGCTGCCATTAACACCGCCATGATGGACTTCCTCAAGGGTCTGTCTGCCTCTGGCGCTGTTGTCCTGGGTCTTGCCATTGGCTGCATGTGCGCCTTTGATATGGGCGGCCCGGTCAACAAGGCTGCTTACGTCACCGGTACCGCTATGCTCACCGAGGCCCTGGCTGCCGGTGTCGGCACCGACACCTATAACTTCGGCACCAACTTCATGGCTGCCGTCTCCGCCGCCTGCATCGTTCCGCCGCTGATCACCACCTTCGCCGTCATCGTCGGCAAGAAGTACTTCAGCCAGGAGGATCATGACGCCGGTATCGTCAACCTCATCCTTGGTTGCACCCACATCACCGAGGGCGCCATTCCGTTCATGACCAAGAACATCTGGCCCGTCATGCCCATCATGATGCTCGGTTCCTCCATCGCCTCGATCCTGACCATTATGTTCAACGTCCACGATCCGGCGCCTCACGGTGGTTTCCTGGTCCTGCCCGTTGTCGAGAACGGTCCGCTGTGGGTCCTCGCGATCCTCATCGGCGCCGTGGTCGGTGGCATCCTGTTCGTTGCTTTCAAGAAGTATGACTTCGAGAAGAAACAGAAGGCCGCTCCCGCCGCTGCCGCTAAGCCGGTCGAGGCTCCCAAGGCCGCTGCCGTCGAGACCCCCAAGGCTGAGGCTTCCGACTTCGTGAAGGTCGAGAACGTTTTTGTCGCCGAGGATTTTGCTTCTCGTGACGAGGCCCTGAGCTTTGTCTCCAACCAGGCTGTCATGGCCGGTATCGCTGACGACGCCGACGCCGTAATGAACGCCTTCTTGGCCCGCGAGGCCGAGGGCACCACGGGCATGATGGAGGGCTTCGCTATTCCGCATGCCAAGTCTGATGCCATTACCGAGGCCGCCGTCATCGTCGTCAAGGACGACTCTGGCGTGACCGGTTGGGACACCATGGACGGCGCTCCCGTCAACGTGGCTATTGCCCTGCTCATCCCCGGTGCCCAGGCCGGCACCACGCACCTCAAGATCCTGTCCAAGGTCGCCGAGGCGCTCATGGACGAGGGCTTCCGTGCCACCGTTAAGGGTTCTACCGACGCTGCCGAGATCGCTAAGACGATCAACGCCCGTCTGGTCTAATCCCGCAGCTTGCGAATAACATCGCCCCCTGTATATAAGGCGGAGACTCCATCAGGGGTCCCCGCCTTTTTCAAGTTACCCGGTACTGAGGGACGTTTCCTTCCTGCCGACAGTTCGGGATACTCCTCAGTTCACAGGAGGGTATAGACAACCGCATCAACCAGATCAACCAGACGAACAAATTATCAGCCAGAATTTCGTTCGCACGATATTGCTCTGGACCGACCGAGTTTCCGCAGCTCGCCTGCCGGGCGGGGCGGTTAAGTTTGTCGCGAGTTCCGCACGCAAAGGAAAGCACTTAATGTGCTTTCCGTCTTGCGCAGGACTGTAGAGCAGCAAACTTAACCGCCCCGCCCGGCAGGCGAGCGTGCAGGAACGACATCTGTCCAACAATTCGTGCGAAACATAATGAAAAACCGTTTGATGTGAGTTAATATAATCAACGTCGTGAATATGGCTCCTGTCGCATTGCTGATAGGGGTTAAACACAAAAAAGGAGTCAATTATGGTTTCTGAGAAGGCTACCCTCGTTAATCCTCAGGGTCTTCACATGCGTCCGGCTGGCCTCTTCGCCTCCACCATGGGCAAGTACGCCTGCGACGTGACGGTCGTCACCCCCGAGAAGGAGGTCAACGGCAAGTCCCCGATGGCCCTCATGGCTGCCGGCATCCCCTGCGGTACCGAGGTCGAGGTCAAGTGCGACGGTGCTGACGAGGCCGAGGCTCTGGCTGCTGCCATCGAGCTCATCAAGAGCGGTCTTGGCGAGTAGAACTCAAACGGGTCGCATGTTGAACAACTAAGTTCATATTTGGGGGCGCAGTGACCTGTTTAAAGGGAACTGCGCTCTTTTGTCATGGATATGGCAAAACGCTTTATCACATGACACGGAGAGAGGAATAGGAATGTATCAGGGAGTCAACGCTTCCGAGGGCATCGGTATCGGCACCGTCATGGTTGCCGTCGAACCCGACTTGACGTTTGAGCCGCACGAGGTTGCTGATTCGGCAGCAGAGAAGGAGCGCTATCAGACCGCCCTTTCGGTCTTCTGCGAGAAGACCCAGGCTCAGGCCGACCACATGAAGGAGACGGTGGGCGAGGCCGAGGCCGAAATCATGAGCGGACACATTGTCCTGGCTCAGGACCCGGGCATGACCGACGCCATCAACGCCGCCATTGACGGCGGCACCTGCGCCGAGCAGGCGCTCATGGACACCTCGACCATGTTTGAGAACATGTTCCTGTCCATGGACGATGAGATGTTCCGCCTGCGCGCGGCAGACATCGCCGACATCCGCACCGGTATTCTGGCCGAGCTTTTGGGCAAGGAGGTCGTCGATCTCTCCGTCCTGCCCGAAAACACTGTCGTTGTCGTGCACGACCTTACGCCATCCATGACCGCCACGATCGATAAGGCTCACGTTGCCGGTATCGTCACCGAGACCGGTGGCCGCACGTCGCACTCCGCGATCATCGCCCGCGCCCTCGAGATTCCGGCTGTCCTTTCGGTTGCCAACAGCTGCACCGCGCTGCGCAACGGCATGACCGTTGTCGTCGACGGTGGCAAGGGTATCGTCGAGGCCGATCCCGACGAGGAGACGCTCGCCGCCTATACCGCCAAGGCCGAGGCTTTCGCTGCCGAGAAGGCAGCCCTCGAGGCTTTCCGTGGCAAGCCGTCCGTGACTGCCGATGGCATCAAGAAGATCATTGCCTGCAATATCGGTAACCCCGATGACGTGCCCAACGCGCTCGATCACGACGCCGAGGCCATTGGCCTGTTCCGCTCCGAGTTCCTGTTCATGGACTCCGCCGAGCTTCCTTCCGAGGAGGAGCAGTTCAACGCCTATCGTAAGGTTGCCAGCGCGCTCAATGGCGCTCCGGTCATCATCCGCACGCTCGACGTGGGTGGCGACAAAGAGATCCCGTACCTGCACATGGTCAAGGAAGAGAACCCCTTCATGGGCTTCCGTGCCGTGCGTTACTGCCTGGCCAACCCCGACCAGTACAAGGTACAGCTCCGCGCTCTGCTGCGCGCCAGCGCCTTCGGTGATGTCAAGATCATGATCCCGCTCGTCACTTGCGTCGAGGAGGTCTTGGCCGTTAAGGAGCTCGTCGAGGAGTGCAAGTCCGAGCTGACCGAAGAGGGCCGCAAGTTCAACGAGAACATCGAGGTCGGCATTATGGTCGAGACGCCTGCCGCATCGCTGCTCGCTGACCGCCTGGCCGAGGTCGCCGACTTCTTCTCGATCGGCACCAACGACCTGATCGGTTACACCATGTGTGCCGACCGTGGTAACGACACCATTTCTAACCTGTACCAGGTGTACTATCCCGCCGTGCTTCGCTCGCTCAAGAACATCATCGAGAGCGGCGTCAAGGCTGGCATCATGGTCGGTATGTGCGGCGAGGCCGCTGCCGATCCGCTGCTTGAGCCGCTGCTGATCAGCTGGGGCCTCGAGGAGTTCTCGATGAGCGCTCCGTCTATCCTTCGCGCCCGCAAGACCATCAGCCAGTGGACCAAGGCCGAGTGCGACGATCTCGCCGAGAAGGCGCTCGCCTGCACCACTGCCGAAGAGGTCAAGGCGCTGCTTGAGGCTGCCGCTCGCTAATTTGGTATCAGAGGTAACCGCGTGGTTGGAATGGGCTGGCCGCGCGGCCCTCAAATATACAGGGGGTACTGTAAATGTTCTACACGCTAACCGCTAACCCGGCTGTCGACATGACGGTTTCGAGCTCTCCGCTCGAGCCCGACGAGAACGTCCGCACCGGCTCGGCCAGCTACACGGCTAACGGCAAGGGCCTCGACGTGTCCTTCGCCTTTAAGAAGATGGGCGTCGACACCGTCGCGCTTGGTTTCTTCGCCGGCTTCACGGGCAAGTTTATCGTCGAGGAGGTCATGAACCTGGGTTGCCTGTGCCGCCCGGTTTGGACCGACGGCATCACGCGTATCAACACCTATGTCAACGATGGCCAGCACGAGTACGGCATCCTTAACCCCGGCGCCCCGATTACGCCGGAGCACCAGAAGGAGCTCTACAACATCCTGGACACCGCGGGCGATCTTGAGTGCCTGATCGTCTCCGGCTCTGTGCCTCCCAAAGCTACGCCCGACTTCCTGGCTCAGGTCATGGATCACGCTCAGGCTCGTGGCGCCGACGTCGTCCTGGACCTGTCTTCCGACAAGCTCAAGGAGCTCGCTCACAAGAAGCCGCTGCTCATCAAGCCGAACCATCACGAGATGAAGGCCATCTTTGGCGTGCCGGTCGACACCGACGACGAGGTCCGCGTTGCCATGAAGATGGCTCACGATGCCGGCGTCCAGAACGTGCTGCTCACCCGTGGTAGCCGCGGCGACGCTTACTTCTCCAACGGCGAGGACATCTGGTACGCTAAGCGTGAGTTCAACATCAAGCTGGTCTCTTCCGTCTGCGCCGGCGACTGCACGCTCGCTGCGTTCCTGCACAAGTGGTACAGGGATCGCGACAACGTCGAGGAGGCCATGAAGCTCGCTATGGCCACCGGCGCCAATGTTGCCGAGTCCGTGGGCATCGGCGACTTCGGTCACGTCGATGAGTATAGTAAGCGCGTTGCTGTCCGCAAGCTCGATCGCAAGTAAGCGAAACGCTACATATTCGTGGCTATATGGCGCCCCGGTTTAAGCCGGGGCGCTTATTTGTAAATTGCAAATGAGCTTCAGGGCAAGCACTCCTGATTTTTTTGCCCCGCCTTGCTGCTTTTCTGGCCACCTGCACGCGTTCTACACCGTTCGCCGAGTTGCTATGGTCTTTTCACAAGGTGTGGAATATACTTTCATTATCACGTTGCTTTGTGAAAGGAACATTCATGATTTACACGCTCACTGCAAATCCCGCCATTGATTACAACATTTCCTGCGACGGACTTTCCGCCAACACCGTCACCCGCACGCGCAACGCGGTCTATACGCCCAATGGCAAGGGTCTCAACGTCTCGTTCACCCTCGATCACTACGGTGTCGACACCACGATCCTGGGCTTTTTTGCCGGCTTCTCAGGCGAGTATATCGTCAAGGGCGCCGAGGCCCTGGGTGTGCCCGTCAAGCCCGTGTGGACTGACGGCATCACGCGCGTCAACGTTTTCCTCAACGCCGGTCCCGATACCGAGTACAACATGGTCAATGCAGGCGCTGCCATCAATGCTGCCAACGAGCAGGAGATGTTTGAGCTCATCGACTCGCTCGACGACATGACCTGCCTGGTCATTAGCGGCTCGCTGCCCCCCAACACCTCCGAGGGTTTCCTGGCCGAGGTTCTTCGCCGTGTTAAGGCAAAGGGTGCCGAGTTCGTGCTCGATATTTCGAGCCATCAGCTGGCCGATCTCATTGCCATGGAGCCGTTGCTTATTAAGCCCAACGACGACGAGCTGCTCGACATCTTTGGCATTAAGGTGAGCGGTGGCGACGACGAGTCCGTTAAGTGCGCTATGGCTGAGCTGCACGCCAAGGGCGCTAAGAATGTGCTGCTGACCCTTGGTGGCGACGGCGCGTACTTCTCCAACGGCGAGCACATTTGGTTTGCCAAACGCACCTTTGAGGTCAAGCTGCTCTCGACGGTCTGCGCCGGCGATTCCTCGCTTGCCGCCTTCCTGTCCGTGTGGCATGATGCCCCCGAGTGCGTCGAGGACGCCCTGCGCCTCTCGATGGCAACCGGTGCCAACGTGGTCGAGTGCCCTGGTTTGGGCGATTTTGCCAAGGTGGACGAATATAAGAAGCACATCGACGTTCGCCAGGTCTGCTAACCGTTTAGACACATCGTTGCCGAACACCCGCTTTGGGTCTCCGAGGCGGGTGTTTTTATCTGTTGGCCGCATGGGCTCTACTGTCTCGTTCGCGCGAATCGACGATGTGATTTCATGTGCGCTCACGCTTGTTTCTTGCTAGACTGCTTGAGAACCATCGTTTAACGCTTGCAAGCGTAGGAGGCCATAGGTATGTGTAATGTTTCGCTCAACGGTACGCAGCCCACAGATGCCTCCCTGCGCGTGCTACGTGCGCTCGAGGACGCCGGTCTCGAGGCCTGGTTCGTAGGCGGTTGGGTGCGTGACGCCCTGATGGGACGTCCCAGCCACGATGTTGACATGTGCTGTAGCGGCCTGTGGCAAGAGTCCAAGGCGGCGCTCGAGGCAGCCGGCATTGCGGTGGTTGAGTCGGGCATAAAATTTGGCGGCATTACCGCCCTTTGTGACGATGAGCGTATTGAGGTCACGACGTATCGCCTGGACGGTTTTTACACCGATGGTCGCCATCCCCAGAGTGTGGAGCGTGCGGCGTCGCTTGAGGACGATCTGGCGCGTCGTGACTTTACCGTTAACGCCATGGCTTGGCATCCCCAGCGCGGTCTTGTCGACCGTTATGATGGCCAGGGCGACCTGGAGCGTAAGCTGATTCGTGCCGTTGGAGATCCCAAGCGTCGCTTTAACGAGGATGCGCTTCGCATGCTGCGCGCCGTGCGTTTTGCCTGCCGTCTGGATTTTATGATCGAGCCTAAGACCAAACAGGCGCTTGCCGAGTGCTCGCCGCTGCTCGATGCCGTGGCACGCGAACGCGTGGGCATCGAGCTCGAGGGGATTCTATCGACCGGTCACGGGGGAGACGCGATGCTACGCTATCCCGAGCTTGTTTGCGCCGCCGTGCCCGAGCTTGCGCCGGCTCGTGGGTTTGACCAGCGCAGCGTCTACCACGCCTTTAATGTTTACGAGCATATCGCTCGCGTTTTGACGGTAGCGGGGGAGCTGGCACTGTGTGACGGCGTGGCGCCTTCGTCGAGCTTAATGTGGGCAGCGTTTTTGCACGATGTCTCCAAGCCCGATTGCTTTACGGTCGATCATGCGGGCAGCGGCCACTTTTACGGTCATCCTGAGCTTGGTGCCAAGAAAGCGCGCGCTATTATGGATCGCTTGGCGCTTTCGCACGATTTGGTTCGCGACGTGTGTCTGCTTATCAGGTATCACGATAAGCCGTTGCGCCCCGAGCGCTCCTGTTTGCTCAATATGATGCGCTCGCTTTCGGGTGAGGGCGTCGACACGCCGCGTTTGATTGACGAGCTTATGGACCTTAAGCGTGCCGATACGCTGGGTAAGGCACCGTCGTGCTTCTATTACGTCGAGACGATCGAGGAGATGCGTTCGCTCGCCCACGAACTGTTGGAAGCTGGGGAGCCCTATACGCTTAAGATGCTTGGCATCAACGGAGGGGACCTGATTCGCGCCGGCGTCAAACCGGGGCCTGAGCTGGGACAGCTGCTCAACGTTGCCCTCGACGCCGTGATCGAAGACAACGTCCCCAATACCCGCGAAGCCCTTCTGGCCCACCTCAACCTGGGGTAGCTCTTTTGGGACGGGGCTTTTTTTAGCTACCCCCGCTGTCAATAGGACGAACAATCGTGATTCTGGCAGGGGTAGCTAAAAAAGCCCCGTCCCAAATTAGCTACCAGGTTGACCTGTGTGTTCCATAACCTCACGACAAAATTTGGCCAATTTGGAATTTCTTCTTGCGCTCGCGTTTTTTGTCCCGTAATATATGTCCTCGCAGCACGGCAGTGCAGATGTCATGTGGCCCGTTCGTCTAGCGGTTTAGGACGCCGCCCTCTCAAGGCGGAGATCACCAGTTCGAATCTGGTACGGGCTACCACTTCTTTTCTGCTGAGGCTTATGGCCCGTTCGTCTAGCGGTTTAGGACGCCGCCCTCTCAAGGCGGAGATCACCAGTTCGAATCTGGTACGGGCTACCAAGTTTTGGATACCCGACCTTCTTTTCGAAGGTCGGGTTTTTTATTACATGCGGGCTTGTCTGTTAATCCCATTTGCCCCACAGCTTTACGTTTTGCTTATCTCCCATACGGGTACAATAGGCCAGATACATTGACGGTCAGAAGGAGCCTCATGACGGAGTCCTCTCAGCATACCCCAAAGCCTCAAGTCGATGTTTCGGGCGGCGATGACAACAAGAGCGCACGTCGTGGTGCCATCTTTATTGGCATTGTGCTGGTGGGCTATATCGTCTATTTGGTCGTGACCGGTCAGATGGGTCAGTTTTGGGCCGCCATGGCTAGCGTTCAGGCGCCGTGGCTCGCTGCCGCGTGCTTCTGCATGTTCCTATACTTGTTTTTTGGCATCGTGGCGTACGCGATTGCCGTATGGCTCGATCCCAATTCGCCTGTCGGCATCCGCGACCTCATTTCGGTCGAGGCGAGCGGCATCTTCTTTGGCAACCTGACGCCCATGATGATGGGCTCCACGCCTGCCCAGATTTATCGCCTGACCAAAGCCGGCCAAAATGTGGGCGAAGCGGGTGCCACGCAGTTCACCCGCTTTATCGTGTACCAGTTTGGTTTGGTGGCATGGGGTGCCATTCTGCTGCTCGCCCGCATGCCGTTTTTCGCCGAGCGCTATGGCGACATGACGCTGCTTTGCGTCTTTAGTTTTGGCGGCCACTGCTGCATTCTTCTCGGCATCTTTGCCGTGGCGTTGATGCCCAAGACCGTCACGCGCGTCGCACATTGTATTATCAATTGGCTCGAGCGCATGGGCGTTTCCGCTACTAAGATCGAGGGCTGGCGTACCTTTGTCGATGGCGAGATCTACTCGTTTTCCGAGAAATTCAAACTCTCTGCCGGCCATTTTTCGTCCATGCTGCTCACGGTCGTCATCACCATGTTGCAGCTGGCGTTTTTCTACCTGGTTCCGTATTTTTTGATGCTTGCCTTTGGTCAGTACGACGTTGACTTTTTCTCGGTCATGGCGGCGAGTGCTTTTGTACAGCTGTTGAGTTCCGCCGTCCCGCTGCCTGGCGGCACCGGTGGTGCCGAGGGCGGCTTCGCGCTGTTCCTGGGTCACTTTTTTGGCACGGCAGCGACTGCCGGCTATCTGCTTTGGCGTCTGATCACCTTTATCGCGCCGACCATTTTGGCCGCCCCTCTTTTGGGCCTTAAGAGCGCTCATAACGAGAGTATCCATGCGCGCTGGGACCGTATGATGTGCAAGCTCGGGCGCACTCCTCAGAAGCCTTCTGCGTCCGTTAAGGCACATCCAGCCTCTCAGGTTACCGTGGACCCCAATCAGCATGCTCAAAAGACTGCTGTGGCCTCTAAACCGGCACGGAAGACCTATGTTCGTCAGACTGGCGACGGTATCCGCGTTTCCCCTGCGGCGCTCAATAAAAAGAAGCGGCCCTAGAGCCCAGTTGGTGAGTCGTGCGTTCTTAATGATGCTCGTCATTGCGATGCTAGATGTAGGATAATCCTCTTACGTTGATTATCTCCCACTTGTACAGGAGCTATAGGTGGGCAGTTGACATGAAGGGGACACGTCTATGGCCACCACTAAACCGCGCCTTGACCGCCGCATCGTTCGCAGTCGCAATGCGATTCTTTCGGCATTCGAGCGACTGCTGATGGAAAAGCCCCTCGCCGATATTACGGTGAGCGCCATCGCGCGCGAGGCAAATGTCGACCGTAAGACCTTCTACGTGCACTTTGGCACGGTGGACGGCTTGCTCGATGCCATTGCCGTGGATGTGGTCGAGATGATTGTCGACTCAGTCGAGAAGACGCTTTCCTCTATGGGCGGTAACACCAACGAGCGCGCACTCGGAGCGGCGGCGACCTTCTTCAAAACCGTTAACGAGGCGCTGTGTAACAATTTGGTGCTCAATCGCCAGTTGATTGAAAACATTCCGCTCGACGACTTTATGACGCGCTTGCGTGTGCCGCTCGAGCACGAGATTGCCGAGCGCGACCTGCTGCCCGATGGCTTAAAGGACGAGCTGTTCGACTATTATCTGGCGTTTTTGCTTTCGGGCATTATCGGCATTTACCGCACGTGGGCATTATCCGACGGCTCGGTGCCCATCGAGCGCATTTCGGAGGTCGCTAACAATCTGACGTTGAACGGGCTATCGAGTCTGGAATCTCGTTTCGAATAGCACTACCGCCTTATCCCCTCCGAGTTGCGGTGAAATAAGGACTGAATAGGCCTTTTAACGGCTAAAACACTCCCTATTTCACCGCAACTCAGGGGGGGATTGCATTACTGGTAGCGCAGGCACTCCACGGGGTCGAGTTTTGCGGCCCGGCGGGCGGGGTAGAAGCCAAAGATTACGCCGATGCCGACGGAGACCGCAAAGGCCAGCAGCACCGTGGCGATCGAAAAACTCGGCGTTATGGTACCGCTGGCACCGAGTTCGCCAAGCACGCCGGAACCCGCGGCGAACATCGCTAGGCCCCAGGCCAGAAGATAGCCAATCACGACACCCAAAATGCCGCCGGTGATGCACAGCGCCGAAGACTCGGCCAAAAACTGTGCGGTGATATCGCGACGGCTGGCACCCAAGGCTCGACGAATACCGATCTCGCGGATGCGTTCGGTCACATTGGTGAGCATCATGTTCATGATGCCGATACCGCCCACGAGCAGCGAAATGCTGGCAACGGCGCCCATGATGAGCGAAAACGCGCCCATAAAGGAGTTGAGGGCGTCGATGGCGCTTTTCATTGAGGTCGCCGACACGCTGTCATATTCGTCGTCATCCGCGATGTCCTTCATGCTGCGCACCTTGGATTCAATCATCTTGCACAGCTCATCCATGTCCGTACCCTCGGCGGCGAGCGCCGTTACGCTGGGAAAAGACGGGTTCTCGTCGCCAAAGAGGCCCGAGATGGTCTCGCGCGGCATGTAGAGCGTGAGTGAGCCCATGGAGTCGCTGCCGCCGTCGATAACGCCGATAATCTGCACCTCGCCGTTCGACACCTTGATGGTCTTGCCGAGCGCGTCCTGTTCGTTGCCGTACAGCTGGTCCGCGCTGCCGCGGCTGATGAGCGCCACGCGTGCGCCAGATTGGGACTCAGCCTGGGTATAGGTGCGCCCCGCGACGAGCTTGCTGGCGCCCACTGCGTCGAGCATGTCGCTATCGACGCCCTGCGCCATGACGTTATAGCTTTTGTCACCGGCCTTGTACTCGGTATAGGCACTGTCCACGATACCGATCTGCTCGATCTGCGGCACCATCTTGCGAAGATTCTCAACGTCCGACTCGGTGAGCTCTTGCGACGAATAAATCTGCACCATACGCGCGGCGTTGAGGCCCAGGCTGTTGACCAGGCTGTTTTGGATACCGCCGATAAGCGAGGTCATGGCAATGACGGAGGCGATGCCAATAACAATGCCCAGGATGGTGAGTAGGCTGCGTCCCTTGTTGGCCTCGAGGGAGTGAAGGGCTTCTTGGATAAGGTCGCGCGTGCTCATGCCTTCACTCCTTTCGTCGGATTGGCGTGTGCGGAAATCATGGGCAGGTTATCAATGGCGCCGTGCAGGGTCTGCGGTGCGTGCGCGATGTACGCGCCGTCGTGGATTCGGCCGTCGCGAATGGTTACGGCACGGTCGGCCTCGGCGGCGATACCGGGATCATGCGTGATGAGCACAATGGTCTTGCCACGTTCCTGGAGTTTGTGGAAGGTCTCCATCACGAGCGCTCCGGTGGCGGAGTCCAGGTTTCCCGTCGGCTCGTCCGCCAGGATGATGGGCGGGTCGTTGACGAGGGCGCGCGCGATGGCAACCCTCTGCATCTGTCCGCCTGAGAGCTCGGAGATGCGGTGGTCCCAGTGGTCGACCGGCAGCGTGACGGATTGCAGCGCATGAACGGCGCGCATCTCACGCTGAGCCCGCGGCACGTTGGTGTACGACAGCGGCAGCATGACGTTTTCGATGACCGATAGGCGCG
The DNA here is from genome assembly GCF_052065125.1 of Collinsella sp. HCP28S3_G2. Taxonomy (NCBI): domain Bacteria; kingdom Bacillati; phylum Actinomycetota; class Coriobacteriia; order Coriobacteriales; family Coriobacteriaceae; genus Collinsella; species Collinsella sp. HCP28S3_G2. Next base: position 299,159 of record NZ_JBQHUO010000001.1, read on the forward strand.
GCAGCAGGTTAAAGCTCTGAAAGACAAAGCCGATGCTCAGGGCGCGGACTTCGGTGAGCTCGTCATCGTCGAGCTCCGCCACGTTGAGGCCCTGCAGGTAATAATCGCCTGCCGTTGGCTTGTCCAGGCAGCCCAGGATGTTCATGAGCGTTGACTTGCCCGAGCCAGAAGGGCCGGTAATGGCCACGAATTCGCCGGGATTCACTGCCAGGCTCACGTTATGCAGGATATGGGCGCAGCCGGCCTCGCTCTCAAAAATGCGATGCACGTTGCGGATGTTGATGACGGGACGCATTACAAGCCCTCGTCGGCAGACATGCTGCCAGAGTCGTCGCCGTCGGCCGTCATGCCTGCGCCGGTGTCCACGATGAGGGTGTCGCCGTCGCGCAGCTTGGTAACCGGTACGTCTGCGTTGATCTCATTGCCCTGGTCGTCGCGCTTGACCTGCGTCTTGCCGACCACGGCGTCGTTTTCGTTTTGCGTCACAATGGTCACCTTCACGCGGCGCATCTCCTTGCCTTCACCGTCGGTTGCCACGTTGACGTAATAGTGCTCGCCATCCTCGGTCATGAGCGCCATGGTCGGCACCATCACCACATCGTCGAGCTGCTCGGTTACCACCGAGACCTCGGCGGTCATGCCCGGCTTGAGGCGCGCGTCGGGCGCGTCAATCAAAATATCGACGTTATAGGTCACGCTGCCGCCGCCACCGTAGGTGGAGTCGGAGTTTGCCACCGAAGCGATTGTCGTGACCGTTCCCTGGCTCACGATATCGGGAAAGGCCGGATAGGTAACGTTGGCGCTCTGGCCCACTGCGATCTTGGCGATATCCTTTTCGCCCACCTGAACGGTGACCTTCATCTTGGAGAGGTCAGCGATCTGCATGCACTGCTTGCCGCCGGTCGTATCGCCTTCGCCCATAATCATGCCGCCCGTCACCGTGGCGCCGACCTTGGCGTTGAGCTCGACGATGCTGCCCGAGCTGGGCGCGGTCACAGTGCGCTCGGCGGCTTTGGCGTTGGCCTGGTCCAGGGTCGCCTGGGCCGAGGCCAGGTTACGTTGGGCGCTCGAGATGGCGCTCGTGTCGGCACTCGTGCCGGTGCTACCGCTGGCGCCACTTGCGCCTGCCGCATCTGTGTCAGTCGCCGGAGCGGCTTGGGCGGCAGCTACCGCTTTCTGCGCGTTGGCGAGGTCTTCCTGTGCCGCCGCCACCGCGCGCTGCGCCTCGGCAACGTTGCGATCGAGCTCGTCATTTTTAATGGTCATGAGCACATCGCCCTCGTTAACGGACTGGCCGGCTGATACGTTGATCGATGCCACCGTGCCGTCGACAGAAGGGGAGACCACCGAAGCCGAGATAGGCTTGAGCTGGCCTTTAGCCTCGACGGTGGTCGTAAATGTACCCTCGGTGACCATGTCGGTCACCGGCCCGTTGGTACCTGCGGGCCGTGCGTTAATGACGAAGGTTACGACAACGGCGATGAGCACAATGGCGGCCACGACGCCGGCCGCAATGCCGCGTCGGATGAGCTTTTTGCGCCGACGCTCGGCACGCTTCGCCTTGAGCTTGGCGTAGGCCTCTTCGTCAGAAATCTCGGTTGCATCGCTTGTGCTGCCGTTTTGCTGTGTTGCGTGCACGGTTGTTATGAGGGGAAGCGTTTCGGTGGCACCCTCGGGCGCTCGCTCGGTATCATTCGGTCCCGGGGTGATGGTGGGGACATTCGACATAGCGTATCCTTTATAGAAAGTTCTTCGATTAGTATATGCGCCCGTCGCGAGAAGCGGGCGCATATGGCGGATTCTTTCGGAACTGTTAGATTGGAGCGTCAGTTCCCCGTTGTGCGAAGGCGTGTTTCCCTACGAGTGCACGACCACGCACAGGCCGACGCTGATGCAGTCGTGGAGTGCCTTGGCGTCGGCCAGGCGCAGGTTGATGCAACCGTGGCTGCCGCACCACTTGTACGAATTTGGGTCGTCAAAGCTCTGATCGTTTTGCCATGTTGCATCATGGAAACCAACCATGTTGCCTTCAAACGGCATCCAATATGACACGGGGCTTTCGTATTTTGGTTTTCCGGTCTCTGGGTCTTTGGCACCGATGAGCTTGCTTGCGCCGTCATTGCTATTGATCTGCCAAACGCCCTCGGGGGTGGCATCCTCTCCCGGTTTGCCCGAGATAAAGTTGGCTTCCCAAACGATATTACCGTTCTCGTCATAGTAGCGCGCGTGCTGCTCGGACAGGTCGACGTCGATATACGCCTTCCAGTCGGGCTCTCCCTTTGCGGTATAGGTGTCGGCCTTCTGGGAGTACTTAATCTCGATTTCGCCGGTCTGCTTGTTGTTAATGGCGTCCTCGACCTGCTTGGCGAGCGAGCTGCTGTCGATGGACCAGCCAAAGTCACCGCCCTCGACGGCACATTCTTTGCCGTCGGCACGCGTCCACCAGCGGGTGGTGCCCACGGTATTAAAGCCGTTGGCGAGCTCGACTGCCCAGCTACTGATCTGCGACGTATCGAGTGTGGGGTTGGCCGGATCGGCAAAGCTGATCCACTGCAACACGGAGCCACCATCAACCTTGCCGGCATCCTCACCGTTGAGCTTGAGGGTCACGTTGACGCCCAAGAAGTTGTTGGCGGCATCGCATGCGGCCTGAATCTGATCATTGGTCAGCGTTCCATTGAGCGGCTCATAGGCATCGTTGCCGAGCTTGGAAAGATCTACAGTCTCGGCCAGCGAGGCAAGCTCGAGCTCGGCATACTTAATGACATGCTCACGGTTGAGTTTTTCGTTGGATCGCGCCTTCTCGACGGTAAACTTGCCGGCTTGCTCGTCATAGGAGCTATTGGCCTCGAATGTGCCCGAACGGCCCTCGTTAAACTCGTCAATGGCGGCGCCCAGATCCTCCTCAAACTTCTTTTGGTCAAAGGTGTCAGAGAGCATGGACAGGTCGACGTCTTGTTCAAGATCGACTTCGTTGGAGGTAGCGGTTGTTTTGGTCTTGCCGCTTAAGGATTCCACAAGGCGGACCGGCCATATAAAGGCTTCGTTGCGGCTGATGATTTCTTTTGCGGCAGCTTCGCCGTCGACGATGGGTTCATCGGACTCGGGCTGATAGGTCCAGTTAAAGTCGTCGCCTGTCACCGTGAGCTTATAGTGCTTCCATGCCGAGTTGACCTTAGTGGCAGCAGACGAAGCGTTGGAGAACGAGACGTCGACGCCGGCAATGGTGGTGTTGGGGTAGGCTACCTGCGAAAATGCGACAACGCCAACAATGTAAACGACAACAATGAGGCCCAGAGCAACGAAAAGCGTCATTTTGGCCCCGGATTTTTTCCCGTTGGCGTGGTTCTCTGACCCACGGGGGCCCTTGTGATGGTTTTGCGTGTGTGAAGGCGCGTGCTTAGTCGCTTTATTGCTCTGACGCTGCTGATACGCATGAGGGTTCTGGCGCTGTGAGGTGTTTCCCGAACCATGCTTTGTGCTATGCGTTGGCGTAATGGGGCGCGGCGACTGAACGCCGCCGGTAGGCCTAGAAGGCTGTTTAGGATCGGGAATCAGTTGGGTGCGGTCGTTTTGCGACATCGTATGCATATCCTTCGAATTTCGCCTTGCGGCTCATCGTGTTTTTACTGGGCTTGCATTATAGCGATTACCTAGTTGTTTGTGGTATTGAAACGGTGGCATTGGCAAGAGGTTGGACATTTGTCCCACCTCTTGTTTTGGACTGCTCTTTATCCGCACACACCGCATTTTGCACAGGCCGAAAGCGCGGCCGGAGCCTGCGCGATGCCGCCCTTTGCCGTCTCGCGCAGCGTGGCCGGCAACGCGTGGCCCACCGAGAGCATGACGTGTGCCATCTGGTCAAACGGCACCAGGCTCTTAATGCCGGCAAGGGCGAGCTGCGCCGAGCTAAATGCGGCCGCCACGCCGATCGCGTTGCGGTTTTGGCATGGCACTTCGACAAGGCCGCCCACGGGATCGCATACAAGACCAAGCAGATTGCTCAGTGCGATAGAGCTAGCGTCGAGTGCCTGCTCGGGCGTGCCGCCCAGCATCTGGACGAGCGCGGCAGCGGCCATGGCGGCGGCGCTGCCCACCTCAGCCTGACATCCGCCTTCGGCACCGGCGACGCAGGCACTTGTGGTGAGGTTGAGACCAATCGCGGCAGAGCAGTAGAGTGCGTCCATGACCTGTTCGTCATCGAGCTGTAGATGGTCGGCGAGCGCCAACACGCAGCCGGGCACCACGCCCGCAGAGCCGGCCGTGGGGGCGGCGACGATGACGCCCATGGTGGCAGAGCGCTCAAGCACAGCCATGGCGCGGGCTACGGCTTCGGTTTGGACGGCGCCCATCAGGTTTGTGCTCAGATCGTTGCGGCGTGTGGCGTCGACGAGTTTTGCCTCGCCGCCGATAAGCCCGCCGAGCGAGCGCTGCGGTGCGGCGATGGGCGCCGTTGTCTCCTCGCGCATGACCTCGAGTACGCGGCGCATGGCGGCGACGGCGTGCTGCTCGCCGGTCAGGCGGGCTTCGCGTACGGCCATGACGGCGCCAATGTTGAGGCCCAGTTCGGCGCAGGCGTCGAGGAGCTGTTCGCCATCGTCGAAGATTTCCTTGGCGGAAACGCCGGGGGAGAGCGATGAGGCCGAGCCGGGAAGCTCAATGAAGGTGGCGTAATCGACATGGTCGAGCATGCGTAGCATGGGAACGACGATGTCATCGGGGGTGCCGTCAGTCTCAAAGACGGAATAAGCTTGGCCGCCCACCTCGGTGCGATAGGTGCGGCAGAAGGCAATGTTTACGTGTGCGTAGGCGAGCTGGTTCGTGAGCGCGGCGAGAACGCCGGGGACGTCCTGGTGCGCCACAAACAGGGTGGAATACATGCCCGAGATATCGACGCCGACGCCGTTGATGCGGCTGATGCGCATCTTGCCGCCGCCAAGGCTCTCGCCGCGGACCTGCGCCGTGGCGCCTGTGTCATCGACCATGTCGATGTCGACGGTGTTGGGGTGGATGGAGGCGTCGTCGCCCTTAATGTCAAAGTGATAGCTGAGGCCCCGCTCGCGCGCGAGGTCAAAGGCCTGCTTGATGTTCTCATCGTCGGTATCGAGGCCCAAGATGCCCGCGACGAGTGCGCGGTCGGTGCCATGGCCGCGGTAGGTGTGGGCAAAGGAGTTCCACAGGCCAAAGGTGACCTTGGTGATGCGGCCTTCCAGCAGACTGGCGGCAACTTGGGCGCAACGCAGGGCGCCGGCGGTGTGCGATGAGCTGGGGCCGACCATGATGGGGCCCAAGATCTCGAATGCCGAGGTCGTAGCTAGTGTTTGCGGCTTGCCTGCCATGGCTGCTCCTTCTCTATCTCGTCGTCCCGAGGGGCGGGGCATACGCTGTCCCGCCGTTCCGAGGGCTTTAGTATTTGGTCGCCTGCTCGGACAGTCCTGCTCGCACGGAGAGCACATTAAGTGCTCTCCGGCTCGTGCGGAACTCGCGATCGACCAAATACTAAAGTCCTCGGAACTTAGGATACATGGTAGAGGCGCGCGTGCTTCAAAATTCATCGGTTGGTGACCTATTCGGTGTCCGATGTCGATACATCTTCACCACCGTTCAAATAAAAAAAGAGGTACCGGTTGTTCCGGTACCTCTTTTTGGTGCGTTTTTATTTGGCTGTGGCTTTTCTCGTTAGCTTACAGGCCGCAGGCTGCTTTGAGTTCGTCGATGCGGTCCGTTTTCTCCCAGGTAAAGTCGGCGTCTTCGCGGCCAAAGTGACCGTAGGCTGCCGTCTTTTCATAGATGGGGCGACGCAGGTCCAGGTCGCGGATGATTGCGCCCGGGCGCAGGTCAAAGGTCTTCTCCACGGCCTCGACGATCTTGTCCTCGGCAATATGCGCGGTGCCAAAGGTGTCGACCATGATCGACAGCGGCTTGGACACGCCGATGGCGTAGGCCAGCTCGACCTCGCAGCGATCGGCCAGGCCGGCGGCGACTACGTTCTTGGCGACCCAGCGAGCGGCGTACGCGGCAGAGCGGTCGACCTTGGTGCAGTCCTTGCCGCTAAAGGCGCCGCCGCCGTGACGGCCGTAGCCGCCGTAGGTGTCGACGATGATCTTGCGGCCGGTCAGGCCCGTGTCGCCCATGGGGCCGCCCACGACAAAGCGTCCGGTGGGGTTCACATAGATATCGGCGCCATCCCACGGCATGTTCTCGGCATCCATGACGGGTGCGATGACATGCTCGATGAGGTCGGCCTTGATCTTACCCATGTCCTCAACTTCGGCAGCGTGCTGCGTGGAGATGACGATGGTTGTGACCTCCACGGGCTTTCCGTCCTCGTAGCGCACGGTGACCTGGGTCTTGCCGTCGGGGCGCAGATAGGGCAGGGTGCCGTCGTGGCGCACGGCGGACAGGCGTTCCGCCAGGCGGCTTGCCAGGTAGTGCGGCATGGGCATGAGGGTCTTGGTCTCGTTGGAGGCGTAGCCAAACATCATGCCCTGGTCGCCGGCACCGATCAGGTCGATCGGGTCGGTGGTGGCGCCGGTCTGGGTCTCAAATGACTCGTCGACGCCCTGGGCGATATCGGGGGACTGCTCGTGGATGAGGCTCATGACGCCGCAGGTATCGCAGTCAAAGCCAAACTTGGCGCGGTTGTAGCCGATGCGGCGGATGACGCCACGGGCGATTTCCTGCACGTCGACGTATGCCTGGGTGCGAATCTCTCCGGCGACGATGACGGTGCCGGTGGTCACGAGGGTCTCGCAGGCGCAGCGGACGTTTTCCACATTGGCGGGCACGCCGTTGGGCGCAATATAGCCCTGCTCCTGCAGCTCTATTTCTTTGGCGAGGATTGCGTCGAGGACGGCATCACTGATCTGGTCGGCGATTTTATCGGGATGGCCTTCGGTCACCGACTCCGACGTAAACACAAAAGACCCCTGCTGGGGCGGGATGGAACGAAGCTCTTCTGACATGATTGTCCTTTCGAATAACGTGTCCCAGCGACCGTTACCATTCCGCTGGGCTCTGTATGCAGGGGCACATCATAGCGCGTAAATCCAACATTCACACCCTTTCCGCACCTACTCATGAGGTAGCTAATTTGGGACGGGGCTTTTTTAGCTACCCCGGCTGATTGTTTGCTGGTTTAGCCGATAGCCTGCGGGGGCAGCTAAAAAAGCCCCGTCCCAAATTAGCTACCCGGCTTCGATGACTGGGTCGGTGCCCTTTGTGCGGAGGTGGGCATTGTTGCTTTATACTGGTGCGGTTAGACATCCATCCTGCAATCGAGGAGATTTCCATGGCATCAGACGTTCGCGTCCGCTTTGCACCCTCACCGACGGGCAAGCTGCACATCGGCGGCGCCCGCACCGCTATCTATAACTGGGCTTTTGCCCGCGCAAACGGCGGCACGTTCATCCTGCGCATCGACGACACCGACCCCACCCGCTCTACCGACGAGAACACGCAGATCATTCTGCGCGCTATGCGTTGGCTGGGCCTGGACTGGGACGAGGGCCCCGAGGTTGGCGGCGACTATGGCCCCTATGCCCAGACCGAGCGCCTGGACCTGTACAAGCAGGCCGCCCAGAAGCTCTGGGACGAGGGCAAGGCCTATCCCTGCTTCTGCACCAAGGAGCAGCTCGAGGCCGACCGTAAGGCCGCCCAGGAGCGTAAAGACCCCTTCCAGGGCTATCAGCGCCGCTGTCGCGATCTCGATCCCGAGGAGGCACGCCGCCGCATCGAGGCAGGCGAGCCCTACGTCCTTCGCATCAAGGTGCCCGAGGACCGCGGCGATGTCGTCATCCACGACGCCGTCCACGGCGAGGTGACCTTCGACGCCAAGGAGCTCGACGACTTCGTCATCTTCCGCTCCGATGGCACGCCCACGTATAACTTCGCGACCGTCGTCGACGACGCCATGATGAAGATCACCCATGTCATCCGCGGCGATGACCATCTGTCCAACACCCCGCGCCAGGTCATGGTTTACGAGGCCCTCGGCGCGCCCGTTCCCACGTTCGCCCACATCTCCATGATCTTGGGTGCCGACGGCAAGAAGCTCTCCAAACGCCACGGCGCCACCTCGGTGGAGGAGTACCGCGACGCCGGCTACCTGTCCGACGCGTTCGTTAACTACCTGGCGCTGCTCGGCTGGTCGCTCGACGGCGAGACCACGATCATCCCGCGCGATGTCCTGGCCAGCAAGTTCTCGCTCGACCGCATCTCTAAGAACCCGGCGACCTTCGACCCCAAAAAGCTCGACTGGGTCAATGCCGAGTACATCAACAACATGTCCGACGCCCAGTTTGCCGACGAGATCATGGTCCCTGAGCTGCACGAGGCCGGCATGATCGAGGGTAACATCGAGTACGGCGAGGACTGGATCGACGCGCTTGCCGCCATCGTCAAGCCGCGCACCAAGATGCCGGCCGACGCCGTGACCGTCGCCGCTCCCATCTTTGCCACGGCCGAGACGCTCGAGTATGACGAGAAGTCTGTCAACAAGGGTCTGGCCAAGGAAGGCATGGGCGCCATTCTGGATGCCGCCAAGGCCGCGCTCGAGGGCGTGGATGAGTGGACGGCTGCCAACATCGACGCCGCGCTTGAGCCGCTGCCCGAGCAGATGGACCTCAAGAAGCGCGTGGTGTTCCAAGCTGTGCGCGTCGCCGTCTGCGGTAACATGGTGAGCCCCCCGCTGGGCGAGACTATGGCGCTCGTCGGCCGCGACGATTGCTTGGCGCGTATCGACCGCGCCCGTACGATGGCGCTGTAGCAGCTGCGCAAACGCATGTTTCCGAGCCCCGTTCACCCGAGCGGGGCTCTTGTTTCTAAAGACGTATGGGATGGGAGGTACAGAGACCATGGCCGAGCAACTGTCGCTGTTTGGTTCGCCGGAACCTAAGGAAGCTCCGAAGTCCGCGGCCCCCGCCGCCGCCCCGGCGCAGCCTGAGCTCGCACCCGAACCCGTCTCCGCCTACGCGAGCGTGGTCCTCGACATCCCGACCCGTGCGCTCTCCGAGCCATTCGACTACGGCATCCCGCAGTCCCTTGCCAACGATGCCCTGATCGGGTCCACGGTCCTGGTCCACTTTGGCAACCGTGCGGCCGCGGGCTATATCGTCGATATCGCGCCCGAGCTGGGCGACCTGCAAGGCAACGACACCCCCGACCCCTTGCGCATCAAGCCCATCGAGGCCATCCTCAGCAAGCCGCTCTTTACCGCCGAGGCTGCACGCATTGCGCGCTGGATGAGCCACGAGTACGTCGCGACGCTTTCCGAGTGCCTGCGTCTGTTCTTGCCTCCGGGCGGCAGCCCGCGTGTCGTGAAGGGCGTTGACGGCGTGTGGACCGTTGAGCGCCCCGCCGTAAAACCCATCCAAAACCGTTGGGTCATGCTCACGCCCGAGGGTTTCGACTACACGCCGCCCAAGACAGCGGTCCGTCAGCGTCAGCTCATCGACGCGCTCCAATGCGGCCCGGTCACGACGCGCGACCTCAACCTGCTCTACAACAGCATGTCGGCGACCATTAAAGCGCTCGAAAAACGCGGCGTCGTGGTGGTGGAGGAGCGCCGCGCCTGGCGTGGGTGTAGCGAGCAGACCACGTTGTCCTCGGCAAGCGGCAAGGCGCCGGTCTCTCTTACCAACGGCCAACAGCAGGCGCTCGCGCAGATTGAACGCGCCCGCCTTGATGCCCATGGCGACGTGGTCCTTGTCGATGGCGTCACCGGTTCCGGTAAAACCGAGGTTTACCTCTCGGCGATTGAGCGCGTGCTGGCGGCCGGCCTTTCGGCCTGCGTTCTCGTGCCCGAGATCTCGCTGACGGCCCAGACCGTCGGCCGCTTCCGCTCGCGCTTTGGCGAGACGGTCGCGGTCTTCCACTCGCGTCTTTCGGCCGGCGAGCGTCTGGACCAGTGGGATATGGTTGCTAGCGGTGCCGCGCGCGTGGTCGTGGGCGCCCGCTCGGCGCTCTTTTGCCCGCTCAGCGATCTTGGCCTCATCATCATCGACGAGGAGCACGAGACCAGCTACAAGCAGGGCTCCAGCCCGCGCTACCATGCGCGCGAGGTGGCTGCCGAGATGGCGCGCCGCTATCGGTGCCCGCTCGTGTTGGGCTCCGCCACGCCCTCGGCCGAGGCCCTCGACCGCTGTCGCCGCGGTATGTACAACGGTGCCACCTGGACGCGCGTCGAGATGCCCGAGCGCCCGGGACACGCCGTGCTGCCCACGGTCCGCATTGCCGATCTGCGCCGCGAGTTCGCGCACGGCAGCCGCTCCATGTTCTCAAAACCGCTGATGGAGGGCTTGGAACGCGTGGTCGAGCGCCGCGAGAAGGCCGTACTGCTGCACAACCGCCGCGGTTTTGCGCCGTTTTTGATGTGCCGTGAGTGCGGCTGCGTCCCCACCTGCAACCACTGTTCTACCGCGCTCACGTACCACGAGCGCACGCACACACTGCAGTGCCACACCTGCGGATCGTCCTGGCGCGTGCAGCCCTATCCGGCGCCCACGAGTCGTTGTCCCAAGTGCGGCAGCCGCTACCTGGCAAAAATGGGGCTGGGTACGCAGCAGATCGAGGACGCCCTACACCAGATGCTGCCCGAGGATGTCGCCATCATTCGTATGGACGCCGATTCCACACGCGGCAAGGATGCGCACAAAAAACTACTCGAGCAGTTCGATGCCGCCGATTGCGCGGTGCTGCTGGGTACCCAGATGATTGCCAAGGGCCTCGATTTTCCCGAGGTCACGCTCGTTGGCGTGGTCAATGCCGACTTTGCGTTAAAGCTGCCCGATTTTAGGGCGGGGGAGCGCGCCTACGATTTGCTGGAACAGGTCGCCGGCCGCGCCGGTCGCGGCGATCGTCCCGGCGAGGTTATCATCCAGACGTATCTGCCCGAGGACCCGGTCATTCGCGCCGTCGCCGAGCACGATCGTTCGATCTTTACCGACTACGACCTGGACCAGCGCCGAGACGCGCTGTACCCGCCGTTCGTGCGTCTTGTCAACATCTTGGTGTGGTCGGCGAATCGTGATAATGCGCAGGACTACATTGGGCGCATCGCAAAGCTTCTCAAGCGCCGCTGGCATGCCGCCGCGCCTGACTTTTTGCGGGCCGGTAGCGCCGTGCCGCAGGTGCTGGGCCCGGCTTCGTGTGTAATCGAGAGAGCCAAAGACCGTTACCGCTTCCATCTGCTTGTAAAGTCGCCGGTAGGGTACCATGTCTCTGATGATATCGACGCCTGCCTCAAAGAGGTGGGCTCCGTGCGCGGCGTGAGCGTGAGCGTTGACGTCGACGCTTATGATTTGATGTAACAACCCGAAAGGATGGCCATGGAAGCCAACGGAATCGTATTGTCGCCCGACCCTCGTCTGCGCCAGGAGTGCGCCGTCATCGAGGAGATCACCCCGGCGATCGAGGCGCTTGCCGAGAAGATGAAGAAGATGATGTTCGACAACGGCGGTTGCGGCCTGGCTGCCCCGCAGATCGGCGAGCTCATCCAGCTCGTCACCATCGACTGCGACTACACCGACAAGAACGACTATGATCCCTACGTGCTCATCAACCCTGTCATTGTTGAGCAGAGTGACCATCTGGTGCCGTTTAGCGAGGGCTGCCTTTCTATCCCTGGCATTAGCTGCGAGATCGATCGTCCCGACCATGTCGTTGTCGAGGCATACGATCTGGACGCCAATCTGATTCGCTATGAGGCCTCAGGCGACCTGTTCTGCGTGTGCCTGCAGCACGAGATCGATCACCTGCACGGCAACACCATGTTCGAGCGACTCAAGCCGATGCAGCGCATCAAGGCCGTCAAGGAGTACCAGGACGCCCTGGCCCGCGGCGCTCGACCGGGCGAGACGGAGTAGGTCCCACCGTCCCCTTCCGCCGCAGGGCTTAGATTTTGCTCCATGCTCAAACAGTCCTGCTCGCACGAAGAGCACATTAAGTGCTCTTCGGCTCGTGCGGAACTGCGCGTGGAGCAACAACCTAAGCCCTGCGGCGGAAGGGGACTGCGTTTTCGTGCTCCTTTTCGCCCGGGTGCCATTGGGCCAGGGAGGGGCGTCTTCGCTGATAATTGCTTTGTTGGAAGAGCTGCTTTTATTGCAGCTCTTTCTTTGGTTTTGGGTATATTTGTTCTTGTTGAATTGTTATTGCGGATGGGCTGGCGACTTGGCTTTCCGCTGCTCTTTGTAGCCGTCTCGGTTTTGTTTGAGGGGAGACGTTCTTTATGCGTATTGTGTTTATGGGTACGCCCGATTTCGCGGTGCCGTCGCTTACTTCGCTTGTTAAGGCTGGGAATGAGATTACGCTGGTAATTACGCGTCCCGATGCTGTTCGCGGGCGTGGTAAAAAGCTGGAGCCGTCTCCTGTTAAGGCCAAGGCGCTTGAGCTTGGTCTGCCCGTTGTTGAGGCAAATCGTATGACGCCGGATGTTATTGATCGGCTTAAGGCTGCTGATGTCGATATTTTCTGTGTGGCTGCCTATGGCTGCATTTTGCCCGATGAGGTGCTGCATATGGCGCCGCTCGGTATTGTGAATGTTCATGCTTCGCTGCTGCCCCGTTGGCGTGGCGCTGCTCCCATTCAGCGTGCCATTCTTGCTGGTGACGAGGTTGCCGGCGTTTCCATTATGCGCATTGGGCATGGCGTGGATACGGGCGCTTATTGCGCGCAGGTGTCGACCTCGGTTGCCGGTAAACATGCCGAGGCACTGACCATGGAGCTTGGTGAGCTGGGCGGTAAGTTGCTTGCCGATACGCTTCCCTCGCTTGCCGAAGGCTCGGCTGTTTGGACTGAGCAGGATGAGTTCCTTGTCACGCATGCTGCCAAGATTTCCAAGCAGGAGATGCGTCTGGATCCGCAGATGGGGGCGCTTGATTGCGTGCGTCATGTGCTTGCCTCTTCCGACACCGCTCCCGCTCGCTGCGTGATTGCCGGCAAGAGCGTGCGCGTACTCGATGCCGCGCCGGCAGATGTATCGCTTGGCGAGGGGCTCGTCGCCGTTCGGGCCAAGCGCGTCTACCTGGGCCTGTCCGATGGCGCGGTCGAACTGCTCGAGGTTAAGCCCGATGGTAAGCGTGCTATGGCTGCTTCTGCCTGGGCTGCCGGCCTGCAGGGTGCGGATCTTTCGTGGGGTGTTTTGTCATGAGTAAGCTTTCCCCCGCGCGCAAGCTCGCGCTTGATGTTTTGATGGAGGCCGATCGCCGCGGCATGTACGCGCGTGACGTGCTCTCGTCCCGTGCCTCGGCCAAGGCCATCGACCAGCGCGATTCTGCTTTTGCCGCTCGTTTGGCACTGGGCGTTGCAGCCACCCAGGGCATTTTGGATGAGCTGCTCGACCAGTTTCTCGATAAGCCCAAAAAGGTCGCGCCCCGTGTGCGCATGGCACTTCGTATCTCGGCCTTCGAGATGCTCTATCTGCATACCCCGGGTCGCGTTGCGGTGAGTCAGGGCGTTGAGCTCGTGCGCAGCGGTGCTAAGTCTGCCGCCGGTCTGGCGAACGCCGTGCTGCATAAGGTTGCGGACAACGTCGAGGACTTTGCCACTGCGGCGGATGCCGATGAGTCCGAGCGCCGTTTGGTTCGCCTATCTCGCCTGATGGGCATGCCGCGCTGGCTGTGCGCTCGCATTATGGCGTCGTTCGATACACCCGAGGGCGCGCTCGGCTTTGCCGGCAATCTGGCGCCCGCGCCGCTGGCTTTGCACGAGAATGCCTTTGCAACAAAACCCGATCCGTACATTTCGCAGCTTGTGGCACCCGTGTTCCCGGGTTGCCATGCGCCGGTCGACGCGCAGGCCACGGTTGCGTCGGGTGTGTTTGAGCGCGCAGCTGCCGTGGCCTCGGACCTTAACGCCCAGCTCATCGCTACCGCGGCGACCCGTCCCGGGCGTTGTCTAGAGATTGGCGCCGGTCGTGGCACCAAGACCTATGTGATGATGTGCCAGGCCAAACGTGCCGGTTACGACCGTCAGCACACCGCACTCGATTTGCACGACCGCAAGTGCGACCAGAATCTCGCACGTCTGCATAAGGCGGGTATTACGGGTGTTCGCACGGTGTCGGGCGATGCCTGCGAGCTCAATGAGGTGCTCACGTCCTTTGACGCGATGCTTGGCGAGCCCGCCCTGTTCGACACGGTGTTTATCGATGCTCCGTGCTCGGGCACCGGCACCATGCGCCGTCATCCCGAGATACCGTGGCGCCTTGCCGAGGGCGACGTTACGACGGAGTTGCCCCGCCTGCAGCTGACGATGCTCAAGGAAGCAGCCGCGCGCGTGGCTGCCGGCGGTGAGCTTATCTATGCCACCTGCTCGGTCTTCGACGAGGAGAACACGCAGGTCGTTGATGCCTTCCTAGCCTCTCCCGAGGGCGCCGGCTTTACCGTGGCACCGCTCTCCGAAGCCCAGATTTTGCAGCTGCCCGAGTACGATCATGCCAAGAGCCTCGTCACCCTGCGCCAAAACGCTCGAGGCCTCTTCCAAAGTGTGCCCGTTAATGCGGACTCCTACGACGGCCACTTCTGCGCCAGACTGGTCCGCAAGTAAAACGGATTCCAAGGGTAGCTAATTTGGGACGGGGCTTTTTTAGCTGCCCTGGCCGCCAGTCGGCCAAACATTTGCGTTATCAGCTGGGGCAGCTAAAAAAGCCCCGTCCCAAATTAGCTACCCTACGTTTCAAGATGACCTGCCCGCCACGAAATGGGCCTATCTACTACATTAAACCCATTACCCTCAACCATGCCAAATTTAGCGAAATCAAAACCGCAGGTAGACGGCTCGTCGATTTTGTAAAAACGCAGGTGTGCTCGGACCATACGGGTCAAACGTAGTAGATAGGCCGTTTTCGTGGCGCAACCTCAGACCAGTCGCCGGGGCGTGGGACATTCCTGAAAAATTCGACCCCGCGATCGGGCTTGAACGTGGGGTCGCTTGTCGCTAGTGGTTATGCGGGCAGTCGGCGCAGCAGCCACTGGTGGCGCTGGTGCTGGACCCGCCACTGCGCTGGTCGGTGTTGTAGAAACCGCTGCCGTCGAACTTAATGCCGCTGGCCGAGAACGTCTTGGATGCCGGGGCGCCGCAGCTGGGGCATACAACCTCGGGAGTCTCGGACATGGGGTGCTCAACCTCAAAAACATTGCCGCAGCTCGTGCACTTGTATTCGTAGCGCGCCATAATACTTCCTTTTCAGCACAAAGCGGGCAGATCGCTCTGCCCGCAAAAATTCAAACAGCAGTAACTGTACCCTATATCGAGGGTTTTATCACGCTTCGCCCCAGAATCTATGGGTGCTGCGCAGGAGCTTCGCAGTTTTCTCTTCGGCCTCCGCAACGTCTGCCTCTTGTGCCTGCCACGTCCAGTTGCCTGTGGCTACACCCGGCACGTTCATACGTGCGTCATCGCCCAGCCCCAGCACATCCTGCAGCGGCATCATCACCAGGGGGGCGTCGCTTGCGAGCGCATCGCCCATCAGCTTGGCCGCCACCTCAGCACCACTCGGTTCGTCGCCGCCTGCAAAGGAGCGCGTGCACCAGCCAGCGAGCGTCGAAGTGTCGTGCGTCGAGGTGTACAGGATTTTGCCCGGCGTGGGATGAATTCCGCAGCGAACGTCGTAGTCACTAAACTCCAGTACGTCCATGCCGGGAAAACCGCAGGTCGAAGCCATAGCGCGAACGCCAGGCGTCAGATAGCCCAGATCCTCGGCAATAAAATTGAGCGGACCCAGCTCGTCGTAGGCGGTCTGGAACAGGTCCTTGCCCGGACCAGCAAGCCAGCGGCCGTCGGCACAGGCTTTGCCAGCGGGAATGCTAAAGTAGTTGTGGAAGCCCAGGAAGTGGTCCAGGCGCACGCGGTCGTAGAGCGCGAACGCTCGGCGCAGGCGATCGAGCCACCAGCGATAGCCGCTTTCCCTCATGTGATCCCAGCGGAAGGTGGGGTTGCCCCACACCTGACCTTCGGGCGCAAAGTTGTCGGGCGGCGCACCGGATATCTCGATTGCCTTGCCGGTATCGGACAGCCAGAAGTTCTCGGGCTCGCTCCACGCATCTGCCGAATCGTCCGACACATACATGGGGATATCGCCGATGACCTCGATGCCCTTCTTGTGCGCATAGTTCATGAGCTCGCACCAAGCCAGGTCAAAGCGGTACTGCATGTACGCCTGAACCTCGGCCTCGTCGTGGAAGCGCTTGTCGTCGATCAGATGCTCGTTGTAGCGCGCGACATCTGCCGGCCAATTGTGGCGCGACTCGCCCTCAAAGTATTTCTTAACGGCCATGTAGACGCAGTACTTCTCGAGCCAATCGGCATTGCGATGTTTAAACGCGGTGTACAGCGGGTCGGCATCTTCGCCACCGTGGGCCTTCCAAGAAGCGAAGTCGGCGGCCAGCTCCTCGTGACTCTCGGGCAGCAGGTCGATGTTACCTGCAAAAGCCGAGGGTCCGGCATAGGGGGAGCGGAAGAAATCCGTCGGGTTGACGGGCAGGACCTGCCAGTAGCGCATGCCCATGGCGGCCAGGTGGTCGATAAAGCGACGCGTGGGTGCGCCGATCGTACCCGGCTTGCCATCGTCAGTCGGCACCGAGGTGATGTGGCACACGACGCCCGCGCCATGATCGAGCGGCTCTTGCAGGCGCCTCTCGTCATGGTGATAGATGATCGAAGAGCCCAGTGGGTACAGATCGAGCGTGACCGTACCGTTGTGGATCTCGCACTCGTGGCCGCTGATCACGTCGCTCGCGCATTCACCGAGCGCCGGAATCGTCACGCGGTGCGAATTGCGCAGGCTGCGATTGACGATAACAGTCGCAGCCTCGCCGTCTTTGCCCGTGCGGGTGTAGGCTAGGACGTCGTCGTTAAGCGCGAAGGCCTTGATCTCGCCGTCAACCATAAAAGGCAACGCGCGGCGCAGGGCGGATGCGTTCTTCACGATGGCCAACGTATCTAAATCGTGGAGCTGGTCCTTTGTCGGCAGGGTACGGCGGTTGCCCGGATCGGTGAGGCCCTCCAGGCCGTACTCATCGCCATAATAGATCGAGGGCACGCCGGGGAAGGTCATCTGCATGAGCGTCGCCAACCAAAAGCGCCTCTTGGCCAGGTCCATGGAGTTCTCGTCCAAGCGCCATTTGCTACGCTCGCTCTCGGGTAGCTGCGACTCGTCGGGACCACCGCCGAGCACCGAGATAATGCGCGGACGGTCGTGGCTCGAAAGCAGATTGAGCGCGCAGGCCAGTGCCTCGCGCGGGTAGTTCTCGCGCAGTGTCTCGATGTCCTCGGCAGCCTGATAGGCATCTCTGTAGCCCATCAAAAAGCCGATGACCATGTCGCGGAAGGGGTAGTCCATGGCGGAATCGAGTTCGGAGCCCTGCAGATAACGGCGCAGATGGCCATAGCTGATCTTGTTGGAGGCGTCCTCCCAGACTTCGCCGAGCAGCAGCGCATCGGGCTTCTCTTCGAGCACGGCGGCCTTGATATCGGCCAGGAAGTCATCGGAAAGCTCGTCGGCCACATCGAGTCGCCAGCCGTGGGCACCGGCGCGCAGCCACTTGCGAATGACGCCGTCCTTGCCCAGAAGCTTTTTACGCACGAGCTCGGAATTCTCGTTGAGGGCGGGCATGTTGCTCACGCCCCACCAGCAGTCATACGTGCCGTCCTCGTGGAAGGTAAACGCATCGCGCCACGGGGAGTCCTCGCTCTGCCACGCGCCGACGCCGGGATAGTTGCCGTAGCGGTTAAAGTAGATCGAGTCGTCGCCCGTATGGTTGAAGACGCCGTCCAGGATGATGGAAATGCCGAGCTTATCTGCCGCCTCGCATAGCTCCGTAAAGTCCTGCTCGGTTCCCAGAATCGGGTCGATCTTGGTGTAATCGGCCGTGTCGTAGCGGTGGTTGCTCGCGGCCTCAAAGATCGGGTTGAGGTAGATGGCCGTAAAGCCCAACTCGGCGATGCGGGGCAGGTCATTTTGGATACCCTTGAGCGAGCCGCCGTAAAAATCCCAGGTCTTGATGGATCCGTCCTCGGCACGCTCGTACACGGGCGGCTCGTTCCAGTCCTCGACCATGCGACGCTGGATTCCCTTACGCGGTTTTTCGACCTCGGCCAGCGTGCGTTCGCGCCAGTTTTCGTCGCGGGCGTAGCGGTCGGGGAAGATCTGGTAGACCATGCCGTGCTCGTACCAGGTGGGACGGTTCTCACGGTGCTTGTAGACGGTAATCTGGAAGGACGGAACCTCGGCGTAGTTGTATACAACGCCCTCGCCGCCGGTTTGACCCTGCGGCGCACCCAAGCGGACCTCGGACTGGCCTTCGATATTGCATATAAAGCTGTACCATACAAGACAGGGCTCGTCGCAGTTGAGCTCACCGGTAAAGATGCCATCGCCCTTGTGCTCCATGGGGATCAAGGTCTCTCCGATGCCGTCGACCCAGGTGCGCAGGGTGAGCGTTGCCTGGTTGGGGTCGGCATCCTCCAAAATCACCGAAAGCGAAACGGAAGTTCCAGTGGTCACAGCGCCAAAAGGAGTGCGAAACTGCGTCAGGCGGCTGTTGTGTATCAATCTCATAGTACGGTCCAGTTCTATACAATCATGGCCAGCGGGTCATGGGCTTAACGCACAGTGCATAAGTATATCCGTTGCACTTTAGTTGTATAAACTACAGTCGCTCACTATCGGCGAACGGTTGTCCTAGAAAATCGTTTTACCAACTATCTACAGAGAAGGGGCGCCCGGTTGGAGCGCCCCTTGTTTAGGGTATTTATTAGGTTTTAGATCGTCTGTGGGCTAGCGGTGCTTGCGGGTGGCCGTTGCCTTGCGGACGGAGGTCTTCTTGGTCGGAGCCTTTTCCTCGGCTGGAGCGGCGGGGGAGACCGGGGCCTTCTTGGCGGGTTCGGTCTTTACCGTAGCCTTTGGAGCGGTCTTGACCTCGGCGGCCTTCGCTTCCGGCTCGGCCTTTGCTGCGGGTTTGTCCTTGGCTTTAGCCTCTGCCTTGGGAGCGGCTGTCTTGGTCGTAGCCTTTTTGGCCGTTGTCGTGGCGCGCTTGCGTGTGGTGGTCTTGGCGGCCGGCTTTGCCTCGATCGTTGCCTCGGCCTTGGGCTCGGAGGGCGCCTCCTCGACCTTGACGGCGGGCTTTGCAGCAGCCTTCGGGGCCGTCTTCGCGGCGGCCTTCGTCGTAGCAGCCTTGGTCGCCGGCGACTTCGTAGCCGTGGCCTTCTTGGCGGTCGCGGTCTTGGTCGCGGTCGTCTTCTTGGCAGCGGTCTTGGCCGGAGCCTTTGCCGCGGTCTTAGCCTCGGCAGTGGTAGCCTCAGCGGTGGCCTCGGCCTTTACCTCGGGAGTGACCTCGGCTTCGACGGCCTTCTTGGCAGCGGCGGTCGTACGCTTACGCGTGGTGGTTGCCTTGGCAGCGGTGGTCTTGCTCGTAGCGGCCTTCGTGGTCGTGGCCTTCTTAGCCGTCGTCTTGCGGGTCGTCGTCTTCTTGGCGGCAGGCTTCGCCGTGGGCTTTACCTCGCCGTCGTCAGCCGGCTTCTCCTCGGCCTTGGGCTCCTCGGCAGCAGCGGGCTCCTTAACGGGTGCCGCAGGCTCGGCCTCGGCAGCAGCGGGCTCCTTAACGGGTGCCGCAGGCTCGGCCTCAGCGGCAGCCGGCTCCTCCACAGCCGCAGCAGCCTCCACTGCCACCGGCCTCTCAATCTCCGGATGCATAAAGAAGTACAGGTCCAGATACTTATCGGCCGAACGTGTCCAGCTAAAGTCCTGGCTCATGGCCTGCGTGACCAGCTGATTCCAGGCCTCGCGGTTATCCCAGAACAGGCGAGCCGCGCTGAACACCGCGTCGCCCATCTCGTCGCCGTTAAAGTGACTAAATGAGAAGCCCGTGCCCTCGCCGGTAAACTCGTTGTACGGTTGCACGGTGTCCTTCAGGCCACCGGTCTCGCGCACAATGGGCAGGGTGCCGTAGCGCATGGCGATGATCTGCGACAGGCCACAGGGCTCAAACTTCGAGGGCATCAGGAACATATCGGCGGCGGCGTACATGCGCTGCGAAAGTGCCGGGTCAAACTCGATACGCGCCGCCATGGTGCCGGGGTATTTGCCCTGGAAGTAGCGCAGGCCGTCCTCGTAGTCGCGGTCGCCGGTACCCAGCACGGCCACCTGAACGCCACCGGACAGGATGCGGTCGAGCGCGTACATGACCAGGTCCATGCCCTTCTGTCGCGTCAGGCGCGTGACCATTACCATAAGCGGGCGGTCGTCGCGAATCTCGAGCCCCAACTCCTCCTGCAGTTTGGCCTTGCATACGGCCTTCCCCGCGCGGTCATCAACCGTGTAGTTGGCGGCAATGCGCTTGTCGGTCGCCGGATCAAAACCCACAACGTCAATGCCGTTGAGGATACCCTGCAGAGCGTACGAACGCTCGCGCAGCACACCGTCCAGGCCCTCGCCAAACTCGGGCGTCTGGATCTCGCCCGCATAGGTGGGGCTCACCGTGGTGATGGCATCGGCATAGTGCAGCGCGCCCAGCATATAGTTAATGCTGCAGGCGTCACAGCGCAACTGCGTGGCGGCTGCCGGAATATGCGCCATACCCAGTATGTCTTCCATCACGGTGTCGCTAAACTGGCCCTGGAACGCCACATTGTGGATCGAGAACACGGTCTTGACGCGGTCGTAGAGCGGCAGGCCTTGGTAGAACTCTCGCAAGAACACGGGCGCCAGCGCCGTTTGCCAGTCGTTGCAGTGCAGGATGTCGCACTCAAAGCCTTCGGGCAGGTGCTGCAGGCTCTCGGTGATGGCTTTGGAGAAAAACGCGAAGCGCTCGCCGTCGTCAAAGAAGCCGTAGGGATAGTCGCGCGCAAAGTAGTGCTCGTTGTCCACGAACATATAGGTGACGCCGTCGTGCTCGAGCTTCTCCAACCCGCAGTACTCGTTGCGCCAGCTCAGGCTCACGTAAAAGTCGGCAAAGTGCTCCATCTGCGCCTTGTACTCGTCCTTGATGGTGGCGTACTTGGGCACCATCACAATGACTTCGGCGCCAGCGCGCACGAGTGCCGCAGGCAGCGATCCCGCCACGTCACCCAAGCCACCGGTCTTAACAAACGGCGCGCACTCGGCCGAGGCAAACACGATCTGCATCTTTTTGCTGGTTTGTGCCATTATGTCTCCCATGTTGCAATTCGAGAATAGTCGCCTGGCGCTAACCGGGCGACTATTCTACAAGTTACGTGCGATTATGTGGTGCCAACGTTAACGAGCGATGGTGGTATCGGACGTTAACGGAGCCTTGCCCAGCACCAGGATGTTCTCGGGCGTACCGCGAAGCTCGGTGTTGGTGGGAACCACGTTGTTCTTGTCCAGAATGGCGTTCTCAACACGGGCGCCGCTCTTGATGATGCAGCTCTGGTTGATGATCGAGTTGGTCACCGAGGCGCCTTCCTCGATCACAACACCGCGCGACAGGATCGAGTTGCGCACGGTGCCCTTGATGATGCAGCCGGCCGAGATGATCGAGTTGCAGGCGTGGCTGCCGGTCGCGTAACGCGAAGGCGGCACGTCGTGGGCCTTGGTCAGGATCGGGCGCTCGGGGTCAAAGAGCTGATCGGCCACGGTCTGGTCGAGCAGGTCCATGCTTCGACGATACAGCGACTTCTCGCTAAACACGCCCACGACCTCGCCCTTGTACTCATAGCTGCACACGTCGATGTTGCCAAAGTCGCCCTGGAGCGCCTCGAGCAGGTCCAGATAGTCGGCGGCCTGGTAGTGGTCGATGATCTGGAGCAGCGTCTCGCGGTTGACGATGCAGCAGTCCATAGAGGCGTTGTCGCCGTACGCGACGCCGGAGCTTACGCCCGTCAGGCGGCCGTTCTCGTTGATATCGAGCTTGGTCTCGTCTTCGACGTTGTGCGTGGCCTTGCAGTACACCACGGTCATCTGGGCACCGGATTTCTCGTGCGCCTCGATAATGGTGTTGAGGTCCATGTTAAAGATGACGTTGGTGCCCATCATCACAACATAGGGCTTGTCCGAGCGCTGGAACAGCGTCTTGTTGGAGATGATGTCGCGGAGCAAGAAGCGCATGCCGCCCTTGGTGGTGCCATACGCGTTGCCGGGCACCATGAACAGGCCGCCCTTCTTGCGGTCCAGGCCCCAGTCCTTGCCCGAGCCCACGTGGTCGATCAGCGAGCGGTAGTTGCCTGGCATGACAACACCGACGGTCTTAATGCCGGCATTCATCATGTTGGACAGCGGAAAGTCGATCAGGCGGTAGCGGCCCAAAAACGGAACGGACGCGATGGGGCGATCCTTGAGCAGCACGCTGCCGTAGGTCGAAGAGTAGTTAGCGGTGATATAGCCGATGGCCTTGCGATTGATCATCGGATCATTCCCCCTTCCCGACAACGACGTCATTTCCAACGACGGCCGTATCCTTGGTGGTATCGACAGAGCCGAGCTTCACGCCCTCTTCGACCGTGGAGTTCTCGCCCAAAATAGCGCGGCAAATGTGCGCGCCGCTCTTAACGTGCGCACCCGGCAGCAGCACGGAGTCCTCGACCACGGCGCGCTCCTCGATGATGACATCGGTCGAAAGGATCGAGTGGCGAGCGGTGCCGTAGATCTTGCAGCCATTGGAGACCAGGCAGTCGTCCAGGCGACCGTCCGGGCCAATGTAGTGCGGCGGACGCGTCGTGATGTTGGACATGATGGGGAAGCTCTTGTCAAACAGATCGAACTCGGGGTTGTTGCCCAGCAGGTCCATCGAGGTCTCGTGGAAGCTGGCGATGGTGCCAACATCCTTCCAAAAGCCGTGGAACTCGTAGCTGTACAGGCGCTTGTTCTCGCCGAGCAGCTTGGGGATGATGTCCTTGCCAAAGTCATGGCTCGAGCGCTGGTCCAGAGCGTCCTCCTCGAGCGCCTTGATCAGCACGTCGGCCGAGAAGATGTAGATGCCCATGGACGCGAGGTTCGAATCGGGCTTCTCGGGCTTCTCCGTAAACTTGGTGATGCGGCCGTCCTCGGGGTCGGTGGTCAGGATGCCAAAGCGGCTGGCCTCCTCCCACGGCACGGGCATAACGCTCACCGTGAGGTCGGCGTTGTTCTCAATGTGCGTCTTGAGCATCTTGCGGTAGTCCATGCGATACAGATGATCGCCCGAAAGAATCAGGACGTACTTGGGGTCGTTGGACTTGATGTAGTCGAGGTTCTGCGTGATGGCGTCGGCCGTGCCCGCATACCATGCGCCACCGGTTTGCGTCTCGTACGGCGGCAGGATCGACACGCCACCGTCGCGGCTGTCCAGATCCCACGCCTCGCCAGAGCCCACGTAGGCATGCAGCAGATAGGGACGATACTGCGTCAGAACGCCCACCGTGTCGATGCCCGAATTGGAGCAGTTGGACAGCGAAAAGTCGATAATGCGGAACTTGCCACCAAAGCTAACCGCCGGTTTAGCGATCTTTTGGGTGAGTGCCCCCAATCGGCTTCCCTGTCCTCCTGCGAGGAGCATCGCGATGCATTCTTTCTTACTCATCGGTTTCTCCTTCTGTCATCGATGTTCCTAAACCCATTAGCGACGGGCGCGGCGCTCGGTCGCGCCCGTCGAGTAATGCCGTGCGGCAAAGGGAACTCGCGGCCTTTAAGCGTGCCAGATCTCGTCGCGGTACTCGCGAATGGTGCGGTCGCTCGAGAACCAGCCGCTCGAGGCGGTGTTGAGCAGCGCCTTGCGGTTCCAGGTCTCCTGGTCGCCATAGCTGCCCGTGAGCTTCTCCCATGCATCCACGTAGCTGCGGAAGTCTGCCATGACCAGGTCGGGGTCGTTGTTGTTCATAAGCTCGTTGTAGATGCTCTCAAAGTTGCCCGAAAGGCCGGCAAACGTGTTGTCCTTGAGCTCATCCATCACGCGGCCCAGACGTTCGCGATCATTGTTGAGCGTATCCCACGCAAAGTAGCTGTTCGATGCCCAGAGCTGCTCGACCTCGGGAGCGGTCAGGCCAAAGATCGCCTCGTTCTCGCGGCCGGCCAAATCGGCGATTTCGATGTTGGCACCGTCGAGGGTGCCCAGCGTAATGGCGCCGTTCATCATGAGCTTCATGTTGGACGTGCCCGAGGCCTCCTTGCCAGCTGTGGAGATCTGCTCCGAGATCTCGGCGGCAGGGTAGATGAGCTGTGCGTTGCTCACGCGGAAGTTGGGGATAAAGCAGACCTTCATGACTTCGTTGACGCGCGGGTCGTTGTTGATGACCTCGGCCACCGAGTTGATCAGGCGGATGGTCTCCTTGGCAAAGGTGTAGCTCGAGGCGGCCTTGCCGCTAAAGATAAAGGTCGTCGGTGTCACGTGGAAGTTGGGATTGGCGATGCGACGGTTGTAGATGTCCATCACCTTCATGATGTTCATGAGCTGGCGCTTGTAGGCATGGAAACGCTTTACCTGAACATCGAAGACGGTGTTGGGGTCAATAACCAGACCGGTCTCTGCCTTAACGTAGGCGGCAAGACGCTCCTTATTGGTGCGCTTGGAGGCACCCACGGCCTTAAGGAACTCGGTGTCGTTCTGGAACTCCTTGAGTTTCTCCAGCTCAAAGGCGTCCTTCAGCCAGCCGTCGCCAATGGCCTCGGTCACGAGCTTGGCGTAGGTGGGGTTGGCCTCGGCAAAGAAGCGACGGTGCGAGATGCCGTTGGTCTTGTTGTTGAACTTCTCGGGCGTCAGGGCATAGAAGTCCTTGAGCACATTGTTCTTGATGATATCGGAGTGAATCTTGGCCACGCCGTTGACGCTGTGGCTGCAGATCACAGACAGGTTGGCCATGCGAACCTCGCCGTCCCATAGGATGGCGGTCTGGCGCAGACGCTCCTGCCAGCCCTCCTGCGTAGTATCGAACGACTCATGCCAACGACGGCTGATTTCGTCGATGATCTGGTACACACGGGGGAGGAGCTTGGAGAACGTGCCGATGGGCCACTTCTCCAAGGCCTCGGGCAGGATGGTGTGGTTGGTGTAGCTCACGACCTGCGTCACGATGTTCCAGGCGTCATCCCACTCGAGCTTCTTCTCGTCGATGAGGATGCGCATGAGCTCGGGGCCGCACATGGCGGGGTGCGTATCGTTGGTGTGGATGGCCACAAACTGCGGCAGCAGCTCCCAGTTCGCGCCGTGTTCCTTCTCAAAGGTGTCGAGCAGGCTATAGATACCGGCCGATACAAACAGGTATTCCTGCTTCAGACGAAGCAGACGGCCGTGCTCACCGGCGTCGTTGGGGTAGAGGATGGCACTGATGGCCTCGGCCTCGGCGCGCTCGGCGTCGGCCAGGGCGTAGTCGCCGCGGTTGAAGGCCTCAAGGTCAAAGTGCTCCTCGACCGGCTCAGCGGCCCAGACGCGCAGCTTGTTGACGGTCTCGCCGGCATAGCCCACCACGGGGATGTCGTAAGGAACGGCCAGGATGTCCTGCGTGTCCACGGTTCGATAGAACGTGCGGCCGTTCTCCTCAAAGCCCTCGACGCGGCCACCAAACTTAATGGTCACGGCCTTGTCCTGACGACGGACCTCCCAGGGATAGCCGTTGGTGAGCCACTCGTCGGTGGTTTCGACCTGGCTGCCGTTGACGATCTCCTGTTTAAACAGGCCGTAGCGGTAGCGCATGCCGTTGCCGTAGCCGGCAATGCCCTCGGCTGCCATGGAATC
This sequence comes from Collinsella sp. HCP28S3_G2, assembly GCF_052065125.1. Lineage (NCBI taxonomy): Bacteria > Bacillati > Actinomycetota > Coriobacteriia > Coriobacteriales > Coriobacteriaceae > Collinsella > Collinsella sp. HCP28S3_G2. The sequence goes on from NZ_JBQHUO010000001.1 coordinate 324,820, forward strand.
CAGGAAGCATGCGGCCAGACGACCCAGGCCACCGTTGCCCAGCGCCGGATCGGGCTCCTGGCTCTCGATGACGGACAGGTCAAGGCCCATATCGTCGAGCGCCTCGGCGACCATGTCGCGCACGCCAAAGTTGAGCAGGTAGTTGTCGAGCAGGCGGCCGATCAAAAACTCGATCGAGAAGTAGTACACGCGCTTCTTGCCCTCGGCGGTGGCGCGGGCGTCGCTCTTAGTGGCAACGGTGCGGGCCTTTTCGGCCACGAGCTTGGCCAGGGCGTTAAAGCGATCCAGATCGCTGGCTGCCTCGACGCTCTTGCCGCTAATGCTCATGACGGCATCGCGATAGAGCTCGGTAAACTCCTGCTTGTTGTCGAAGATCTTATTCATACGTTCCTTTCCCCCGGGGATGTTTCTCCCGGAACGGCTGTGACTTGTATCCTACGCCCCGCTGGGGCGGGTAATTACAGCTGTAACGGCTTTGTTACGCATCCTTAGGTGATGACTTAACAGAAGCAGATTTGGCTTTGGTAGCGGCCTTTTTGGCAGCCGGCTTCTTGGTCTCGGTAGCCTTGGCAGCGGGCTTTGCGGCGGCCTTAGCCTTGGCCTTGGCCGTCGTAGCCTTTGCCTTGGCCGGAGCCTTCTTGGCGGCCGCTGGCTTGGGCTTTACCGAGGACGCACGCTTGCGGGTCGCCTTCTTGGGCTCCTCGACCACGGGCGGCTTATAGCTACTGGGGCCGCGACGCTTAAGCACCACGCCTGCCAGGCTGGGCACCTTAATCTCGATGGAGTCCATCTGCCCGTTCCAGGGATAGGGCTCGCTCGAGCAGGTGTAGGGCTCCTCGCCAGCATAGCCGCTGCCGCCAAACTCGGGACGGTCGGAGTCAAAGATGACCTCCCAGTCGCCCTCACGCGGCACGCCCACACGGAAGCTCTCGTAGGCCGCCGGGTCAAAGTTGATCAGGATCACGAGGTCGTCATCGACGTTTTCGCCCTGACGCACAAAGCTCACGATGGACTGCTTGGAGTTGTCCGCGTCGATCCAGGTAAAGCCATCGTCATTGTAGCCGCGCTCGTACAGGGCGGGCTCGGCGGTATACAGGTGGTTGAGCGCCTTAATGAACGCCTGATGGTGTGCATGGGTCTCATACTGCTCGGTCAAGAACCACTGAATAGATTCGTAGTAGCGCCACTCGATAAACTGGCCGATCTCGTTGCCCATAAAGTTGAGCTTGGCACCGGGGTGCGTCATCTGGTAGAAGGCGAGCGTGCGCAGGCCGGCAAACTGGCGCCACCAGTCACCCGGCATGCGGCCGATGAGCGAGCACTTGCCGTGCACGACCTCGTCGTGGCTCAGCGGGCAGATAAAGTTCTCGGTAAAGGCGTACATGATGGAGAACGTGAGCAAGCCATGGTTGCCGGGGCGCCACGGAAAATCGGTCTGCATGTAGTGCAGGGTATCGTTCATCCAGCCCATGTCCCACTTGTAGTGGAAGCCCAGGCCGCCGTCCTGCGGCGGATAGGTCACAAGCGGCCACGCGGTGGACTCCTCGGCCATCATCATCACGTCGGGGTAGTGCGCCTCAACAGCGCAGTTGACCTGACGGATAAACGCGCTGGCGTCCAGGTCCTCCTCGGTACCGTACTTGTTGAACTTCTTTTGGCCAGGATCGTCAATGCCAAAGTTGAGGTATAGCATGCTGGACACGCCGTCCATGCGAATGCCGTCCACATGGAAGTTCTCGATCCAGTACAGCACGTTGGAGACCAAGAAGGAGCGGACCTCGCCGCGGGCGAAGTCAAACTTGTGCGTGCCCCAGTTGGGGTGAATCTCGTGCTCAAACAGCATGTGGCCGTTAAAGGTGGCAAGGCCGTGGGAGTCGGCGCAAAAACCGCCGGGCACCCAGTCCATGATCACGCCGATGCCCGCCTCGTGGCACGCATCGATAAAGTGCATGAGCTGCTGCGGGTTGCCGTAGCGCGACGTGGCGGCAAAGTAGCCGGTCGTCTGGTAGCCCCAGGAGCCATCGAAGGGGTGCTCCATAAGCGGCATGACCTCGATATGCGTGTAGCCCATATCGCGTACGTAGTCCACGAGCTCCACCGACAGGTCGTCGTAGGTGTAAAACTCGCCGCGCTGCGCAGGGAAGGGGTCCATGGGGCCGGGGTAGTTGCCGTACTCGTCCGGGTCGCCCTGTGGCTCGTCTCCGTGGCGCTTCCACGAGCCAATATGCACCTCGTAGATGTTGAGCGGCTGCGACATGTGGTTGTGGCCGGCGCGGCGCTTGAGCCACGCGGCGTCGTTCCACTGGTAGCCATCGAGGGTCCACAGCACGCTCGCCGTTCCCGGAGGGCACTCGGCCTTAAAGGCGTACGGATCGGCCTTGTAGAGCTTTTCGCCCTCGTTGGTCTCGATGAGGTATTTATAGAGCTGGCCCTGCTCGGCGCCAGGAATAAAGCCTTCCCAGATAGCGCTCGTGTGTACGGGCACCAGCGGGTTGGCTTGTTCGTCCCAATTGTTAAATTCACCGATAACGTGGACGCTCTTAACGTCGGGCGCCCAAACGCAAAAACGCCAGCCGCGCGTGCGCTGCTGCGTGTCGGGATGCGCGCCCATCTTTTCCCAGCTGCGCTCCCACATTCCAATGCCAAACAGATAGACATCGTCCTTGGTGAGCTCCGGTGCGTGCGGGGCGGCTTTACGGGTAGCGGGCTTTTTGGTTGCTGGCTTTAGCTTTGTATCGCTCACGTTTGATCCCATCATGACGCGGCAGCGTGTTGCCTTGGTGACTAGATGCGAAAGGTCCAAGGCTGCACGAATCGAAGGGACGGCGATAGCTCTATGAGTCGTCCCACCTCGCGTGCTCGGTGGAACTTTCGGCAAAAACCACAATAACACCTGTCCGTTAGTTTTATGGACGAAAGTGGATTTACGGTGGCGTTTAATCGGTGAGCGCCATGTTTATGCCACTGACAGAATTGCGATGGTAAAACTCTTGACAGTTTTACCAATTAGGGTTTCAAGATTTTTAGATTTACGTTTGGTAAAACGTTTTTAGCAGGTTGTTTACCATTTGACATTGAAAGGTTTGCGAATGAACCACACAGCCGCCTCTAATGTTGCTTTTATCTTTGATTGCGACGGCACACTGGTAAATAGCACTCCCGTTTGGGGCTATGCGCAGCCCGAACTATTGCGGCGTCACGGCATTGATGTAACGGTTGACGATTTTGCCCAGTTTGAGCATTTGTCGCTCGAGGACGAGTGCCAGGCCTACCACGACACCTGGGGCATTGGCGAAAATGGCGAGGAGCTGTATCGCGAGCTGAGCGACATCCTGATCGATGGCTACTCCAAGGTGCCGCCGCGCGAGGGGCTCCTGGCATTTTTGGAGCAGGCGAAATTGGCCGGCATTGCTATGTGCGTGGCCACGTCCACGCCGGCCGAGCTGGTGCAGTCCGCACTCGCGGGTGCGGGGCTCGACGCCTATATGGAGTTTATTACCACGACGGGCGAGGCGGGCCGCTCCAAGCAGTTCCCCGATGTGTACGAGCTGGCGCTGCGCCGCCTTGAGGAGCGCCACGGGCACCAGTTTGAGCGCGCGTGGGTGTTTGAGGACGCCGTCTTTGGCCTTAAGAGCTCTGGCACTGCAGGCTTTAAGCGCGTGGGCATTTATGACCCGCACGGCCGTATGGAGCGCGACGAGGTTCGCGATAACTGCGACATCTTTATCGATAGCTATGAGGACCTGGATCTGGCCCGTGTGCTTGCGTTTAAGGGCTAGGCGAGGGCCGTGGCTTGCAAAGTATTAGTTGTTTGCGGCTCACCGGTGGTGGCGAGCGTGGATCTGTTGCGTCGACTAGCGGGGGAGTGCGACCACGTTGTCGCCGTGGACCGCGGGCTCGATGCACTGCTGGGCGCTGGCCTGGGTTGCGACGTGTATGTAGGAGATGCCGACACGGTGAGCGACACCGGTCGCGCGTTGGTCGATGCCGCCGAGGCCTTTGAGGTTGAGCGTCACGACCCCTACAAGGACTATACCGATCTAGCGTTGGCGCTCGATTCGGTCCGCCGTCGCTGGCCGGGTGCCGAGGTGGTTGCGACCTGCGCCACCGGCGGTCGCCCGGACATGGCGCTTTCCGTAACTGGGCTGCTTGCAGGCTACAAGGATGCCCCCATTTGGATTGCCGAGGACAAGGTGGTCGCCCGCATCCTTCACGCAGGCGAGTCGTGGACCATCGAGGGGGCCGAGGGCAAGACGTTCTCCATCATCGCCATAGCCCCTAGGACAGTAGTAAGCGAACACGGCCTAGAGTGGGAACTGGACCACAGCCCTCTAGGCCTGTTAGCTGACACGGGCATCTCTAATGTCGTAAGGAAAACGGCCAAGATTCAAGTCCACCAAGGCATCGCAATCGGTTTTTTATACCGTGAGGGTTTTATCGGGACGGTGGGTTAATTGACTGATTTTGCCGAAGTCAAAATCAGTCAATTCAGCCCCGTCCCAGGAAAACCCGTAAGAAAAAGTTTCAACAAAAATCTCTTGCATCAAGCAAAACATTCCCCTATAGTATCTCCTCGTCACGGGGGCGTAGCTCAGCTGGGAGAGCGCTTGACTGGCAGTCAAGAGGTCAGGGGTTCGATCCCCCTCGTCTCCACCATCGTGAATGCAAAGGCCTTCGGAAAACCGGAGGCTTTTTTTCTTATAAAGAGGCTCAATTGGTTGACTGTGTTCGCGGCGGGCGTTTCGGCGCAAGTCTATAAAAAGGTTTAATCATTTCAATAAATGGCGGCGTGGTCCAGCGGGATTTACGAGTACGAGCATCCCAAGATCTTCGACACCTATTACGAGAAGGTCTTGCCGTATGAAAATTGGTTTAGCTGCTGGTTTTGACGACGAGTGTAGGAACAGGTCGTTGTGCTGCAAGTATGCCGTAAACACGGATTGTGTCGGAGTGGTCTGGCATACGATTTTAAAATCGAAGCCAAAAAGTTCTTGGTAATCCTCGCGTTGCTATGTTAGTATCTCTTTTGCCGAAAGGCGACGGGCGATTGGCTCAGGGGTAGAGCATATCCTTCACACGGATGGGGTCACAAGTTCGAATCTTGTATCGCCCACCATCAAAAGCACAGGTCAGAGGTGATAAGCCTCTGGCCTTTTTCTTTTTGACACAGAGAGTGTGATCAAAAAAGTTTCTTCAAAATTGTTCTTGCACCCTTAGAGGAGTTCCCGTATAGTACTTTTTCGCACGGGGGCGTAGCTCAGCTGGGAGAGCGCTTGACTGGCAGTCAAGAGGTCAGGGGTTCGATCCCCCTCGTCTCCACCCGAGCATTGAATGAGGCTCCAACGCAAGTTGGGGCCTTTTTTCATATAGGCACACAAGGTCAAAGGCAGGACCATGATCCTTCCGATCGAAAAGATCGTGCGTTGAATGACCATTGCGCGCATGGTAGTATTTCACGTCGTGGTGCAACTACACGCTAAATGGAACTTCTCCATGGCCTTTGCAACCACTAATATAAAGGGCTCTTGGCGCAACGGTTAGCGCAGGGGACTCATAATCCCTGGGTTCTGGGTTCGAATCCCGGAGGGCCCACCAGGTTTTTCAACAGGTCAGGCAATTTGTCTGGCCTGTTTCTTTTTCATGGCAACATTTTCTTGCAAGTAGCTTGTTTGCCCACTTCCAAACGCCTTGTGTCGCGTTCATGGCGGGAGGTCCCCGGGGGCGACCGGGCTGGAGCCGGAAAGGCGGGCTGCGGCAGCACCGCACGCCTTAGGGCGCGCCCCGCGGGCATGGCCAGGCATCGCGGACCCTCGATCCTGTGCGGGTCCGCGCCCCCGCGCCGCGACGGCGAAAGTTTTTCTAAAATTGTCCTTGCATCGCCGTCCGAGTTCCCGTATAGTACTTCTTCGCACGGGGGCGTAGCTCAGCTGGGAGAGCGCTTGACTGGCAGTCAAGAGGTCAGGGGTTCGATCCCCCTCGTCTCCACCCGAGCATTGAATGAGGCTCCAACGCAAGTTGGGGCCTTTTTTCATATAGGCACACAAGGTCAAAGGCGGCACCATGATCCTCCTGGTCGACAAGATCGAAAAAAGCTTCGGCGCGCGCGTCCTCTTTAGCGGCGCGTCCTTTCAGATCAACCCCGGCGAACGCTTTGCGCTCGTGGGACCCAACGGCGCCGGCAAAACCACCATGCTCAAAATCATCATGGGTATCGACAGCCCCGACGCCGGCCAGGTCCAGTACTCCAAGGACTGTCAGGTGGGCTACCTCGAGCAGGAAACCAACCTGGAGCACAAGGATACGACCATCCTCGCCGAGGTCATGGCCGCCGCCAAGGAAATCCGCCGCATGGGCGAGCGCGCCAACGAGCTGCAGGCCCAGATCACCGAGCTCTCTGAGCAGGGCAAGGACGTCGACGCGCTCCTTAACGAGTACGGCCAGGTCCAGGACCGCTTTGAACACTTGGGCGGCTACGAGCTCGAAAGCAATGCCCGCAAGATCCTGTCCGGTCTGGGCTTTAAGGTCACCGACTTTGAGCGCCCGTGTTCCGAGTTCTCGGGCGGCTGGCAGATGCGCATCGCGCTGGCCAAGCTCTTCCTGCGCCATCCCGACCTGCTGCTTCTGGACGAGCCCACCAACCACCTGGACCTCGAAAGCGTCCAGTGGTTGCGCGGCTTTATCGCCAACTACGACGGCGCCGTGCTCATCGTCAGCCACGACCGCGCCTTTATGGACGCCTGCGTCGACCACGTCGCCGCGCTCGAGAACCGCCGCGTGACCACCTACACCGGCAACTACAGCAGCTACCTCAAGCAGCGCGAGGACAACCTGGAGCAGATGCGCGCCAAGCGTGCCGCCCAGGAGCGCGACATCGCCCACATGCAGGTTTTCGTCGACAAGTTCCGCTACAAGCCCACCAAGGCCGCCCAGGCGCAGGAGCGCATCCGCAAGATCGAGCAGATCAAAAAGGAGCTCGTCATCCTGCCCGAAGGCCACAAGCACATCGACTTTAAGTTCCCCGACCCGCCGCGCTCCGGCGACATGGTCGTGGGCCTGGAGGGCGTGTCCAAGTCCTACGGCAACAAGCACATCTATAGCGATATCGACCTCAAACTTTATCGCGGCGAGCATGTGGCGCTCGTCGGCCCCAACGGCGCCGGCAAGTCCACCCTCATGAAGATCATCGCCGGCCTGGAGCCGCCCACTACCGGCGCGCGCGACCTGGGTACCAACGTGGGCGTGGCCTATTACGCCCAGCACGCGCTCGAGGGCATGACCGAGTCCAACACCGTCCTGCAAGAAATCGACACCGTTACGCCCAAGTGGACCGTGCCGCAGCAGCGCAGCCTGCTGGGCGCCTTCCTGTTTAGCGACAACGATTCTATCGAAAAGCAGGTTCGCGTTCTTTCCGGCGGCGAAAAGGCGCGTCTGGCCCTGGCTAAGATGCTCGTGGCCCCCGAGGCACTTCTGTGCCTGGACGAGCCCACTAACCACCTGGACATCGACTCGGTGGACATGCTCGAGAACGCCCTACAAAACTTCCCCGGCACCATCGTGCTGATTAGCCACGACGAGCACCTGGTGCGAGCCGTGGCCAACCGCGTGATCGACATCCGCGATGGCAAGGTCACGGTCTATGACGGCGACTACGACTACTACCTCTACAAGCGCGAGGACCTCGCGGCCCGCGCCGCCGCCGAGGCTGCAGGGGAGAGCACACCTTCCGCGGCCAAGCCCACCAAAGCCAGCGCCGCCCAGGCCGATACCTCCGCTGCGGCCCCCAAGCCGGCCGAGGGCAAAAAGACCAAGGAGCAAAAGCGCGCCGAGGCCCAGGCCCGCGCTGCGCTCAACAAAAAGCTCAAGGGCGTGCGCAACCAGCTCAAGAAGATCGAGGCCGAGCTCGACAAAAAGCGCGCCCGCTATGACGAGCTTATGGAATTGATGGCGAGCGAAGAGCTTTATGCCGATCAGGATAAGTTCAACGCCGCCCTGGGGGAATATAACGGGCTTAAGCAAGAGCTGCCCAAGCTCGAGGACGAATGGCTGGAGCTTTCCACCCAGATCGAAGAGGAGACCGCGCGTGAACTCTCGTAAGGCCGCTGCCGTGGCGATGAGCATCATAGCCATCGCGTGCCGCATCTGCGGCATCTTTATGAGCGCGATGACTGTGCTGCTGTGCTTTAGCGGCCTCACCGCCAAGCTGCAGATTGTGGGCTTTGTCGTTGAGCTTTCGCGCGCGCTGCCGAGCGCCATCGCCGGCTATGGCGTCATCACATCGCCCTTTGGCGGTGTGTTCCGCCTGGATTACGCCATCGTGGCCGTCATCCTGTTTGTGGCCGACTATCTGCTTACGCGCGCCTCGCGCCGCGTCCGCTAGGGGAGCGCCATGTCCAGCAGCTACCTCATGAACCTGCTCGCGAGCGCTGGCGCTGTCATCGTGGGCATCGTGATCCACGAGAGCGCACACGCCGCCGCGGCCTGGGCGCTTGGCGACAAGACGGCCCGTTCGCGCGGCCGCGTCTCGCTCAACCCGCTCAACCATATCGACCCGTTTGGCACCGTCCTCCTTCCGCTGCTCATGCTCGCCGCCGGTGGCCCGGTGTTCGCCTTCGCTAAGCCCGTGCCGGTCTACCTCAACAACCTCAAGCACCCCAAGCGCGACGAGGTCCTGGTGAGCGCGGCCGGTCCCGCATCGAACATCGCACTGGCGTGCCTTGCGGCCGCCATCATGCACGCAGCATATGGCAACCTCTACACCAGCATGTCCTTTGCCGTAGCGTCCCAAATCATGAACTTTGGCGCCACCTTTATCGTGGTCAACCTGTCGCTCGCGTTCTTTAACCTCATCCCGATTCCGCCGCTTGACGGCTCGTCTATCATCGTGCCGTTTCTCAAAGGCAAAGCACTCGCCAACTACTACCAACTTCAGCAATACGCCATGCCGATTCTTATCATCGTGCTGTATCTGCTGCCCATGTGGACCGGCATCGATGTGATCGGCCGGTATTTCGACGTTACCGTGTATCCGCTCGCTGGGCAGCTGCTTAACTTCGCAATCGCCGGCATCTAGGGTAAACTTACAGGTCGACCGTGCAAAACGGTCGCAACATGCACCCAAACCGCGCCGCGAAGGCGCCGTCAAAGGAGGTCGAAGATGTCGTATCGCGTGTCGACGCAGGTCTACAGCGGACCGTTCGACCTGCTGCTGCAGTTGGTAACCCGCCAAAAAGTTGATATCGGCGCCATCTCTATCAGCGAGGTGGCCGAGCAGTACCTGGCCGAGGTCGAGCGTATTGAGGCGCTGGACCTGGACGTGGCGAGCGACTTTTTACTGGTCGCGGCAACCCTTTTGGACATCAAGGCCGCCTCGCTGGTGCCGCAGGAGGCCCCGCGTAAAGCCGACGACGATGACGAGATTGACGAAGACCTCGAGGAACTCAGCGCACTCGACGGCGACGCCCTGCGCGAGGTCCTGATCCAGCGCCTGATCGCCTACAAGCAGTTTAAGGGTGCGGCGACGGCTCTTGGCGCGCGCATGCAGGCCGAAAGCCGCATGCATCCACGCGTGGCCGGCCCCGACCCCGAGTTTTTGGGCCTTATGCCCGACTACCTGGCCGGTATCACGCTGCGCGGCCTCGCCGTCATCTGCGCCGACCTGGACGGCAAGCGCCAGACCTTCTTGCTGGAGGCCGAGCACGTGGCGCCGCATCGCGTGCCGCTCGACCTGACGGTGGCCTCGGTCGACCGCTTTACCATGGCGCACCAAACTTGCACCTTCCGCGAGCTGCTGGACGGCGACGCCACCACCGAGCAGCTCGTCGTCACCTTCCTGGCCATGCTGGAGCTCGCCAAGCGAGGCTCGCTCACCCTGAGCCAGGACGAGATCTTTGGAACCATTCAGATCCACCGCGTCGAGGGCGCCGAGGCATACGTGCCCGGCGAGGGCCCCGAGCTCACCGAATAGGAGCGGCAACCATGTCAACCCTTTCCACGCTAGAGGCAAACAGCCTCAAAGGCGCCCTCGAGGCGCTCCTGCTGGTTTCGAGCGATCCGGTGAGCGCGCCCGCGCTGGCAGATGCGCTGGATATCGCCCCGGGCGAGTGTGCGTCGCTTTTGGCCGAGCTCAAAGTTGAGTACGAGGAGGCCAACCGCGGCTTTCAGCTGCGCGAGGTCGCCGGCGGCTGGCGCCTGTTTACGCATCCCGCCTACCATGACGTGGTCGAGGCCTATGTGCTGAGCTGGGATACGCAAAAACTGTCGCAGGCGGCGCTCGAGACTCTTGCTGTGATCGCCTACCACCAGCCCGTCACGCGCGAGGTGGTCAAGGGCATCCGCGGCGTCAACTCCGACGGCGTCATCGCGTCGCTCGTTGACAAGGGTCTGGTGCGCGAGCTCGGTCGCGACCCCCAGCGCGGTCAGGCCATCATTTACGGCACGACCAACGCCTTTTTGGAGAAGTTCGGTCTGCGCTCCACCCGCGACCTGCCCGATCTGGAGCAGTTTGCCCCCGACGAGCAGTCGCGCCAGTTTATCCGCGAGCGCCTGAGCGGCCGCAGCATTCAGTCTACGCTCGAGGAGCAGGTCGAGGACCTGGACGAAGAGCGCGAGCTGCTGGATACCGATGTTGAGGATGTCGAGGCAGTCGGTGGCGAGGAAACACTTGCCACCGACGACGCTGCGGAGGATACGCATGACGAGGACTAGCGAAGCAGGGGAGACGCGTACCGCTTGCGCCACGGGCGCACCCGCGACCGACGCCCAGCCCGTCTACCCGCACACCATGCGCCTGCAGCGCCTTTTGGCGCGCGCGGGTGTTGCGAGCCGCCGCGGCTCGGAGGACCTGATGACCGCCGGCCGCGTGACTGTCAACGGCCAGGTCGCGACCGAACTGGGTACCAAGGTCGATGTGGACCGCGACCATATCGAGGTTGACGGCATGCCCGTCAAGCTCAACCAGGGCGCCGTGTACCTGATGCTCTACAAGCCGACCGGCTACCTCACCACCATGAGCGATCCGCAGGAGCGCCCCTGCGTGGCCGACCTGGTCCCGCGCGACCGCTTTCCGGGGCTCTTCCCGGTGGGTCGCCTGGACCGCGACACCACAGGCCTTTTGCTCTTTACCACCGACGGCGACCTGTCACAGGACCTGCTGCACCCCAGCAAGCACGTCTACAAGACATACCAGGCGCTCGTGGACGGCCACCTGACCGATCGCGACTTGGAACCGCTGCGCCGCGGCATCGAGCTCGACGACGGCCTGTGCCAGCCGGCGATCTGCCGCGTCATTACCGCGCGCGAGGCCGAGGCGGTGGCTCCGCAGGGTGTGAAGCCCGGCACCACTGCCGTGGAGGTCATCATCCGCGAGGGGCGCAAGAACCAGGTCAAGCGCATGCTGAGCAAGATCCACCACCCGGTGATCCGCCTGCACCGCTGCAACTTTGCTGGCCTGGAGCTCAAGGACGTGGCCAAGGGCTCGTGGCGCGAGCTCACCGACCGCGAGGTGCAGATCCTCAAGGCCGGCGGCATCCCGCCCAAGCAGGCCGGCGCCAAGCGCGGCGCTGCGCCGGCGACCAACACCGCGACTCGCACGCGCCACCACGGCAGCCACGGCTCCGCGCCCAAGCGCAACACCTACCGCGAGCGCTACACGGGCTAGCCAGTCCGCCAAGCCGCAGCGCCCGCGTCCCACACCAGCACGTCAACCACCGAAAGGAAGCATTGCATGATCGTCGCCATCGACGGCCCCGCCGGTTCCGGCAAGTCCACCATCGCCAAGGAGATCGCCCGCCAGCTGGGCTTTAACAAGCTCGACACGGGCGCCATGTATCGCGCCGTCACCTTCGCCGCGCTCGACCGCGGCATCGACCTGGACGACGAGGCAGCCATCGACGCCCTCGCTGAGCAAATCGAGATCCGCTTTACCAACGGCACCGGCGAGGACACGCGCCTGACCATCGACGGCGCGGACGCTTCGGCTGCCATTCGCACCCCGCAGGTGGACGCTAACGTCTCCAAGGTCTCGGCCTACCCGGGCGTGCGCGCGGCCATGCTCATCCATCAGCGTCGCGCCGCCGAGGACCGCGATATCGTAGCCGAGGGCCGTGACATCGGAACCGTCGTGTTCCCCAACGCGCAGGTCAAGGTCTTTCTGACCGCCGATCCACGCGAGCGCGCCCGTCGCCGCGTGCTGCAGCGCCACCAAAACGACACCCAGCCGCTCACCGAAGAGCAGCTCGAGGCCGAGGTCGACGAGACGCTCGACGCCCTCAAGCAGCGCGACAAGCTCGACAGCAGCCGCGAGGTCGCGCCGCTCGTGCCCGCCGAGGACGCGGTGCACGTCGACTCCACCGCACATACCATCGACGAGGTCGTCTCGATAATCGAGAACCTCATCAACCAAAGGAGGTAGCTCATGCGCCTGTTTAAGCAGACGCCCGAGGATTACTACAACGCGCCTTATGCCGAGTTCCCCGTGCTCATCCGCGGCACCGTCTTCGTGGTCATGGCAATCCTTTGGGCTTTCTCCAAGCTCATGTGGCGCTGGAAGGTAGAGGACAGCGACCTGCTGTTTGAGCGCCAGGAAGGCCGCGGCAGCGTGGTCATCTGCAACCACACCTCGATGGCCGAGCTCCTGGCTGTAGAGACGGCGCTATTCTTTGGTGGCCGCCGCGTTCGCCCCATCTTTAAGTCCGAGTTTGCCAAGAGCAAGATCGTGCGCTGGGCCTTTAGCCGCGTGGGCGGCATTCCCGTCGAGCGCGGCACCGCCGACATGAAGTGCCTGCGTGCCGCCCAGCATGCGCTGCAGCGCGGCGAGGACGTCCTGATCTTCCCCGAGGGCACGCGCATCCGCTCGCGCGAGATCAAGCCCGAGGTCCACGGTGGCTTTGCGCTCATTGCCCAGATGGGCAAGGCACCCGTCAACCCGCTCGCCATCTGTGGCTGGTCCGATATCACGCCTGCGGGCAAAAAGCTCATGCGCCCCAAAAAGTGCTGGATCCGTGCCGGCAAGGCCATCTCGCTTTTCGATGCACCGGCCGAGCTCAAGCGCAAGGAGCGCCTGGCATGGTTTGAATCCGAGGCCATGAACCGCGTCTACGCCATGCGCGACGACCTGTGTGCCGAGCACCCCGGCAGGTTCTAGCCATGGGCGAGGAAGTCATGGATACCGCCGCGACCGCCGCTGAGGAGGTCCTCCCCACCATCGAAATCGCAGCGCATGCCGGTACCTGCTACGGCGTGCAGCGTGCGCTCGACATGGCTCTGGCCGCCGCGCCGCAGGCAGGGGAGAGCGCTCAGGTCCACACCCTGGGCCCGCTCATCCATAACCCCATCGTGGTGCGCGAGCTCGCCGAGGCAGGCGTCGGTCTGGCAGACACCTTGGACGACGCCGCATCGGGCACCGTGGTTATTCGCGCGCACGGCGTGGTGCCGCAGGTCATCGAGGCTGCTCGCGAGCGCGGCCTTACCATGGTCGATGCCACCTGCCCCTACGTCAAGAAGGTTCATGTGGCGGCCGAGCGCCTGGTGCGCGAGGGCTACCGCGTGATCGTCGTGGGCGAGCCGGGCCACCCCGAGGTCGAGGGCATCCTGGGCCACGCCGGCGATGACGCGCAGGTCGTGAGTTGCGCCGCCGATGCGGACGCGCTGCCGCTCAAGGGCAAGGTGGGCCTGGTTGTGCAGACCACCCAAACCGCGAAGAACCTGGCCGAGGTAGTGGCCTCCATCACTCCGCGTGTGCAGGAACTACGCGTGATCAACACGATCTGCGCTGCCACGAGCAAGCGACAGCAGGCGGCCGCTGCACTTGCCAACCGCTGCGACTGCATGGTCGTCGTGGGCGGCAAAAATTCGGGCAATACGCGCCGCCTGGCGCAGATTTGTGCCAATGTCTGCGAGCACACCCATCACATCGAGGAAGCATCCGAGATTGAGGCCGCATGGTTTGCCAACGCGCGCCGCATCGGCATCACCGCCGGAGCCTCAACTCCTCAAGAACACATCGAACGCGCCGTTGCGCGCATCAAGGAGCTTTGTCGCTAATCATGGACCAGACCGTACCCGCATACGCCGCCGAGGTGGCCGATTACGGGCGCAACCGCGACCCCGAGCCGGGTGAGGGCGCGCTCGTAAAGAACGTGCGTCCCGAATCGCCCGCATGGGATGTGGGTATCGAGCCGGGCATGCGCGTGCTCACGGTCAACGGCGAGCGACTCACCGACATGATCGTGTGGCTCTGGGAGGCCGACGAGGACACCGTCGAACTTGAGGTTCTCGACCCGCGCGACGGCACCGTCACCCCCGTCGAGCTCGATCGCTTTCCCGGCGAGGACTGGGGCCTTGAGTTCGACGGCCCCATCTTTGACGGCATGCGTACCTGTGTGAACGCCTGCGTGTTCTGCTTTATGACGATGTTGCCCAAGGGCGGCCGCTCAACGCTCTATATTCGTGACGACGACTACCGCCTGAGCTTTTTACAGGGCAACTTTGTCACGCTCACGAACCTTTCCGACGAGGACGTGCAAAACGTTATCGACCGCAACATGAGTCCGATGAACGTGTCGGTCCATGCCGTAAGCCCCGACGTCCGCCGCCGCATGATGGGCCGTAACGCCCAGCGCGGCATGGACGTGCTCGAGACCATCATGGCCGCCGGCATCGAGATTCACGCGCAGATCGTTTTGTGCCCCGGCATGAACGACGGCGAGGAGCTGCAAAAGACCCTACGCTTTTGCGAGGAGCACGAGCAGATCACCAGCCTGGGCATTGTGCCGCTCGGTTTTACCAAGCACCAGAGGCGCTTTACCTGGTCATACAGCGACAAACCTGAGCTCGCGCGCGAGACCATTGCCATGATCCGTCCCTTCCAGGATCGTGCCTACAAGCGCTTTGGCCGCCACACCTTCCAGATGAGCGACGAGTTCTATCTGGACGCCGGCATCGAGCCACCCCAGGCCGATTTTTACGACGGCTACCCGCAGTATTACGACGGCATCGGTATGATTCGCTCGTATCTAGACGAGACCGACGACGTGCTTGCCGCCGACGCCGAGCGTCTGGCCCGCGTCCGCGCTGGCATCGCCGGGCGCAACCAGCGCCTCCTGTGCCTCTCCGGCACCAGCGCGCGCGACACCGTGGCTCGCTTTGTGGAGTCGCCACGGGGCCTTGCCGGCACCGTCACCGCTATCAAAAACCGTTACTTTGGCGGCAACGTGGACGTGACCGGCCTCATCGTCGCCTGCGACATTCTGGAGCAGCTGCCGCAGGACCTCTCGGGGGTTATGCTCTTTGTGCCTAAGCTCATGTTCAACGCTGACGGCATGACGCTTGACGAGTATCATCGTGACGATTTACTCGCAAGCCTTGAAGCTCGCGGCGCCGAGGTTCATGTGGTGTCGACCATGCCGCATGAGCTGCTCGATACCCTGGAGCATATCCTTGGCATTGTGCCCGCAGGCTCTACTAATTCCGCTGACCCTACCCATTAAAGGAGTGCAGATGAAACCTATCGTCGCCGTCGTCGGACGCCCCAACGTGGGCAAGTCCACGCTCGTTAACCGCCTGGCCCAGACCTCGGACGCCATCGTCCATGAGTCCCGCGGCGTAACGCGCGACCGCTCCTACCACACGGCCGATTGGAACGGCCGCGAGTTCACCATCGTCGACACGGGTGGCATCGAGCCGCTCAAGAGCGATGACGTCTTTGCCACGTCCATCCGCGACCAGGCCCTTGCCGCCGCCGAGGAAGCCGCCGTCATCCTGTTTGTGGTCGACGGCCGCACCGGCGTCACCGAGGAGGATGAGTCGGTCGCCCGCATGCTCAAGCGCTGCGACAAGCCGGTCTTTCTGCTGGTGAACAAGCTCGACAACCCCGATCGCGAAAACGACAGCATCTGGGAGTTTTATTCGCTCGGCATCGGCGAGCCAACGCCGCTCTCGGCCCTGCACGGCCACGGCACGGGCGACCTGCTCGACGACATCGTTGCCCTGTTGCCCGAGGAGGAGGACGAGGTCGCCGACGAGTTCCCCGACGCGCTGAACGTCGCCATCATCGGCCGCCCCAACGCCGGTAAGTCCTCGCTGTTCAACCGCATCCTGGGTGCCGACCGCTCCATCGTGTCCAACATCGCCGGCACCACGCGCGACGCCATCGACACCGTCGTGGAGCGCAACGGCAAGCACTACCGCATGGTCGACACCGCGGGTATTCGCAAGAAGAGCACCGTATACGAGAACATCGAGTACTACTCCATGGTCCGCGGCCTGCGCGCCATCGACCGTGCTGACGTGGCACTGCTCGTCGTAGACGCCTCCGTGGGCGTTACCGAGCAGGACCAGAAGGTCATGGGCTTGGCCATCGAACGCGGCTGCGCCATCGTCGTTCTGCTCAACAAGTGGGATCTGCTCGACGACGACCGCAAGCGCGAGGCCTGCATGGAGACCGTCGACCGCCGTCTGGGCGTCATGGCTCCCTGGGCCCAGTACCTACGCATCTCGGCCCTGACAGGCCGCAGCGTCGAGAAGATCTGGGCAATGGTCGACGCCGCCGAGAAGGCGCGCTCGCAAAAGATCACCACCTCGCGCCTCAACACCTTCCTCACCGACCTGCGCGAGTTTGGCCACACCGTGGTGGACGGCAAGCGTCGCCTGCGCATGCACTACGTGACCCAGACGGGCGTTAACCCGCCGACGTTTACGTTTTTCGTCAACCACAGCGACCTGGTCAACGACACCTACCAGCGTTACGTGGAGAACCGTATGCGCTCGACCTTCGATTTTTCCGGCACGCCCATTCGACTCTTCTTTAGGAAGAAGGAGCAAAAGGATGCATAATCCGATTCTGCTGACCGCCATCTGCGCCGTGGTCTCGTTCTTTATCGGAGCGATTCCGTTTGGCCTGATCCTGGGCCGCGCGTTCAACCACACAGATATTCGCAAGGCGGGCTCCGGCAACATCGGCACCACCAACGCCCTGCGCGTAGCCGGTCCCAAGGTCGCCGCGCTCACGCTGCTGCTCGACTGCTTGAAGGGCGCCATCTGCGTCCTTATCGCGCGTCCGCTCATCGCGAGCGTGGGCTATGACTTCCCGGTGAGCATTATGGCTCCCGGTGCCGCCGGCGACTGGATACTCGGCGCCATTTGCCTGGCTGCCGTGTGGGGACACATCTTCTCGCCCTACCTCAACTTCCGTGGCGGCAAGGGCATCGCCGTGGGGCTGGGCGTCATACTGGCCTGGTACTGGCCCATCGGACTTTCGCTGCTGGGCATGTTTATCGTGGCCGTCGCCATCACCAAGTATGTGTCGGTGGGCTCGCTTGCCGCGGCCATCGGTCTTCCCATCGCCGCCTGCGCGGTCTTTCCGTACAGCAGCCTGGGACTCAAGTTTTGTATGGCGATGATCGGCATCACCGTGGTGTGGGCCCATCGTGCGAACATCAAAAAGCTCATGACGGGCAAGGAGTCCAAGCTCTCGTTTACCAAGCGCGTCACCGAGCCCGACGATAAGTAGGAGAGAGTCATGAATGTTGCGCTGATTGGCTCCGGCTCCTGGGGAACCGCCATCGCCGGCCTTGCCGCCGCGCGAGCCGAGCGCGTGACCATGTGGGCCCATAGTGAGCAGACGGCCGCCGGCATTAACGGCGAGCACCGCAACCCGCGCTATCTGGTGGACTACGTGCTGCCGGAAAACGTTGTCGCCACCACGGACCTGGCCCAGGTACTCGACGGCGCCGACGCCATCATCTTTGCCGTGCCCTCCATGCACCTGCGCGACGTGTGCCATCGGGCAGCGCCGTTTATCGATACCGAAACTCCGGTTCTGTGCCTTACCAAGGGCATTGAGCCCGAGTCCGGCATGCTCATGAGCGAGGTCATCGCCAGCGAGATCGGCAACGAGGCGCGTGTGGCGGCGCTCTCGGGCCCCAACCATGCCGAGGAGATATGCCGCGGCGGACTTTCCGCCGCCGTCATCGCCAGCAAAGAATCGCAGGTAGGGGAGACCTTTAAGGACCTGCTCCTATCCACGGCCTTCCGCATCTACCTGACGCAGGACATGACCGGCGTCGAGGTTTGCGGCGCCATGAAAAACGTCATCGCCATCGTGTGCGGTATTTCCGCCGGTTCCGGCGCAGGCGACAACACGCTCGCCCTTATCATGACGCGCGGCCTCGCAGAAATCAGCCGACTGGTGCACGCCCGCGGCGGCGAGGCCATGACCTGTATGGGTCTTGCCGGCATGGGCGACCTTATTGCCACCTGCACCTCCGAGCATTCGCGCAACCGCACCTTCGGCTACGAGTTTGCCCACGGCGTATCGCTCGACGAGTACCAGGCGCGCACGCATATGGTGGTCGAGGGCGCCGTCGCCGCCCGCAGCGTGAGCGAGCTCGCCCGTTCGCTGGGCGTAGACATTCCGCTCACCTTTGCCGTGGAGCAAACGCTCTACAACGGTGTTACTTTGGATAGGGCGCTCGAGATCCTTACCGACCGCGTCCCCTCTCAAGAGTTCTACGGACTCACCGACTAGCGCAGAAAGGCTACTACCATGGGTTCCATCAAAATCGCTCCGTCCGTCCTCTCAGCCGACATGGCCAACCTCAAGGGCGAGCTCGACAAGATCGCCGGCGCCGACTATGTGCACTTCGACGTCATGGACGGTCACTTTACCGGCAACCTCACCTTTGGCGTCGAAATCCTCAAGGCCGTCAAGCGCTCCACCAAGGTGCCGGTCGACGCGCACCTGATGGTGTCGAACCCCGACGAGACCGTCGATTGGTATGCCGACGCCGGCGCCGATATGATCACCGTGCACTATGAGGCCTCCACGCACCTGCACCGCACGCTCACGCATCTGCAGCAGCGCGGCGTCAAGGCCGGCGTGGTGCTCAACCCCGCCACGCCCGTCTGCGTGCTCGAGAGCATCATCGAGGTCGTCGACATGGTGCTGCTCATGAGCGTGAACCCCGGCTTTGGCGGCCAGAGCTTTATCCCGGGCACGCTGCATAAGCTCCACGAGCTCAAGGCCATGTGCGAGCGCCACGGTGTGTCGCCCATGATCGAGGTCGACGGCGGCATCTCTTCCAAAAACATCGCCGAGGTCGTCAAGGCCGGTGCCGATGTCCTGGTGGCCGGCTCCGCCGTATTTAAGTCCGAAGATCCCGCCGCCGAGGTTGCCCTGCTGCAGAAGCTGGGCAACGAGGCCGCACAGGAGGCATAAACCCTTATGACCGCAGGTCAAAACCGCATACCCGTGAATCTTGACTATGCCGCCTCGACGCCCATGCGCGCCGAGGCGCTCCTTGCGCAGCGCGAGTACGACGAAAGCGAGCTTGCCGGCGTCAACCCCAACTCGCTGCACTCGCTCGGCCGCAAGGCTGCCGCACGTCTGGAGGTTGCACGCCGCGAGATCGCCCGCAGCTTAGGCGCGCGCGTTCGCCCGTCCGAGATTGTCCTAACCAACGGCGGTACCGAGGCCAACCAGCTGGCGCTCCTCGGACTTGCCGAGGGTGCTCGTCAGCGCGATCGTAAGCGCGAGCGCGTGATCGTGTCTGCGATCGAGCACGATTCGATCCTGGACAACCTGCCGCTGCTGCGTGCCGCCGGCTTTACCGTCGACCTGGTGCAGCCCTGCCGTGCGGGCTACATCGAGCCTGCCGCGCTGAGCGACTTGTTGGGCGACGACGTCGCGCTCGTGAGCATCATGGCCGCCAACAACGAGACCGGTGTGGTACAGCCTATTCGCGAGCTTGCCGCGGCTGCGCACACCGCGGGTGCCCTGTTCCATACCGATGCCATCCAGGGCTACTTGCATATTCCGCTCGATGTGACCGAGCTGGGCGTCGATGCCATGACCGTTGCAGCACACAAGATTGGCGGCCCCGTAGCCTCCGGCGCGTTATACCTAAAAAGCCGCACGCCGCTGCGCCCCCGCATCTTTGGCGGAGGACAGGAAGCCGGACGTCGTGCCGGCACGCAGGACCTGCGCACGCAGCTGGCCTTCGCCGCTGCCGCCTCGTCTCTGGCGCCCCATGTGGCTCAGGAGCGCGAGAAGCTGCAAGCCCTTTCCGACAAACTCTACGCCACGCTCACGGCCCATCCGCGCATTCACGCCACCATGGGCGACTACACGCAAGCCGACCGTCTGCCCGGCATGGTATCGATCTATATTGACGGCATGGACTCCGAGGAGCTCATCATCAAGCTCGACGCCGCCGGCTTTGAGGTTTCGGCCGGATCGGCTTGCTCGAGCGGCAGCATGGACCCGAGCCACGTGCTGAGCGCCATGGGCATTGGTCGCGAGCAGGCGCTGGGCGCACTGCGCATCTCCTTCGATGACCGCGTGAATCCGAGCGATCTGGACGACTTTGCCCAGACGCTGCTCTCGATTGTAGGTGCCGCATGATCGTCGCCGAGCTCGAGCGTGCCCTGCTGGCACGCTATCCCAAGACGGACGCCGAGCCCTGGGACCACGTAGGCTTATCCGTTGGCGACCCCGACGACGAGATCCGCGGCGTTGCCTGCGCGCTTGACGCCACCAGGGACAACGTGCAGCGCGCCTTGGAAGCCGGAGCCAACGTGTTGCTCACGCATCATCCCGTCTACATCAAGGCGCCCGAATCGTTTTGCCCGCCCAGCGCAACGCGCCCCCAGTGCAGCGCGGCGCTCTACGAGGCGGCCCGCTGCGGGGTGAGCATTATCTCGCTCCACACCAACCTGGACCGCTCGCACGAGGCGCGTGCCTGTCTATGCAAGCTGCTGAACGCCGTGCCCGATAGCTCGCTGGAGCACGTGGACGACCCCGAGTCGACCGGCCTGGGCGCGCTTGCAACACTCAACGACCCGTGCACGCTGCGCGATCTTGCCGCCCGTGCTGCCACGGCCTTCGGAAGCGACCCACGCGTATGGGGCGATGCCGAGCGCCCGTGCCGCACCGTCGCCATTCTGGGCGGCTCCCTCGGCGACTTTGGCGAGCTTGCCATCGCCGCCGGTGCGGATGTCATCGTGACGGGCGAGGCGGGCTATCACGTGGCGCAAGATCTTGCCTTGCGCGGGCTGAGCGTGATCTTGCTCGGCCACGATCGCTCCGAAGAGCCGTTCGTGGATATCTTGATGAACTCTGCGGTTGACGCCGGGGTCGACCCCCGTCATGCGATTAAAATACTGAACCCTTGCCAATGGTGGACTGTGACAAAAGGAGAGAACTTATGAGCGCCGGCGCTACGCTACTCAAGCTGCAACAGATCGATTTGGAGCTCGCCCGCAACAAGAGCGAACTTGCCAATATGCCGGAGCTCAAGGAGCTCGCCTCAAAGCGCAAAACCTATGTAAAGCTTAAGTCCGAAATGACCAAGCTCTATGCTCAGCGCAAGGACCTCGACATTGAGCTGGACGATCTCAACACCACCGAGATTCAGACCAACAACGCCATCGAGGCCGCCAAGAAACGCCACTTCGACGGCTCTGACTACCGCGAGGTCCAGGATCTGGAAAACGAGCTCGCCACCCTGGCCAAGCGCCTGGACAAGATTGAGCACACCCGCAAGGATGTCGTTGTCGCCCACAAGGAGGCGCTCGACCGTGAGGCTCGCGCGCAGGCCATCATCGCCAAATTCGAGGAGGGCGTGAAGGCCGACACCAAGGCTGCCCGTGCCAAGGCCGCCGACCTGCAGGCCCAGATTGATGCCGCCACCAAGGAGCGCACCGCGCTTGCCGCCACGCTGCCGACCGACGTGCTCACCGACTACGAGCGTCTGCTCAAGCAGTTCCGTGGCCTGGCAGTCGAGACCATCAAGGGCAACATCCCCACGGTCTGCCACACCGCGCTGCAGGCGTCGTCCATGAGCGACCTCAACCACGACGGTAGTGAGATTACGCACTGCCCGTACTGCCACCGCCTGCTCGTGCTCCCCAACAAGGAAGCCTAACAATGACGACGGCACCCGACAATTCAATGCAACTTGAGGGAAAAACGATCCTGTTGGGCATTACCGGCGGGATCGCCGCCTATAAGTCGTGCAATATCGTGCGCCTGCTGCAAAAACGCGGCGCACGCGTCAAGGTCGTTATGAGCGAGCATGCCACGGAGTTTGTGGGTCCGCTCACCTTTCGCGCGCTCACGGGCGAGCCGGTCGCCGTGGGTCTGTTCGACGACCCCTCCGACCCCATCCACCATATCTCGCTGGCGCAGGAGCCCGACTTGGTGGTCGTGGCGCCCGCGACGGCCAATATCATCGCCAAGATGGCCAACGGCATCGCCGATGACCTCATCTCCACCACGCTGCTTGCCACGCCGCGTCCTATCGTGGTCGCGCCGGCCATGAACAATGGCATGTGGAAGGCGCCGGCCACGCAGGCCAACATGACCACGCTGCGCGAGCACGGTGTCCACGTTGTGGGTCCGGGTAGCGGCTACCTTGCCTGCGGCGATGTGGACACGGGACGCATGAGCGAGCCCGAGGACATCGTCGAGGCCGTCTGCAAGCTGCTCGACCCCGCTCCTCAGGATCTTGTGGACAAGCGCATCGTGATCACCGCCGGCCCCACGCACGAGCCGATCGACCCCGTGCGCTTCATTGGCAACCGTTCATCGGGCAAGATGGGTATCGCCCTGGCGGGGGAGGCCGCGCGCCGCGGTGCCGCCGTCACGCTCGTGCTGGGACCGACATCGCTCGATGTCCCCTGCGGTGTAGCGTGCGTGCGCGTACAAACCGCCGCGGAAATGCTCCAGGCTGCGCTGAGCGCCTTCCAGACGGCCGACGCGGCCATTTGTGCCGCCGCCGTCGCCGACTACACGCCTGCGGCCCCGGCGAACCATAAACTCAAAAAGGCCAACGAGCGCCTGGATCGAATTGAGCTCGTCGAGACCGTTGACATCCTGGCCGAACTCTCACGCCAAAAGGGCGATCGCCGTGTGATCGGCTTTGCGGCCGAGACCGATAACGTCGTGGAGTACGCGCAGCGCAAACTCGTGCGCAAGGGTTGCGATGCCATTATCGCCAACGATGTCTCGCGCGCCGATTCGGGCTTTGGGACCGATACCAACAAGGCCTGGATAGTGAGTACAGCGGGCACGCAAGAACTTCCCGTACTAACAAAACCCCAGCTCGCAGATACAATTTTAGACTTGCTTCAAAATTTGTAAAAAAGTTCTTGCACAAGGACAAAGTTTCGGGTTACTATACTCCCTGTTGCGAGCGAGAGCAGAGCAACAAACAAATGCTTCGGGACGTGGCGCAGCTTGGTAGCGCACTTGACTGGGGGTCAAGGGGTCGCTGGTTCGAATCCAGTCGTCCCGACCAGAAGTTTGCAGGTCAGGCACCTAGTGCCTGACCTTTTTTTATCAGGAATCATCAGGGAATCACCGGAGAATCACCGGCTGTTTTTTAGCCAATAAAGACACGCCCTTCTACCTGCACTTTTGTAGAATCTCGGTTTTAATGGATCCCCCCTTCACTTTCTTTCCATATTTGTTGAATTCACTGATTCGTTTTGATTCCACATTTGTAGTCTATCTAGCCTAAATTTTTCTACATACGCGAAAATCACCTACCTGTGCCTAGCTACTGCGGCTACGACATCCAAGCCAACTGTCCCGCCCTGCTTCACTAATTCCCCGCACGTTCGCACGGAACCCCGACACCGCCCAAGGGCCGCGATACTTTTTTGATTTCTTTCGGCAGCGAGAGGAAGGCTTCCGTGCCTGCCGAAACAAGGCACTGCGCTCCAAAAAGCTAACGCCGCGGGTATTAAGCCGCCACCGCTACGGTGCCACCGGCCATCGCTGCGGGCACCTGCGGCGTAATCGCCCCAGAGTCCGCCATCTGGGCCGCCATGCCGGCGAAGTCCTAGGCGACGGCGTGAGCGTGCGGCTCAGGGCGGCGTTCGCGCCGTCATTCTCGTGCGACCTCAAGAGAGTGCGTCGGCGCGGGCTCGACTAGGGCGAGCTCGCCACCGTCATCGACTTCATCATCGAGAACGCCCCGAAGCGCTGGAGGAACTTCATAGACGCCGCATGCGCACGCTCAAGGGCGCATTGAGGGGCAGGGCTGAGGGCTTTAGGATCGGGGCTTGGGACTAGAAGGGGGCTCGGAAGTCGCGGGTCAGGATTCGAACATCGACCCACGCGCTTGGCGATTCTTACCAGTTCAGACGGCTTGCAGGCTATTCGCGCTGCGGGAGAGACTCGCACCACTGCAGCAATGCGCTCAACATAGCGGGCTTGTCTTGCACGAACTGTTCACGCCTCACACCGCGGCGCGGCTCAAAGCGAATGACGTAACCCCTGTTGTCCAGGTACACGTCATAGCTTTCGGGGGCGCCGGGCAGGTTCAGCGCTACATGGCGCGTGCTGCGAATGCGTTGCGGCGCCTCCGTAAGAGACTCGTTGGGCAGCTGACCGCCGCATATCTCTTCTAGTGCGCGGAAGCGGCGTCCGAAGCTCAGGTAACCGTGGCAACCGCTGTCTGCATGCCCGGCACAGCAGAACTGCGTTTTATAACCCTTATCGTTCAGTATGCGCACATGGGGCTGCAGCTCGTGGTCGATCGCTACCAGGTGATCAGGGCGCTTGCCGCATTCGCATTCGCTCAAGGGCTTAAAGCACTTCGGGCACACGAACAGCATGCACTTCATGGTTTGCTCGGACGTGAGCTCTGTGATGCCCAGGGCTGCGATTTCTGCCGCAGGGGCTTCGGGCTGCACGCAGGGGCATCCGCTTGCACGCAGAATGGCGTCGATGCACGCCACGGTGGCGCGCTCCATTTCCAGAGCGATGGCTTCGTCGCGCATTGCGCCAAACGCCTCGATGTCTTTCGTAACTGCAGAAAGCGGGGTTCGCTGAGAGATGTACACGAATGCGTTCTCTTCCCTCGCAGTGGGTTCGCCCTCAATCTTCACCGTAACGCCGGCTTTTGCATAGGTGCCGTACTGCACGCCGTTCGCTTTGTCCAGCGCCTGGACCTCACCCCGCGTGAGACCATGCCACAGCACGCCTTCCACAAACGACTCATCCTTGCGCGTGATGGTGGGACGGCCCTTCGCGTCGCACGCCAGCGTGTAGCCATAGAGCTTCGCCTTGACTGCATAAACGTGGTGGCCGCTCTCAAGTTTTTTAGCAATGCGGTCATGGCTGATGTCAAAGCCATATGCAAAGTACGGAGTTTCCGCATGCACGCGGGTGCCTACGACGTGTTCGCGCGCGTCGAACGCCGGGCCAGAGGGGCGATTAAAGTTGTGCACGTCAAACTCAGGCAGGCTGTTGCACCAGTCGAGCAGGGTGCGCAGCAGGGCTTTGCGCTGCCTTTCGAACTCATCCAGCGTAAGGGAGTAGCTAAGGTCTGCCCGCAGCGCGGGGTCGCTGCTGCGCACCGCGCGGAACCCTTCGGGGACGTCGATCTTGTAACCGAACTCGCCTGGGGTCTTGATTGACAAGTAGATGCGGTGAGACCCGCAGAAGGTGGCCTCACTCGCTTCCATCACCTGGTAGCGCTTAGAGCGCAGGATGCGTCCATGCTGCTGAAGGCCACGGGGGAAACGGCGTGCGTAGTAACCGGTGTAACAGCATGTGCAATCGGCGATCTGGTGACCTTCACCGCACACGAAGTCGGCGTATTCGCGTGCAGCGGGGAGGTCGATCTTGGCTGCGCCATACGCCGCCGACTCTTCTTGCGCGCGCAAGCGGTCCAGGCTGTCGGCGCGCATGTCGGACATCTGCGCCAAGGTTGCCTCATCAAGCTGCATCACGCGGCCGGCTTCGACCACGCGGTCGATGTAATCGTACTTTTCGGTGTACCTGCGCAGCGGGGTGCGCTCAGAGATGTAGACCATCGCCTCAAGGGTTGCGGGAACCACATCGCCTTCGCGCCCAACGGTCACCGTTTCCTTGCGGTAACAACCAGATGCAATGCCTTCGTAGCGGTCGAGAGACGCCACGTGAGAGCTATCGAGCGCCCACAGCGCGCCTTGCACATGCGACCCCTCGCGCTTGGTGATGGTGAGGTATCCGGCGGTATCGAACGCCAGTTCATAGCCGTTCAGGGTCGCTTTGCCCAGCAGCACCGCGCCGGGGCAGCGGGTTTCAACTTGATGGATATCAAGGTTGCTACCGTACGCGAAGTTGATGATCGAGGGTGCAGTCTCGGGGTGACGGGCTGAGGCGTTGTTGCGCTTCTCGTTGTACTTCATGGTTCACGCCTTTCGGTGTTGTGATGGGCTTCGGTCGCTCGAGCTGATTGCAGCATACAGTCTGAAGCCGAAAAGGCGTGAAAACCTGAGATTGTCATTTTAAGAAATAGAACGAAAAGGACGGCCATGCACGAAATCGCGCAGGCAGAAAGCGCTGTTCGAGGCGCATCCTGCGAAAGGATACCCGTTCAGAAGGGTTGTTGCCAGTTTTTATCGATTCGATTTTTTACGAGCGCACGAAGAGGTTGCGTTTAGAAAAACGCAAGGGCGGCTGTTTCGCCTGTAAGCAAACATGAAATCGGCCGCAGCGGTACCGCCTGGGAGGGCGGACGAGGGACTTGGCCGCAACCTAATCCCCGGGTGCGGCTGCTACGCTCACTACTTGAGAATCGTCGACCGCCCAGTATCTGCCATCCAAAAGTTTAAACACGATATAGCTGCCGTCTTTGCTTATTTCGGCGGCGTTTACGCATTTCTGAAGATCGGCGTGGCGCGCGTAGCGGCCGTCGAGCTCATCTCCATTTACAAGCACGACTTTAAGGTCGAGGCCCATCTTCTCGTACATGACAATGCGATCTAAAACGGACACCTCGCTTGAGTCGAAGTCGGGCCTTAGCCCAGCGAGGCGAACCCCTCGCTCATCCAACGCTTTGTCGATTCCGCCCTTGGCGTAGTCGCTCAGCTGGTAATAGATTCTGCGCGCGAGATCATCTGCCACGACGCGCTCTGGGTCCCCGCCTGACCGTTCCGCTCGAAACTCGCCTAATGCCGACAGCATCAGGTACACCTCATGCAATCGCAGCGGCAGAAAGATCGGGTGAGCCGTCGACTTCAGGCCGCCGCGGCTTGTCGGCTCGGCCTTGATGTAGGAGTCGCCAAAACGCACGCCGTCTGCCAGGGCGCTCAGGCGCTTTTGCACCGCCGTGCGCGAGCAGCCCAGGTACGCGGCGATCGCTTGCTGGGTCATTCCCTTATGCGCCGCTTTGAGCAGCATGAGATTTGCCTCGTCCGTGCCTATGAACGACTTGTCCAGGTTGTAGTGGCGCTTTTTTGGGGCGCCGCCGATCTCGTTGCCCTTTTCGAACAGCTCGTGCACGCTCAGGAACAATTCATGGCGGCCGTTGCTTTGGGGGCCTTCCTCTGAGTTGGCATAATCTGCCAGCGCCTTGCAAAACAAGCGATAGTTTTCGTCAGTGACGAAAATGGGCCACTGCATGTTGTGAAAGCGTGTGCCTTCACGTGTGTCGGCGAATTTCGAATACGCAGACTCAGGATCGCAACCGACCCTTTCCGCAATTTCCGCAACTCTCATGCCAATCCCTTCCGCAACCCAATCACACGCACGAAAAACCTATCAAGCCAGAAGATTGATGTGGCAAAAAAGAAGAAGAGGCATTACACCCCTCCTTCTGGACAGCCTGCACCCCGGTTCCCTGCCTGCCCGTTCGCCCCCCGAAACCCTCGGGGCGCTGTGGGGTCGAACCCCTCCGCATGGAAAATTCTATCGCGGCCATGCCCGCTATGCGTGTCACGCACACCACGCCAAACGTCAGGTTTACCAGCCGGGACTGAGCCCTCTTTCGAGAGCAGGGTTATATTAGCATCTACAAACTCGAAAAACCCTGCCGCATTTGAGGAGTACCAAGAAAACGGTCTACACCTTGAATATCAACCTCATCCGAACACCTCCCGCATTCACACGAACATGTACGGATGAATGCGGGAATCCGATACCCTGAGGGCCGGATCGGCCGGCCCACTAGGCACGAGCGGGACACGGTCCAGAGGATGCCGGAGCGCAGGGTCCCGTGCAGGGAGATCGCGGGGGAGCCGGGCAGGTCGCCCTAGACGGTGAGCGCCGAGGTTCCGTCGCGCCCACCCATGAAAAGAGGGTTTCTTTGCGGGCGCCGCATCCGCACGCCCCCGCAAAGAAACCCCCGCACTCGCATCTCTACCTGCGAACCCGCACGCGCCCTCGCGCACGCGCCGCGGCAGCTGCTAGTCGCGGTAGAACGAGCCCATGTAGCGGATGTACTCGTCCTCGGTGTGGTTGGCCTTCCAGTCGTGGACGGAGTCCTTGTTGCGCTGGCCGGCGATGACGGAGAGCTCCTTACCCAGCTTCTCAAAGGCCTCGTCGACGCACTCCTCGGGGGTGAGGGCGATCTTCATGACGGCCTCGCCCTGCGGGCCGCCGGGGAGGTTGGACAGCAGGCTGGGGGTTAGGGTGGTGCCGAGGGTGATGACCTCGACGTCGACACCGGTGCCCTCGCACTCGCAGGCCACGGCCTCGGTCATCTTGAGGATGAAGGCCTTGCCCGCGCCGTACTGGCCGTTCCAGGGGCTGGAGCTGATGCCGGTCATCGACGAGACGTTGATCACGGCGCCGCGGTCCTGGGCGGCAAAGATCCGCATGTAGTGGTGGAAGCACTTGAGGAAGGTCACGACGTTGACGTTGATCATGGCCTCGTGCTTCTCCCAGGGAGTGTCCTGGATCTTGCCGAAGCTGTGCAGGCAGGCCACGTAGCTCATGAAGCCCATGTCCAGGCCCTCGGTCGCGGCGAAGACGGTCTCGGCAGCGTCGGGCTGGCTAAAGTCGGCGCGCACGACCTTGGTCTCCACGCCGTAGGTCTCACGGATCTCGCCGGCGAGCACGTTCAGCTTCTCCTCGCGACGGCCGACCATGACGACATTCATGCCGCCGGCGGCGATCTTCTCGCAGAACGCCTTGCCGACGCCCTCGGTCGCGCCCAGGATCAGGCCCCACTCACCGTACTTTTCCCTCAGGTTCATACTGCATCCTCTCTCTCGATGCCCATGCGGGCACCTCTCCTTTAGCGTGCGGCCGCTCAGCCGCATACGGTGCGCCATTATGCGCTGAACAAGAGGGGAGTGCGTTCACGACTTTGCGAACGAGCCCGAAACAACGATGAACGGTGTCGGTCTATCACCACAATGAAACCCTTGCAGTATCAAGAGGGGAGGTGCTGGCGGGTGGAACCAAAAGGTGAACGCCGCCCTGGCGTGAGCGGCGTTCGATGTGGTTTTACCCACCTTGGTAGCTATTCACCAGGAGGGCATTGCGACCTCCGGTCGCCTTTGCTGTATCCCCTTGTGTGCCCATGTACAAAGGGATGCATCGCTATTCTGCGCCGGTGCTCGACGTCACCGCTTCGGTAGGCTCGGCAAATACGTTTCTCGCAATGTTCATGGTCGGCGTGATGCTCGATGTGCACATCGATACCGAAGACCTGGGACCTCATGCGCCTCATCGACTACGTTGCGGCGCGCGGCGCGTGGAGTCTGCGCGAACTCGGCTGCGTCGGCTTTTCCGGCGGTGCCATGCAGACGCTCTGCCTCGCTGCGCTCGACGAGCGCGTGCGCTGGGCGCTCATCAGCGGCTACCTCTACGGCGTGCGCGACGCGCTGCTCACCCTCAACAATAACTGTAGCTGCAACTACCAACATAGCCCTCGCGGCTACTTCCTGTGAGAGTTTTTTGTTAAAGCAACGGCACGAGAGTCCTCGTGGCACCCAGCAGCGTCCTCCACATGTCTGGACTCTCTATGCTCGCGCTGGATAGACATCGCCAGAACGGGTATAGTATCGAGAGTTTTGTCGTTTACCAGCGGGGGAGTCCTGTGGGCATCAAAAAGAAGATCAAAAAGGAGCTTATCGGCACCTCCGATTACCCGTCGAATAAGATTTTCACGATCTCCAATTTCATAACCTTCACGCGCCTGATCCTCACGCTGGTCTTCCTGTACCTGTTTGTGACGGATAACAACCGTGTCGTCGCCATTGTCATCTATGCCATCGCGGCCTCCACCGACTGGATGGACGGTCAGATTGCCCGTATGACTAAAACGGTCTCGTGGCTCGGCAAGGTTATGGATCCCATCTGCGACCGTGCGCTGCTATTTACAGGCGTTTTAGGTCTCGTGGTTCGCGGCGAGCTTCCCATCTGGGTCTGCGTGCTCATCATTGGGCGCGATATCTACCTGGGCATCGGCACGCTCATCGTGCGCCACTACCACCGCCGCCCCATCGACGTAGTGTTTCCCGGCAAGATTGCCACGGCGCTGCTCATGACCGGCTTCTCGCTCATGCTGCTGGGCTTTCCCGTCGTGGACGGCTGGCATCTGCTGCCCGCCACGTTCACGGCCTTCCCGGGCCTCAACGGCAGCTCGGTACCGCTTGGCATCTTTTTTGTGTATGGCGGCGTCATCTTCTCCATGCTCACCGCTGTCATCTACTCCATTAAGGGTGGAGCGGCCATTAAACAGGCTGTTGCGCATCCAGAGGACGAAGACGTCGACTTTCTTAACCCCGAAATCGAAGACTAAGCCATTGGGGTATTATTACGTACAGTTCATTCTTTGCGGCATGTCCGCGTTAAGTTAGGGGTTATCATGGACAACATGGTTAACAATATGCCTCAAAACGATAAGACTGCCGACGCAACCTGCGTCTTCCGTGTGCCTTCGAGCGACGTTACCGTTCCCGATCTTATGGCGAACGTTCGCATCACTGCCCCCGTTCTGTCTATTGTCAAGGGGCCGCAGACCGGTGCTGCCTTTGAACTCGAGGATGATGTGACCACCATTGGCCGCGATCCGGCAAACGGCATTTTCCTCAATGACATGACCGTATCGCGTAGCCACGCCCGCATTATTCGCGAGGGTCTGGCTGCTCGCATCGAGGACTTAGGCTCGCTCAACGGCACGTGGGTTGACGGCGCTATCGTCAATGCCGCCCCGCTGCACGACGGATCTTCCGTCCAGATCGGTACGTTCACGCTCATCTACCACGAGAGCACGCCGGAGCGCATCGAAACCGGTGAGTAGGGCATGGCCGAACGCAACTATCTGAGTATCGGCCAGGTCGTCAATTTACTTCGAGGCGCATACCCCGATCTTTCGAACTCAAAAATTAGATTTCTAGAAGATGAGGGGCTCATCACCCCTCATCGTACGCCAAAGGGGTATCGCCAATACTCCAAGGAGGACGTTGACCGTCTAGAGGTCATTCTGCACCTGCAGAAGACTCGCTACATGCCGCTCAACGTGATCAAGCAACGCCTGGAAAACGCCACAGATCTCTCCACGCTTGCCTACGAGGTGGGCCTGCTGTCCGATGTTCCGCTCAAGACGGAACCAAAGGAAACCAAGCAAAAGCTGCACCCCATCGAGACCATTCCGGATATGTTGGGCGTCGAGATCTCGTTTATTCGCTCCTTGGCCGAAAACGACCTGATTCGCATTATCAAGAGTCCGCAAAACCGTGAGCTCGTCGACGGGCGCGATTTTCCGATTATCCGCTACTGTTCCGAGCTGTCACGCTTTCATATCGAGCCGCGAAACCTTCGTCAGTACGTATCATCCGCCAACCGCGAGTCTTCGATGTTCGAGCAAGTGCTCGTGAGTATGCTTGGCATGGACACCTCCGATGACGAACGCGATGCCAAGCTCGAACGCGCGTTTAAGAAGTTACATGACCTCACCGAGGGCGTGCATACTGCGCTGCTCAAGAACCGCGTATTTGAGTCACTCAACGCTGTAGTCGAGGACGCCGATATCGATGCCCTCGATGAGGAGATCGCACGCTCCGAATCAACCAAGGCCAAAAGCGAAGAGGCATCTGCCTCCGCGGTCCCCGTGCGCGAGGAATCCCTCGTGCAGCCGCTTAAGGTTGTCGCCCCCTCGCACACCGGCACCGCCAGCGCGGACAAATAAACGCTTCTACAAACCAGCCTCCCATGAAAGGTCACACCATGTACGACTTCGAATCTCACATCGTCGACATCCCCGACTATCCCGAGCCCGGAGTCGTCTTTAAGGACATCACGCCGCTCTTTAGCAATCCCGAAGCGCTTAAAGCCATGGTCGACGCGCTAACGGAGCATTTCTCCGGTATGGGCATCACTAAGGTCGTAGGACCCGAGGCTCGCGGTTTTATGGTAGGTGTGCCTGTTGCCGTGGCACTCGGCGCCGGCTTTGTTCCTGCACGTAAACCGGGAAAACTGCCACGTAAGACCGTTAGCCAGGAATACGAGCTCGAATATGGAACCGATTCGATTGAGATTCACGTCGATGCCATCAGCTCTAAAGATACCGTGTTGATTCTGGACGACTTGGTCGCGACGGGCGGAACCGTCGAGGCAACAGGTAAACTGGTGCGAGATATGGGCGCAAAGCTCGTAGGTTATGGTTGTATCCTTGAGCTTGCGTTTCTTAATCCGCGCAAGAAGCTCACGCCTTCTAACGAGGACGTTGAGCTCTTTAGCCTGGTAACGGTGGACTAGCCGCTACCCTTAGATACTGGAAAGGAAGCTCCATGCGCACAGCAAACACGCACAAAAACATGGCACGCTGCGCTGCTACGGCAACCCTCGCTTGTGTTTTGGGCTTGGGCCTCGCGGCTCCTGCCTATGCCGATACCGCGTCCGATCTTGCCGCCGCTCGTACCAAACTCGAGCAGATCGGTACGCAAACCCAGCAAATTCATGAAGAACTCTCCGCTCAGACGCAGGAGCTTGATCAGACTGCAGGCGAGATCACGCAAAAGCAGCAAGAGATTGCCGAGGGTCAGGCAAAGCTTTCGAGCTACGTTGCCGGTGAGTACAAGACCGGCGGTCTGAGTCTCCTTCAGGTTCTGACGGGCGTCGACGATCTGGGCGATATGCTCAACCGTTTGTTCTACTACGGCAAGGTCTCCGACAAGCAGGCCCAGACCATTCAGGAGGTCAAGGACCTTAAGCAGCAGCTCACCGATAAGCAGGCCGAGCAGGAGAAGAACGTCGCCGCGACGCAGAAGAAGGTCGACGAACTCAACGCCCAGCAGGCTGAGGCCCAGAGTGTCGTGAACTCCCTGGATTCACAGCTGCAGGCCGAGCTTGCTGCCGAGGCCGAGGCGAACGCCGCGCTGCAGGCTGGCATAAATGCCAGCACCGCCGAAAAGGCCACGGTGAGCAACGACACCGCCGGTACGACCGAGAACACCAACAATGGTGGCGGTACGACCAACAACGGCGGCGGTAACACGCCTTCGCCTGCGCCCGCGCCCGCTCCTGCTCCCACGCCGCAGCCCTCGACGCCCGCCCCGGCACCGGCCCCTTCCGCGCCGAACCAGTCCGTTGACGGCGGCAGCGTTGTCTCTCGCGCTTATAGCAAGCTTGGTTGCGCTTATTCCTGGGGCGGTATTGGCCCGAACAGCTTTGACTGCTCCGGCTTTGTAAGCTACTGCCTCACCGGTCGCTACTGTCGCCTGGGCACTACCGGCACCTTCATGGGTTGGCCCCGTGTTTCTGATCCTCAGCCGGGCGACGTCGTTGTTAACTCTTACCACACCGGCATCTACATTGGTAACGGCCAAATGATCCATGCTTCCGACTACAGCACGGGCGTTATCATCAGCTCCGTTGCCGCTGGCATGAACAACAATTATATTTTCGTTCGCTATTAAGTGTTTTTAACTCAGCTAACGAAAGTGGACCTCGTATCCTTTGGGAGCGAGGTCCATTGTTTTATCTCGACCGCCCATTTTGTGTGTAAACTACAATCTAGTTTTGAATACTAGATATGCGAAGCATCTGTCCAAAAGATAGCTATAATTGTCGAGGAGCAACTAGAAAGGACCCTCAATGAGCTGGGCACTCATCTCAGATTCGAGCTGTAATCTTCGCGATTGGCAACCAACCGCACCTCATACCACCTTTGCATTTGCACCCCTTAAGATCCGAGTGGGGGAGCGTGAATTTGTCGACGATCTCTCGCTCGATGTTCACGAGCTTAATGTTGCCATTCAATCGGAATCCAGCGCATCATCGAGCTCCTGCCCAAGCGTAGGGGAGTGGGCTGAGCTCTTTAAGCTCGCCGACAAGACGATCTGCATGCCCATCTCCGAGGGCGTCTCGGGAAGCTACAATGCCGCGGCCACTGCGCGTGACATGGTGCTTGCCGAAGAGCCCAATCGTAAGATTCACCTGGTTAATTCGCGCGCAGCAGGCGGCAAGATGGACCTGATCTTCTTACTGTTTGATCGCTATCTTGCAAGTAAACCGGATGCCTTCTTTGAGGAAGCCTGCGCCTACTTCGATAGCTTGGAGCAGAACAGCAAAATCCTCTTTAGTTTATGCAATTACGAAAACCTTGCGAAGGCCGGACGTATCCCCAAGGCGGCCGGTGTTATTGCCAACAAGCTCAACATCCGCATTTTGGGCACGGCGAGCGAAGCGGGCGAAATTGAACTCGTTGGGCATACGCGTGGCGAAAAGAAGATGCTCACCAAGATTGTCGACACCATGGAGGCCGAGGGTTTCACGGGCGGCGAGGTCATCATCGATCACGTTGAGAACGAAGCTGGAGCCCAGGCGCTTGCCGACCGCATTGTGGAGCACTGGCCAGGCTCCAAGACTATCATCATGCCCTGCAACGGCCTAGATTCCTATTACGCCGAGATGCATGGTCTCATCATAGGCTACGGTATGGGCATGGCTTCGGGCCAATAAAGCTCAACCAAGCAAAAACGCGGACGGGACAAAGTGACTGATGGCTCTTTATCCCGCCCGCGTTATACGTCGCCTAGCTATTAAACCCATTGAACTTGAGGTAGCTCATCAGGTACGCCTTCGATACAAAAGACGAAACCGCGCTGCGTACGAGCAATGACTCGCGCGTAACCTGATGTGCGGTATCGGGCACCGGAGTCTGCTCAAGGGAAAAAGCCGCACGAATCGATGCCTCAAGTTGATCGACTACATAATCGAAAGCCGTCGGAGCGTCGTAGCTCAAGCGCTGAATATTAAAGAGCGCCTGAACCGCAGCGATGGGCAGCACCTGCTTAAAGATACAAATGGCAATGAGACGCGCAATCTGCTCACGGCCATACTGCTTTTTAACCGGAGCAGGAACGAGGCCGACCTTTACGTAGTTATTGATCATCGAAGGCGTGATAACGGGCTGCTCTACGCAAATCGAAAGCGGCTCCATCCACAGCGCAACATATTCAATAACCTGATCGCGATAGAGCGTTACGTTGGGCAGCTGGTCATAGCGTGGCAGGCTCAACGCATTGAGTTTACCCACCATATCGGACTGAATAAATGCATCCGGCAGTACCGTCGGCTGAATATCCTCCGGCTTAATGCTGACCGATGTATCGGACATCGGGATAACATGTTTGACGTGGTTCATAAGAGACCTCCGTTCGTATTCTATATTGTATTCTAGATTATCTAGTTTTGCATACCACATAGACGCTAAGTAAAAGTGGTTGGGCAGCACATTGACGCACCGTCCAACCACTTTGTATAAAGATAACAACCTTACATAAGATATATTATCGTACTTATCCTCGTAAGAAGGCGTATGCGCTGGTAGCCGCTATGGCTCCGTCCGAAACGGCGGTCACAACCTGGCGCAAACGCTTGGAACGGATATCGCCGGCGGCAAACAAACCCGGCGTGCGCGTGGCCATCGAGTCGTCGGTGACGATACCGCCGTCAGGCGCCAGATCCACCAGATGCTGTACAAGCTCGGTATGGGGCTGTGTTCCGGCAAAGACAAAGATGCCAAACGAACCTGGATCGAAGGACTCGGAATAGGTATCACCGGTGGCGTTGTCCTTAAACGTGATAGTTGTAGGCATGGCCTCGCCCGATAGCTCCACAATACTAGTTTGGTACCTAACAGAAATATTATCTTTTGCGAGCACCTTTTGAACCACGCCATCGGGAGCACGGAACTGATCACGGCGCAAGACGATGGTCACGCTGCTGGCAATTTCTGATAAGAACAGGGCTTCCTCGCAGGCAGCATTACCGCCGCCAATGACAAAGACCTGTTTGCCACGAAAGAACATGCCGTCGCATGTGGCGCAATACGAAACGCCGCGACCGCGATACGTATCCTCGCCAACAAAACCAGCAGATCGCGGCGTGGCACCCATGCAAGCGATAACACTCGAGGCCAGCGTATCGCCCGTATCGTGATGCACCGTAAACAGCGCCGCATCTGCATCGTAATCGATACCCGTCACCATGCTCCATGCAACCTGCGCACCCAGACCCTCTGCATGCTGCTGAAAACGCTCGCCGAGCTCGGCACCGCTCAAGAGCGGAATGCCCGGATAGTTTTCGACCTCATTGGTTGTGGCGATCTGTCCTCCCGACATGCCTTGCTCGATCACGGTCGTCGTTAGGTTGGAGCGCGACGCATAAATGGCTGCAGCATAGCCCGCTGGGCCGCCGCCGATAATCGCAACATCGATCGGCTGATTGGTAGTCATGGAGTGTCCTCTCATCGAAACATTGGCGTTCTTTGCGCTCATACCCAAATTTAGGAGAACATGACAGTCATGCACTACAATGATTCTTTGCGAAACAACGATGAAGGGGAGTTATCGATGGATCAAACGCAGATGGGCAATGACGCTCCCCTGCCCACGCAAAGCGCCCCCCAATCGGAACAATTGATGCCGTCACCTGGACAAAAGCCCTTAGTGACCATTGTCCACGCATCGGTTGGTTCGGGACACAAAGCGGCAGCAAACGCTATCGCGCAAGCATTCGAGCTTATACGCGGCACCAAGGGCATACCGCAGGATGTCGAGATTGAGGTCTTGGATATCCTCGATTTTGGACGCATAAAATTCGACGGCAACAAAACGGCCGCATCGTTTACCGGCGCCACGCGCCCAATTTATGACTTGACCTGGCGATATACCCTTACTGGACACCTGCTTTGGGGCGGCGGCACGGCATGGTCGCGCATTATGTTCCCCGCATTTAATGAATACGTTCGCACTCGTAGGCCTATTGCCGTGGTCGCTACACATATCACGGCAGCCAACGTTGCGGTTGGTGCGCGCGTCATTACGGGCATCGACTATCCCGTCATTTGCGTGCCGACCGATTACGAGGTCGAGGGCTGGTGGCCCCATAAGGACACTGACTTATTCTGCGTGGCAAACGAGTTTATGGCCGAGACGCTCCGTCCACGCAAGGTTCCTGAGGCAAAGATCCGCATTACGGGCATCCCTATTCGCGCTGGATTTGACACGGATTACAATCGTGAGGAAGAACTCGAGAAGTTCAATCTCCCTATCGACAAGACCATTGTGCTGGTAATGGCCGGCGCCAGTTTGCCTCAACCGTACGTTCGCTTTCGCGCGGCGATGGACCACACCCTCCCCTTCCTCCGTAGCTTCGAGGATATGCACTTTGTCTTTTTGCCGGGCAAGGACACGGAATACGCCACGCGCCTGAAAACGCTCTTCGAAGCCATGAAACTCGAAAACGTCACGGTCCTTGACTATGTCGATGACATGGCAGCGCTCATGCACGGCTGCGATCTGGCAATTCTCAAATCGGGCGGACTCACTGTTACCGAATGCCTGTGTGCACACCTGCCGATGATTCTGTTGGGCAAGTCCTATGGCCAGGAAAAGGCCAACACCACCATGCTCACCGACTTGGGCGCCAGCATGCATGTCACCACCGCACGCGAGCTCATTGTGACGCTGCGCCATCTCCACGATCATCCCGAGTCGCTCAAGGCACTGCTCATCAATGGCGAAGTGCTACGTCGTCCACACGCGGCCGAGGACATCGCCATCGCAACCATGGAGCTTGCAGGCAAGCCCCAAAAGCGCAAACGAGCCTTCTGCCGCTTCTACTGGGGCGGAAAACCCGCGCATATCCGCTAGGCGAAAGTCCGCTGCTCGGCGGGAGCCGCCCATATATCATTCCATGCTCAAACATTCTCGCTGCGCTGCGAAACTGCGCGTGGAACGATATATGGGCGGCTCCCGCCGAGCAGCTACGTTTACGTGCTAGCAGCTATACCAGATTCCCCACCATTAGAATCTGCAAAGGCGAAACCGGAAAATTCAAATGCAGTAAGCCAATGCGACAAAGGGACTGTTCCTTTGTCGCATTGGCTTACTAGAATGTAAATATTTTTCAAGCGAGTAGCCGCCCGCCCGCCTCTCACACATATCGTTCCACGCGCAGTTTCGCAGCGAGCGAAGCGATGCGAGAATGTTTGAGCATGGAATGATATGTGTGAGAGGCGGGCGGGAGGGATACGAGCGCCCTAAGCGACGCCGCTAGAACCGAAACCGCCGGCTCCTCGGTCGGTTTCGTCTAGTTCGTCTACCTCCACGAGATTGACCGTGGGAACTTCTTGGATGACGAGTTGAGCGATTCGGTCACCCTTGTTGATCTGGATTTCATTGGATGGATCCAGGTTGATAAGGATGACTTTAAGCTCACCTCGATAGTGGGCGTCTATAAGACCGGGCGTGTTGACTATAGACAGACCCTGCTTAATAGCCAGG
Source organism: Collinsella sp. HCP28S3_G2 (assembly GCF_052065125.1). NCBI lineage: Bacteria > Bacillati > Actinomycetota > Coriobacteriia > Coriobacteriales > Coriobacteriaceae > Collinsella > Collinsella sp. HCP28S3_G2. The sequence continues at coordinate 363,334 of NZ_JBQHUO010000001.1, forward strand.
CCACTGCGAGGCTGAACGAAGCCAGCGTATCCATCGGGCAGCGCGATCGCAAGGCCGGTAGAGACCAAGCGTCGCTCGAAGGGCTTAAGGGTACAGTCCTCATTGGCACGGAGATCCAAACCGGCATCTGTGGGATGGGCGTATTTGGGAAGCTCGATCGTAGGGTCGAGACGCTTAATGTTGACTGTAATGTTGGACATAAAATCACCTTAGCTTGTCGAGCTCTTGCAAAAACTCATCGATGTCTTTGAAATCGCGATAGACCGAGGCAAAGCGAATGTAGGCCACCTTGTCGATCTTGGCCAGGCGCTTAAGCACCATGTCGCCCAGGTCGTGGGACGTAACGGCCGTCAGCGTACGGGAACGCAGCTCCACCTCGATGTCATCGATGAGCTCATTGAGCTTTTTCGTGTCGATGTCGCGCTTAATCGTAGCGCGCATTAAGCCGACCAGCAGCTTATTGCGATCGAACCGCTGCCTTGACCCGTCAGATTTGATGACCTCGATGGGGTCTTCGCATCGCTCGAATGTTGTGAAGCGATAGTTGCACGAACAACATTCACGACGGCGTTTAATGGTGTTATTAGATTCCTGCATACGGGAATCGACAACACGGGTATGTGCATTGCCGCATCTGGGACAGCGCATGGTACCTCCTCCAAAACGATAACAAGGGTACCATGTGCCGGAGTTTAAATCTTACGAACGCGCAGGAACTTTAAGAACGTCACCCGCATCGAGTGACCCATGCTCCAGATGATTGACACTGCGAATTATGTCAGAAGTCTCCTGCGTAGAAAGACCGTCAACGGAATGCTCCTGAGCAAGCGACCACAGGGAATCGCCAGACTGAACACGGACGGTCTCATAGGTAACGTTAGATGCCGACTCGGCATATGCGGCGTGACGAGCGCTGAAGATCGAGGTAGCAAGTACAAAGAAGAGCGTGAGCGCAACGGCCAGGGCGACAATCGTCGAGGCCTTCAGAGGAACGGGGGCCGAAGTCGTGGCGACGCACTGGCTGCGGACGGGCTTGCCAGGCAGTGTTTGAAACCCAGATCGGCCGCCTATGACAACCGTGAAAGCCGGCGCCGCAGGCGTCTCGAGCTTAAGGGCGAGGTTTCCCTGGACCATATCCGTTGCATTCATCATGTTCTCCTCTCGCGTTTTTTGACGAGAACTGTTTTATCAAGCCGCGAGGACAAAAAGTCTAGCGCGGGAACGAGTGTTCGGTTAATATTATCTTCGAACAGTTGTTCCTGTCAAGCAAACATAGAACATTTGTTTGGGTTAGGTAGAGAGGAATCCCTGATGGCTCGCAAAATTACCAAGCGACAGCAGCAGATTTACGACTTCATCAAGGAGTATCAGCAGGAAAAGGGCTATCCGCCCAGCGTGCGTGAGATGGCTTCGGCTGTGGGTCTTTCCTCCCCTAGCACCGTACATGCACATCTCTCCGCACTGGAAGCACGCGGACTGCTCAAACGTGACGCCACCAAGCCTCGTGCCCTAGAGCTCTTTGACGAGGACGGAGCCTCCGTCTCCATCTCAAAGTCCGATGAGCCCACGGCACCCCGCGGAACCGTATCGCTACCCCTCGTGGGCCGTGTCGCCGCAGGGATCCCCATCCTTGCCGAGCAGAATATCGAGGACACCTTTACCATCCCGACCGAGATCGCAACGGACCAGGGGTCTTTTATCCTCGAGGTCCACGGCAATTCGATGATTAACGTCGGTATCCTTAACGGCGACTATATCATCGTTCGCGAACAGAAGAGTGCCATGAATGGCGAGATCGTTGTGGCCATGATCGATGGCTCCGCAACGGTCAAAACGTTCTACAAGGAGCAGGGACGAGTTCGCTTGCAGCCCGAAAACGACGCCATGGAGCCCATCTATGCGACAAATCCGACGATCCTGGGCAAGGTTGTTGGATTGATGCGCCGGTTCTCGTAATGCAAAACCGCATCACGGTCTTTGATACCATTCGCGGATTTACCATGCTGTCGATGGCAGGATTTCATGCTTGCTACGATCTTGCCTATCTTTATGGTTGGGATATGCCCTGGTTTACTCAGACCATCTTCCAAGACATCTGGCGTGCCAGCATCAGTTGGGTATTTTTGTTTATTGCCGGCTGGATGTGCACCCTCTCGCGCAACAACATCAAGCGTGCCGTCAAATATGCCGCTGCCGCTTTTGTTGTATGGGTCGCGACGACGCTCGTCTCAGTCGATGACTCGGTGAACTTCGGCATCATGTTCTGCATGGCGGCCTGCACCGCCATTGTCGCGCTCGCGCGTCCGGTGATCGTTAAAGTGCCGTCGGTATGGGGTATAGCAATTTGCCTCACACTTTTTGCCCTTACCTGGAGCATTCCTAAAACGGTTTATCCTATCCCCTATTTAGCTTGGCTGGGTTTCCCAAGTCCAGACTTTGTCTCTGGTGATTACTATCCAGTCATACCATTCTTATTTATGTACCTTGCAGGCTTCTTTGCCGCCCACACGACTCAGGAAGCAAACTATGAGGCGCCGGGATGGGCCTATGCGAATCCCATCCCGGCGCTCGCAAGTCTCGGGCGCCATGCGCTGCCGTTCTACCTGCTTCATCAACCGGTTATCTTGGGTGTACTGGAGCTAATTTACTCTGTTCGATAACGCTCGAGACGCGGTGCGATACGGGCTGGAAGCTTTGCCACAATACGAACGCCGTCCTCGAGGTATTCCTCGTGCAGAAGGGTTCCCTGTTCGTGCACGAGCGTGATTAACGCACCCTCTCGATACGGGATATCGGCCGAGAGCAACACGTCCGTAGCGGCCGCTTCACGAGCGATGCGGTCGACTAAGTCATCAAGGCCCTCACCCGTCTGCGCCGAGAACAATACCGCCTCGGGATAGCGCCGGCGAAAGCTCAAGCGGTCGACGCTATCGAGCAGATCGATTTTATTGAACACGGTAAGCGTCAGGCGCTCACCGGCACCAATCTCGTCAAGGACACGATCAACCGCCTCAAGCTGACGCTCGTAATCCTCATCGGAAGCATCCACAACTTTAAGAACCAAATCGGCGCCGAGCACCTCGGAAAGCGTAGATTTAAACGCGTCGACCAGGCCATGGGGCAGCTTTTGAATAAAGCCAACGGTATCAGTGATCGTCATGCCACGGCCACCGGGTAAACGATACGAACGCGTCGTAGGATCGAGCGTGGCAAACAGCTTATCCTGCGAAAGTACCGTGGATCCCGTCAATCGATTAAGCAACGTCGACTTACCGGCATTGGTGTAGCCAGCCAACGCTACGCGAAACGCCGGCGATTCAATACGGCTTTTCGATTGCACATCACGACGTTGTTCAACCTGTTTCAATTCGCGTCGAAGAGCTGCGATCTTATCGCGAATCAGGCGACGGTCGACCTCGAGCTGGCTTTCGCCCTGGCCAAAACGCGATCCAATGCCGCCACGCGTCTGTTCCTTAGCAAGGTGGCTCCACATACCTCGCAGACGGGGCAGCAGATACTGCAACTGAGCCAGCTGCACCTGTAAGCGACCCTCACGCGTCTGAGCATGCAGGCCAAAGATATCCAAAATCAACGCCGTACGGTCAATAATCTTGACCGGTTCGCCCACGGCTTTCTCAAGATAGGACTGCTGTGAAGGAGTCAAGTCGTCGTCGAAGATTACAACATCCGCATCCATACGATGCACCAAACCGCATAGCTCCTCGACCTTACCGGAGCCGATAAACGATTTGGGATAAGGTTTGACCAAACGCTGAGACAAGCGTGCCACGCATTGGGCTCCAGCAGTGTGAGCCAAGCGCTCGAGCTCGTCGAGCGAACGGTCGAGCGGCCAGGCGTTATCACGCCACTCAACACCAACCAAGACGGCACGCTCAGGTTCAGGTGCCGTGGGAACCAAGGGAAAACGTGCCATTAGGCAGCCTCAATACGACGGTAGATATCATCGACGACCTTATCGACCGTAAACTCATCCATATCGAACCACACGATGCGATCGTCACGCTTAAACCAGGAAAGTTGGCGCTTGGCATAGCGACGTGAGCGCATCTTGATAAGCTCGCGGGCCTCGTCCATGGTAATAGCGCCTCGCAAGGCATCAATAATCTCTTTGTAACCGATTGCCTGCATCGACGTGAGTGCATCACCCAGGCCCTGGTCCATAAGGCCACGGACCTCATCAACCAGCCCCTGCTCAAACATAAGGTCGACACGCAGGTTAATGCGCTCATACAGCACTTCACGGCTACGCGTCAGACCAAACCACAAGGCATGATAACGCTCATGCGGAACGCTGAATTTGGACTTCTGCTGGGCATACGACACACCGTCATCGTGCATCTCGAGCGCACGGATCACGCGGCGCACGTTATGGGGATGAATCACGGCAGCCGATTCCGGATCACGCTCGGCAAGCAGGGCATGCATAGCTTTCTCGCCAATACGCTCGGCAAGCTCCTGATAACCCGTGCGACGTTCGTCCTCGAGCTCTCCCGAAGGAAAATCCATTTCATCGAGTGCAGCCTTAAGATACAAGCCCGTGCCGCCGCAAAAGACCGGAAGCCGTTGCTCACCAAGCAAACGCTCGATATGCGCCCGGGCATCAGACTGATAGAGCGCAGCAGAATACGCGACGCCCGGGTCCACGATATCGACAAGACGCAGGGGCACCGAGCACTCCTCGGGCATCATCTTGGCCGTACCGATATCCATACCGCGATAGATTTGCATCGCGTCACACGATAACACTTCAGACGACAGACGAGCAGCCAGGCGGTCGGCAACATCACTCTTGCCGACCGCCGTCGGACCGACGATCGCTACGGCAGAAAGGTTTGTGCCGGGGGAAACCATTAGCGAGGCTCACCCACAACGGAGCCAGACAGATACCACGTCTTGGCGACATCCACATCGACGTCGACGATTTTGCCGATAAGCTGATCGATGCTATAGCCAGCGGGAATCGGCGCATGCACTGTCTGGTTCTTAGGACTTTTACCAAGAAGGACAGCGTCGTTTTTCTTGCTCGTGCCCTCAATAAGCGCAGGCACCACAGTGTGAAGCTCGCCCTGGTTATACTCGTTTGCCGTCGTCTCGATAACCTTGACCAGACGGTTAAAGCGCTCAAGGATAACCTCATGCGGGGTGGGATCATAGATCTCAGCTGCCGGGGTACCGGCGCGCTTGGAGTAAATAAACGTGTAGGCCTGGGCATAGCGCACCGTCTCGGCAAGCGAAAGCGTCTGCTCAAAGTCTTCCTCGGTCTCGCCCGGGAAGCCCACAATGATGTCGGTCGAAAGCGCAATTTCGGGTATACGATTACGAATGCGATCGACCAGGCCCAGATAATCCTCGCACGTGTACCGACGATTCATCTCTTTAAGGATGCGCGTGGAACCCGACTGAACGGCTAGGTGAAGCTGCGGCATAACGGCAGGCGTCTCGGCCATAGCATCGATGGTCTCGGGAAGCAAATCCTTGGGGTGCGAAGAAGTAAAGAAGATACGCTCGACGCCCGTATCACCCACGGCGCGCAGCAGGTCGGCAAAGCGCGGCTTGCCAAAGAGATCGCGACCGTAGGAGTTAACGTTTTGTCCCAGCAGCGTAATCTCGCGCACACCCTGACGCACCAGACCCGTCACCTCGTCGACAATCTCCTCGAAGGGGCGGCTCTTCTCGCGACCACGGACGTACGGCACGATGCAGTACGTGCAGAAGTTGTTGCAGCCCGTCATGATGGGCACCCATGCATGATACTGCGTCTCGCGATGCCACGGCATACTCATGGCGTCCGTATCTTCATGCTCATTCGTGCGGATATGGCGCTTGCCATCCATAAACGCCTCGGCGATAAGCTCCGCCACGTGCGCAATCGAATGCGTACCAAAAATAACGTTAACGTTATCGACGTTGGTGAGCAGGCCCTCGCCATCGCGCTGAGCGATGCAGCCACCCACGGCGACCACACGCTTGCCCGAAGGAGAAGGAGGAAGACTCTTGCAGGAGTTGCACTGACCGTACAGGCGCGTATCGGCAGCCTCGCGCACACAGCACGTCATGAATACGACAATATCGGCATGCTCCGGATCGAGCGCCATAAGACAGCCATAGGAATCGAGCAAACCGCTCACGCGCTCGGAGTCGTGCTGATTCATCTGGCAGCCGAATGTGCGGATAAAATAGGTTTTACCGGCAAGAATATCGCGTACGAAGCGCTGGTCCATGAGCTTACATCCTAACGATGATATCGACGGGGCACAAAGGTGCTACAAACGTGCGAAAACTCGCTTACGCAACAGGCTTAACGTCGTCCATGACGACATTGTCCATAGCAGCCCGATTAATCTGGTGAACATAGATAGAGAGACGGATTGCCGTGCGAGACTCCCCGTTAATGAGGATGTCAGAGAACACCGGCGCACAAGAGACATCAAAGCCAGTAGGGATCAAAAAACCTCGTGCAATGGCAACGGCCTTTATGGCCTGGTTGACGGCGCCGGCACCGACGCACTGAATGTTGACGGGAACGCCATCTTTGACCATACCGGCAATGGCGCCGGCAACGGACGCGGGCGATGATTTGCTTGATACCTTCAGGCAATCCATGAAGAAACTCCTGCGTTTAAAAGTACGTTTTAACTGCAATAACTGTATCGTACCGAGCGGACTCGGTAAAGATGCTACTCCTCTTTGGCAAGATCGAACGTCACGGTGATGCGATCACGTGAAACGCGAATCTTAGGGTCGCCGCACAGATTGAGGTAATACCGGGCGGCGAGGTCATTGAAGTCGCGCTCGACAGCACGCGAAAACTGCGCCATGTCATCCTTGGCAATGCGAAGGCCTCGACGGTCCTTGGCAAGATCGACTGGAGCCGGCAAATGCGAGGTGGAATCGCGCTCGCGCAGCAGACGCGCACACACGCCGCGAACGGGCTTAATCTGTCCTGACAGAATACGGTGGGCAGTACGCTCGGACATCTCGAGACCCAGCCCGGAGCAAATCCGGATAAAGTCCTCGGCATCCGAAGCGAGACCTAAACGATCGATAACCGGAAGCTCACACTCGTCATCGATAAAGAGCAGGCGTGACGTATCGAGACGACTGGAAGCCTGGGCGTACAGGGTCGCCGCGATCTCGGACGGAGAGCCCAGATACACGTCGCAGTCGCGCAGCTCCTCAAGGGCAAACTCGCAGGCTGCGCGAATGATGTTGTGAGGACCGCGAGCGCATACATAGCGGCCGTCTTCGTCTTTAACCGCCTGAGGCCAGCTCGACTGGTCGGCGCGCTCAGCCAAGCGATCGGTATCAACGCACACCTTAAACGCTGAGCCCAAATCGACGCCCGATGTAACAACGCGTGCCTCATCGGTGTTCTGCTTGATAGAGAACAGCGCCATACCACGACCGTGAACACCCCAACGGTCCATCATCATGCTCTCGAGCTTGGAGGTGACACGGGCATCGAAGATACGCTCCTGCATATCCTGCGGCACACCCGAACCGTTATCCAGGAAAAGGAGGGTACGAACACCCTCCTCCTTGGTCGTGGCTAGATAGACCTTATCGGCTCCGGCATCGCGAGCATTACGCAGCATCTCAATGACAATGTCCTCTACATGCTGAATGTCATGCTTGGCCTGACGGCGCTCTGCCTCCGAAACGCGGAGGCGGACATACCCCTCGCCAAGGTTTTCCTCGACGCGAAGGTTGCCCTCCCCCGACATCGACGCGATAAATGAGATGAGCTCGTTCGCGTCGTTCATGTTATTTAGCGATATCGACGGCACGGCTCTCGCGAATCACGACAACGCGCACCTGACCGGGATACTCCATCTCTTCCTCGATCTGATGGGCGATATCGTGCGCAAGCACCGTGGACTGGGCATCGGAAATCTTGTCCGGCTGAACCATGACATGGACCTCGCGACCGGCCTGCATAGCATAGGTACGCTCGACGCCGTCATGAGAGTTGGCAATCTCCTCGAGCTTCTCAAGGCGCTTGATGTAGCTCTCGGCCGACTCGCGACGGGCGCCGGGACGAGAAGCGGAAACAGCATCGGCAGCCTGGACCAGAACGTCGAGCACCGTGTTGGGGTCGACATCGGCATGATGAGCCTCGATTGCGTGGACGATAACGGGCTTCTCGCCATAACGGCGGGCAAGCTCGGCACCAATCACAGCATGCGGACCCTCAACGTCGTGGTCGATGGCCTTGCCCAGGTCATGCAGAAGACCCGCGCGCTTGGCGGTCACAACATCCAGACCAAGCTCGGAGGCCATGATGCCGCACAGGTCGGAGACCTCAAGCGAGTGCTGTAGCACGTTCTGACCAAACGAGGTGCGGTAGCGCAGAGCGCCCAGGGTTTTGACGATCTCGGGATGCAGGTCGTGGATTCCGGTATCGAAGGCGGCCTGCTCGCCGGCTTCGAGCACACGCTGCTGAACCAAGTCAGCAGCCTTGTGGTACATCTCCTCGATGCGGGCGGGGTGAATACGACCGTCGGCAATGAGGTTCTCGAGCGCCACGCGGGCGGTCTCACGACGGACCGGATCAAAGCTCGAAAGCACGACAGTCTCGGGGGTATCGTCGATCACAAGGTTGACGCCGGAAACCTGCTCGAAAGTACGGATGTTACGACCCTCGCGACCGATGATGCGGCCCTTAAGGTCATCCGAGGGAATATGAACGGACGTGACGGTGACCTCGGCGGTATGGTCGGCGGCACAGCGCTGGATCGCCAGGGAGAGAATCTCCTGAGCGGTCTTGTGGCACTCGGCGCGGACCTGTTGCTCGGACTCACGGATGATGGTGGCCGCCTCATGGGTAACCTCGCCGCGGACCTTATCGAGCAGCTCCTTGTGAGCATCCTCGCGCGTAAGGTCGGCAATACGCTCGAGCTCGGAGGTCTGCTTGGCGCAAAGCTCCTCAAGTTCGCGAGAGCGCTTCTCGACCTGACCGGCCTGGCTGGACAGCTGATGCTCACGCTTATCGAGCGCATCGTTGCGTCGGTCGAGCGATTCCTCGCGCTGCATCACGCGATTTTCGAGCGCGCGAATCTCGCTCTTACGCTGCTTGTCCTCGGCCTCGGCGGCCTGTTTGTTCTTGATGATCTCTTCCTTAGCCTCGAGCAGAGCCTCTTTTTTGAGGGTCTCGGCCTGACGCTTAGCATCACCGATCAGGGACTCTGCCTGCGCGTGTGCCGACTGAATCTTTTCTTCGGCCTCGTGAAGACTACCCTGCTTGGCGGTGCGCATGTAGGCAATGGCGACGATGGCACCCAAAACAATGCCAACGAGCGCTGCAATGATAGGCGGCATGCTCACTCCTTTTTATGGATTCGTTACACAACAAAGCGAACCGTCCATACGAACGGCTCGCGACATTTGAGTAATATGGGCGCAGCTTATGCGGGTCGGATACAGATAAACATATAAACAAACTCATCGCAGATGAGCACATATCACAATGCAAATGACAGTAATTATCCTACGTTGAACCGCAACAACTGTCAAATTAACGCACCCAGCACGGCGCCTATCGAGCGGTGAACGGCAGGAGCGTAACGTGCGCATGCTTAAACGTCGCATTTCTCGCTTAAGGCATCGAGGCGCGCCTTAACGGCATCCGCGGCAATGTGATAGGAAAAGCCCTTGCCCATCAAAAATCTGACGAGCTTTTCGAATGCACGTGCCTCGGGAACGCGACGCTTAGCGAGCAAAGCCGATGCGCGAGCCAAGTCGTCATCCTCGGCAAAATAAGCCTCGGGATACCCTGGAATCTCATCAAGTGCAACATGGCGACGCTTGAGTTCAGTCTCGATTTTGCGCTGTCCCCAACCACGACGCTTACGCTCCTCGATAAAGTACGAGCAAAAGCGGTTCTCATCTAAAAAACGATACTCGATGGCACGATTGACGGCAAAGTCGATCGCGGGCTGACGAAAGCCATAGCGCGCCAACTTATCGCGCACCTCGCCCGTAGCATGATCGCGACGCGAAAGCATCTCGGTCACCATGGTGAGCGCACATTTGCATTCGATAAGCTGTACCGCCTCGCGAAAGTCATCCCAGTCGCAGGGAAGATCGAGACGGTTCTGAACGTACACACGTGCCACACGCACGGGAATCCAAATGGACCGTTCAAAACCGCCCTCCAGATCGCAATCGATATGTGCACAGGGCTTTTTAGACGCATAACCGCTCGAGAACGAGGAGGCCGTCTTCTTATCCGGAAAAACGACCCTAGCCTCGGTCACCGTATACGACATGTCGGCATCCGTTACTCGTCGTCATCGTCGAGCATCGCGGAGCCATCGATGGCATACAGCTCGTCAAACTCCTCGGGGGCGGGCTGATCGGTCAACTCAACCTCGGAGGGGGCATCATCGTCATACTCAAGACCGCAGGCAAGGCGAACCTTGTGCTCGATCTCGTCGGCGCAATCGGGATGCTCGCGCAGGAACGTCTTAGCGGCCTCGCGACCGTTGCCGAGTTTGTCCTCACCATAGGCAAACCAAGACCCCATCTTTTTGCATATGCCGCACTCGACAGCCATATCCAGAATCGAGCCCTCTTTAGAAATGCCGGTGCCATACATGATGTCAAATTCGGCCGAGCGGAACGGAGCAGCCACCTTGTTCTTAACGACCTTGGCGCGTACGCGATTGCCGATAACCTCGTCCTTGAGCTTGATGGTATCGATTTTGCGAATATCGATACGCACGGAAGAGAAAAACTTGAGTGCGCGGCCGCCTGTGGTGGTCTCGGGGTTGCCAAACATGACGCCGATCTTCTCGCGCAATTGGTTAATGAAGATGCAGGTTGTGTTGGACTTGGCAAGCGAGCCGGCGAGCTTGCGGAGCGCCTGACTCATCAAGCGAGCCTGCAGACCCACCGTCGTGTCACCGATCTCGCCCTCGATTTCTGCACGCGGAGTCAAAGCGGCAACAGAGTCGACGACGATGGCGTCGATGGCACCGGAACGCACAAGCATGTCAACGATCTCGAGCGCCTGTTCACCCGTATCGGGCTGGGAAATCAGCACCTCGTCGATATCGACGCCGATGCGCGCGGCGTAGGTGGGATCAAGCGCATGCTCAGCGTCGATAAAAGCCACGACACCGCCCATGGCCTGCGCCTCTGCAAGAATCTCGAGCGAAAGCGTTGTCTTACCGGAGGACTCGGGGCCATAAATCTCAACGATACGGCCGCGCGGCACGCCGCCGATACCCAAGGCGGCATCGAGCGCCAGAGAGCCCGTCGGAATAGCCTCGACCTCGAGCTCGGGACCGCCGTCGCCATACCTCATAATAGAACCCTGGCCGAACTTCTTCTCGATCTCGGCCTTGGTAGTGGCGATCATCTCGTCGCGCTCTTTACCCGTCGTGCGCGTATGAACGGTACGTACGGGACCTGAATTCTTGGCCATGAATAGCCCTCCTCTTAACAACCTGAATCGATGATAAACGAACGGCTGTTCGTGGTCAACCGTTCAGGTTCATCATATGCACCCGTCCATTCCAAAACCCGACCAAACGCCGACCAATCACCGACCAAACGCTTGACCATGCCAATCGCAAATACGAGTGCTCGTTCAAATTAAAGACATGTGCCAGCGCAAGCGCATTCCTTGCCAAAGGTCCCTATCTCCACAATTAAGGGGCCCTAAGGCCCCTTAAAACACGTCTATTCCATGGAATTGAGCACGCGGACAATGCGTTCCAAAGCCTCGGCGACCGCATAGGCACGGACGCACGACCGATCACCCTCGTAGTGACAGCACGCAGACTCAACGACCGTCGCCCCCCCATCGGCCGCGCGATACGCCCAGCCGATATAGAACGTGCCGGCGGGGTCTTGCTCAGTACCGCCGCCGGGCCCAGCGTAGCCCGTTGCGCTCACGGCGACATCGCTCTGATAGAGGTCCAGCGAGCCCGCGGCCATCTCACGCGCCGTCTGATGCGACACGGCGCTAAACCGATCGAGTGTTTCCTGCTCGACGCCGAGCACGCGATGTTTGATCTCATCGCAGTAGGTCACCGCACCGCCACGAAGCACCGCCGAGGCACCCGGGATATCGGCAATCGTCGAGGCGATCATGCCCGCCGTCAGCGACTCCGCCGTCGACACCGTCACGCCGCGGGCACTCGCGCGCTCGACAATATCGCGCGCCAGCTCCTCGTTGTTTGCGGCGATCTGCAAATAAGACTCCGTCATACCCACCAGGACCTAGACCGAAAAGACGATCTTACGGCAGTTCCAGAAGTACTGGGCACCCGAGATAATGGTCAAAATGACGGCGATGACGTACAGGAAGCGCGACACCGAATAGACACCGAGCAGCAACGACGCCGGCCCCAGCTGAAGACCGGCCATCGCAAAGACGCACAGATAGCCACAGATGGAGACCATCGTGGTCGCCGTCTTGTACTTGCCGAGCTTATCGGCGGCAACGACCACACCGGCAGCACTCGCGACCATGCGAAGTGCGCTCACCAACAGCTCGCGGAACAGGATAATGAACACGGACCACACGGTCACCGCGCCAAAATCCAAGAACAGCAGCAAGGCCGAGAACACCAGCAACTTGTCGGCGATGGGGTCCAAGAACTTGCCGAAATCGGTGATCTCGTTGCGTGAGCGCGCCAGATAGCCGTCGACCTTATCGGTGCACGACAGGATCACATACAGAATGAAGGCAGCGGCGGCGAGCGGGCCGTCGAAGGTGCTCCAGTCCGTACAGGCAACGCTCGCGTGAGACAGAGCCGAGACGATCATGAACACCGGAATAAAGACGATGCGAACACACGTCACGATGTTGGCGGGCGTCCAAACGCTCGTCAGTTCCTTATTGCTCTCGTTTGCCACGACGCTCTCCTACTCCACAACATGGCCGATAAGCTCATAGCAGAAGCTATCGGTAAACTCGACGGTCAAAATATCGCCCACGGACGCCTCGCTGGCGTCCAGATGCACCGCGCCATCGGAATCGGGCGCCTGGAACCAGGCATGACCGATCAGCTCGGCGCCGTCCTCGGTCTCCTCGATACCGTCGACGATTACCTGGGCGCGCTCGCCCACATGGGCTGCCGTGGCGGCAAAACCCAGCGACTCGGCCAGATCCATGGCCTCCTGGGCGCGCTCGAGCTTGACCTCCTCATCGACCTGGCCCTCCATATTGGCGGCCAGGCTGCCCTCCTCCCGCGAGTAGGCAAAGACGCTCGTATAGTCAAAGCCGACGGTGTCCATAAAGTCGATAAGATCACGGAACTCGTCGTCGGTCTCGGTCGGAAAGCCGACCATGGCCGTGGAACGAATCACGATGCCGGGGATACGATCACGAAGATCGCGGAACAGTTCCTCGAGCTCCTGACGCGAACCGGAGCGACGCATGGCCTTGAGGATGCGCGCGTCGCAGTGCTGCACGGGGATATCGATATAGGGCAACACCTCGGGCGTATCGCGGATCGTCTCGATAAGCTCGTCGGTCATGCCCTCGGGCTGCAGATAGAGCACACGAACCCAGACGTTGTGCGGGCGCACAGCCTCGGCGACGGCGCGCAGCAGCTGCGCCAGATTGCGCGGTGAGGCCTCAGCGGCGTCCTCATCGGCAAAGTCGGTGCCCCAAATGCCCGTGTCCTGGCCGATCAGCACGATCTCGCGCACACCGCCGGCAACCAGGTCGCGCACCTCGGAGATAATGCTTTCGGCATTGCGCGAATGATAGCGACCGCGAATGTAGGGAATCATGCAGAAGCTGCAAAAACGATTGCAGCCATCGGAGATCTTGACGTAGGCGACAGCGCCCTCGACGGTACGCTTGACCTGCGGGATATAGGCAGCGATTTCACGCTCCACACCAAGAACGCCATCGATGACAGAGACGATACCGTCTTCCTCATCGGCCTTCACAAATGCCGCGACCTCGGGCAGCTCGTCGGGCAGGTCGTCGCCGTAACGAGACGGCACGCAACCGCACATGACAATGGGGCAGGAGCGAACGCCGTCCTGCACCTCGTTAGCGAGCTCGAGCGTGGTCTCGATACTCTCAGACGTCGCCGAGGTAAGAAACGAGCACGTATTGACAATGGCGATATCGGCATCCTGAGGATCGAATGCCTCCTCGTAGCCCGCAGCGGCCAGCAGCGAACGCATGCGGTCGGTATCGACCTCGTTCTTGGCGCAGCCAAGCGTGATATAGAGTACGGAACCCAACGGAGTATCCATGTTGGAGAGCGGTCCTTTCGAGTAAATTAGCGGTAGTTGGTAAACTGCAGCGGCTGGCCGTAGTCCTGGTCGCGCAGGAACTGAATCACCGTCTGTAAAGCGTCCTTAGAAGCCGAGGAAACGCGCAGCTTATCGGCCTCGATGGTCACCTTGACCTTAAGCTTTTGATCCTTGATGTCTTTATTGATCTTCTTTGCGGTCACCTGGTCGATGCCCTCGACGATATGACCGAGCACGCGCACGGTACCGCCCGAAGCCGCCTGCGGGGTGTCCCAAGAGACAGCCTTGAGGTCGATACCGCGCTTGATGAGCTTGGAGCTCAAAACATCGATGATCTGCTTGGAGACAAAATCGGCCGGAGCGTTAATCGTAAAGAGCTTGTCGCCCTTCGAAAGCTCGATGGTGGCGCCGGAGTCTTTAAGGTCATAGCGCTGGGAGATCTCGCGGGCGGTCTGCTGGAAGGCGTTATCGACCTCCTGCATGTTAACCTCGGACACAACGTCAAAGCTGGAATCTTTAGCCATGGTTCTTCCTTTCGGTACGGGGAGCCTTAGTAGCTGTCGTACGAATAGTCATCTGTATTGTTCACTGTCTGGTCGTCGGATGCCGTGTCGGTGCCGACGGTAGACTGGGCATCGGTGCCGTCGGCATTATCGGTACCGCCGGCATTATCGCCGTTCGCGGAGTCAGCGGTCTCCTTCTTGGGAACGGTAATGGTCACGCGCGCCACACCCGATGTCTTGGTGTCATAGCGAACCTTTTCACCATTCTTGGTGACCGTGACATCGGAGGGCTTGGACGTGGTGATCTCAATCGAGGACTCGGGCGTGTACTCCTGCTCAAAAGGACCGGTCGCTTGAGCGCCATAGACCGATTTACCGTCGACCTTGACCTCGATCCAGGCGGTCTTGCCCTTGGCAACAGAGACCTTGACCTTGGTGACCTCGTCCTCTTCCTTTTCCACCGTCGCCTTGGCAGCATCGGAACCGGCCGCATCCGTCGCCTCGTCGGCGTCTTCATCCTCGTCAGTGGATTCGGTCTTCTTGGAAGATTTCTTAGTCGTCGTCTTGGTAGCCACGGGTGTCTCGGGCGTCGACTCGGGTGCAGCAGAGCCGCAACCACGCAGGAGTACCACGATGAGCAAAATCAACAGTAGCACCACGGCACCGATGCCGACGTAAATAATGCGCGGATCGATCGTGTTGTATTGAGAGGCGCGCCCAACGCCGCGTCCGCGATTGGAGCTACCACGACCATTACCCTGCGGTATGCGGCCGCGACCGCTATCGGGACGACCACGATAGCTACTCTGGCGCTGCGAACCCCGCCGGCCCGGACGCGGCGCAAGCTCGCCACGGCCCTGATAGCCGCGCTGGCCAGAGCGAGGCACCGAAGAGCGCTGCCCATAGGGCTGGGATTGCGAACGGAGGCGCGGCGTCACCTGCGTGGTATCGGCGTCGGAATAGCCATCGCGGGAACGCCCGGCGGGTACTCCGCGATAGCTACGACCGGAGTATCCACCGTCGCCGTAACCGGCGCGAGGATCGCGACTCAACCCGCGAGCGGCGGGAAGCGCACGGTCATCTGGCAGGGGCGTACTGCGAAAACGATCTCGCTGAGAACGAATTTCCTCGCTGGAGCCCGTCTCGGTGATATAGCCCGCCTGCGGAGGGCGCTGGCCGTACCGTGTCGTACGACCACCCTGAACCATCAAAAAACGACCGTTATCGACCGAAGAACGCGAGTTAACGTAGCCGGCAGCATCCTGAAAACGACCTCCCTGCTGCGAGGTATCGCGTTCATATGCCATGAGGTCGTCAAAATAAGCGTTGACGACCTCGCGCGGGTTAAGCCCCAAAAAGCGAGCGTAGCTCGAAATCATGCCCTGCGCATAGCCACGCGGGGGCATCGATGCAAAGTTACCAGTCTCGAAAAACTCGATGATCTGCGGCCTGATTTTGATGGTGTTGGCGACCTGCTGGATGGAAAGGCCCATCCGGCGACGCTGCTCGAGCAGCATGTCACCAAAGCGTGCAGCCATCAGAATCCTCCAAACTCACGATCTTCACGTACCATCTCGGCGTCGACAGACTCCAGCGCGGCAAGCCCTTCGTCATCCAGCAGGACCTCGCGCGGCTTGGAACCGTCGGGCGGGCCGACGACGCCCTTTTCTTCCAGCATGTCCATAATACGCCCGGCGCGCGCATAGCCAACCTTGAGGCGGCGTTGCAGGCCAGATGTGGAGCCAAGCTGCGATTCCACCACAATATGGGCGGCCTCCCAGATAAGCGGGTCGTCATCCTGCGGCTCGGCAACGCCCGTGCGGACAATACCGCCGCCACCAGCCATGGACATGGAAGCAGGCGCCACGGCAGACAGAATCTCCTCGTGGTAGTCGGGCTCGCTTTGCGACTTAACGAACTCGACGATCTCGTTGATCTCGTCATCCGAGACAAAACAGCCCTGGATACGGCGGGGCTTGCCCCAGTCGACCTTGGAGAACAGCATGTCGCCCAAACCGGTGAGCTTTTCGGCGCCCATCTGGTCGATAATGACGCGGGAATCGATGCCCGTGGCCACGTTAAAGGCGATACGATTGGTGATGTTGGCCTTAATGAGGCCCGTCACCACGTTGGAGCTGGGGCGCTGCGTAGCCACGATAAGGTGAATACCGGCGGCACGGCCCAGCTGGGCGATACGAACGATCGAGGCCTCGACATCCTTGCCGGCAACCATCATCAGGTCCGATAGCTCGTCGATGATAATGACCAGATAGGGCATCTTTTGCGGCGGGTTATCGTAGTGTTCGAACTCGCCGGCGGCCTGCTTTTCGTTATACGTCGAGATCTTGCGAACGTTGAGGCGCTCGAAGACCTTCAGGCGACGCTCCATCTCGGACACAGCCCATTGCAAGGCACTCGCAGCCTGCTTGGGTTCGGTCACCACGGGCACATAGAGATGGGGCAGGCCGTTATAGCCGGCAAGCTCAACGCGCTTGGGATCGACCATGATCAAGCGAACGTCCTCGGGAAGCGCGCGCATGAGCAGGGTCGTGATGATGGAGTTGATCATGACCGACTTACCGGAACCGGTGGTACCGGCAATAAGCAGGTGGGGCATCTTGGCGAGGTCGGCGACAACCGGCGTACCCTCGGCATCGCGGCCGATGGCCAGCTCGAGCGGACCGCCCTTCACATAGGGAAGCACGTCGCCCAGGTTAACGTTCTGGCGCTTGCGATTGGGAATCTCGATACCCACAAGCGAGGTGCCGGGAATCGGCGCAAAGATACGCACCGACTGGGCGGCAAGCGAAAGCGCGATATCGTCCTCGAGGCTCGAAATCTTGCTCACGCGCTCGCCCTCGCCGGGCTGCAGCTTAAAGGTCGTCACCGTGGGACCGGCAATCCAGCCGACGACGCGAGCGCTACGGCCAAACTCCAGCAAAGTGGACTGCAGCGACTCGGCCGTCTGCTCCAACTCCTTGTCAGAAGACGCGGCGGACGCCGACTGCGGGTTGGCGTGCAGGATTTCGAGCGGCGGGAGTTTGAGGCCATCCTCTTGCTCGCCCTCGACATCTGCAGCAGTGCCGTCAGCTCCCCCATCGCCGGCTGCAACAGGAGCAGCGGAAGCCGTTGGGGTGGAGGCGTCGGCAACCTTGGGGTGCTTCAGGAAATCGGGGATCTGCGGGGCAGCAGACACGGGGTTCACGGCAAACGGCGGCTCGGACTCGTCGACCTTGTCCGGGTCGTCTTCCATCGAAAGCTGTCCGGTGACCTGTCCTCGCCTGTCTTGCCGACGCGGCAGCAAAGTTGTCTTGGCGGTCTCGAGCGGACACTCGTCATCCTCGTCATCGCCCGCGGTGAGTTCGATTTCGCTATCGGACCAAGACGGGTCGGGCTCACTCGTGTTGAGCTTGGGCGCGGACTTGCCATGCTTGGCATGGCGACGCGGCAGCAGCGTGGTCTTGGCGCGCTCGGCCTCCACAGCCTCGGACACGTCGATAAACGGATCATCGTCCCCGTCGTCATCGTCCAGAACAGGGTCCACATCATTGCCCATCACCGTGGTCACGGCCATATCGGAGCCCTTCTGACGAAGAATGCTCAGGTGCGGACGGGCGACGCCGGGAACCGACAGGGCCTCTTCGTCGCCCCACGGGCTCGCATTGACATCGGCACGACGGCGCTCGGCAAAATCGGCAGCGCGATCGCGCGCAGAGCGCAAAACGCCACCCACCGAAAAGCCGATGATGACAAAGCCAACGACGGCCAAACCCAACAGGACCACCATCGCGATAGGTTTACCCAGGGCATTCTGCAGCGCACTCGCAATAAACGCACCGATGTAGCCACCCGAGGCGGACAGGTTTTGCGGCACAAACATGAGGTCGCACGAATCGCTCGTGCCCGGCACCATCAACGAAAGAATGGAGACGACGGCGATAAAGACAACGGCGCCACCCGCGACCGAGCGAATGTTGAGCGGCGAGTCCTCACCCAAAAAGAGCGTGGAGGCAAACAGCAAAATGACGATCGGCAGCACGTAGGCGCCCAGGCCAAAGCCAAGATGGTAGAAACCGGCAACCGCTGCCGTCACGGGTGCCGTTGCCGGAGAAATCACGGCAATGAAAGACGCAATCGCCAAAACGGCAATGACCACGCCGGCGATATCGCGGTTGGCCGAAGGCTCGACCAGGGGCTCAAAATCGTCGAACTCGGCCTCGTGGCCCTTATTGGCACGAAGATGGGAACCGGCACCCTTAGTAGATGCCGGTTGGTTGTTGGCTTTATTGCCTTTGGCGTTTTGTGCAGATCCGCGCGCCAAACTAAACCTCCATGACGACCGGGATGATCATCGGACGGGTGCGCGTACGGCTCCAAATGAAGTTGGAGAGCGAATCGCGCACGGCCTTGCGAATGGCATCGGAGCCGCTGCTCGTAAAGCTAAACTTGCCCTTCTCGATCGTCTTCATGATGGATGCGGAGGCATCCTCGGAGAACTGATCGTCGATGGCAAATGAAACACCACGGCCCGAGAACTCAATAGCCTCGATCTTCTTATGCTTGAGCGAGACGATGGCGACGGCTGTGACCATACCGTCATTGGCGAGCTTCTGACGATCGCGCAGGACGATGGGGTCGGTATCACCGATGCGCAGGCCGTCGACGTAGACGACGCCGGACTCGACGGGCGTGCCGCGCTTGACAATACCACCGCGCATCTCGAGCGTGTCACCGTTATCGAGGATAAAGATATGATCATCCTTAATACCCATCTTACGGGCAAGCTGGGCATGGGCACGCAGGTGCACGGCCTCGCCGTGAACCGGCATAAAGTAGGTGGGCTTGGCCATGGCCATCAGAAGCTTGAGCTCTTCCTGGCTGCCGTGACCCGAGACATGGACGAGGGCGCGATTCTTATCCCACACGTCGCAGCCAAGCTTGGCCAGGCTGTTGACGACCTGCTGGACGGCCTTCTCGTTGCCGGGAACAGGGGTCGCCGAGAGGATGACGGTATCGCCCTCGTGGATGGAGAGCGTCTTGTGCTCGCCGTTGGCCATGCGGGACAGCGCCGACAGCGGCTCGCCCTGAGAGCCGGTGCACATGACGACAATCTTGTCGTCAGGCAGGTTATCGATATCGAAGGCATCGATGATATCGGCATCGTCGATGTTGAGGTAGCCCAGCTCGCGCGCCACGCGGGTGTTGGTGAGCATGGAACGTCCGGTCACGACGACCTTGCGGCCGCACTTGCGGGCGGCGTCGCAGATCTGCTGCAGGCGATGGATATGGCTCGAGAACGACGCGACGAAAACACGGCCCGGGGCATTCTTGATGGCGTGCAGCAGGTTGGGACCGACCTCGGCCTCGGACTTGGTAAAGCCCGGAACCGTGGCGTTGGTGGAGTCGGAAAGCAACAGGTCGATGCCCTGCTTGGCAAAGCGACTGATGGCGGCATAATCGGGCGTGACGCCATCGATGGGCGTCTGGTCGAGCTTAAAGTCGCCCGTGTGCATAACGGTGCCCTGGTTGGTGCGAATGAATACACCCAAAGCGCCCGGAATTGAGTGCGTCATAGAGAAGAAGTCGAGCGAAATGCCACCAAGATTGACATGGCTACCGCCCTTGACCTCGCGGAACTTGGGCGCGCGGATGCGGAACTCGGAAAGCTTGCCCTCGATGAAACCAAGCGTCAGCTTGCTCGAGAAGATGGGCACCTTGTTGTTGAGGTCCTGCAGCAGGTACGGAAGCGAACCGGTATGGTCCTCGTGGCCGTGGGTGACGATGATGCCGCGGAGCTTCTCCTCGTTCTCCAGAACATAGGTGTAGTCGGGAAGCACCAAATCGATACCGGGCTGGGAGTCGTCGGGGAACATAAGGCCGGCGTCGACGAGCACCATGTCGTCGCCGCACTCGAAGACCGTCATATTCTTGCCGATGCCGTCAAGGCCTCCGAGCGGAATGATCTTCAAAGGAGATGATTTTTTAGCTGCCATAGGTTCGTGCGGTTTCCTTTCTTCGAAACGGGTCTGGAACAACCGACGGGGCGCTTCTGGCAAACCGACCGCCGGGAACGTACAAACATGCATCACGGAGTCGATGCAGTAACCGCATCATGATACCCATTTGCCCACCAACAGACCACCCATGCATCAAAGCCCCATCCAAACCGGTCTATCCCGCCGGTCTGGGGCCATCGGGGGCCGGGGCGGGTTAAGTTTGTCGCGAGTTCCGCACGCAAAGGAAAGCACTTAATGTGCTTTCCGTCTTGCGCAGGACTGTAGAGCAGCAAACTTAACCC